>CALUQD010000008.1 GCA_944322825.1 Candidatus Avelusimicrobium pullicaecorum
AAATTTATCGCCTTGCGCGCTTCGCTTAACGCACTTATTTCACGGCGTCATACCCGGCTTGCAACGCTTTTTTATTTTAAATGCATTAAAATCCCCTGGGCCTTTCGGCTCCAGGGGATTAAATTTATCGCCTTGCGCGCTTCGCTTAACGCACTTATTTCACGGCGTCATACCCGGCTTGCAACGCTTTTTTATTTAACTCCAGCATTTCCGGCTTAGCGCGTTTGTATACCTTCTTCATCGCGTGCTCCACGCTTTGCAGCGCAACCGCACCCGTCTTTTTAATAAACGCACCCAGCGCCACTAGGTTGGCAATACGGTCCATTCCCAAACCTTCCGCAATCTGGTTGCACGGCACGCACACGACGGTAATATCCGTGCGGGTCGGGCGGGAATTAATCAGCGAACTGTTGATAATCATCAGCCCGCCTTTTTTCAAAAGCGGCTCGAACTTGGGCAGGGACGGCTCATTCATAATAATCACCGTATCGGGGGCGGACACGATAGGCGTATACACTTCCCCATCCGATACCACCACCGAGCAGTTAGCCGTGCCGCCACGCATTTCAGGCCCGTACGAAGGCAGCCAGCTGGCGTTTTTCTTGTCTTCCACGCCGGCCTGCGCGAGTAAAATCCCCGCGGAAATAACGCCCTGTCCGCCGAAACCGGCAATACGAATTCCTTGATACATTACTTGCCTCCCTCGTCTTTGAATACGCCCAGCGGATATTGCGGCATCATTTTGGTCCGCACAAATTCCAAGGCTTGCGGCACGCTGGCATACCAGTTGGTGGGACACTGCGAAAGCACTTCCACCATTGAGAAACCCACCCCTTTTACCTGGTTTTCAAACGCTTTTTTAATCGCTTTTTTGGCTTTCATCACGTTCTGGGGCGAATCCACCGCCACGCGTTCCAAGTATTTGGCGCCGGTAATCTGCGAGAGCATTTCGCACATATTAATAGGCCACCCCTGCAGTTTGGGGTCGCGCCCTTTGGGGGCCGTAGTGGCCACCTGGCCGACCAAGGTGGTCGGGGCCATCTGGCCGCCGGTCATTCCGTAAATGGCGTTATTGATAAAAATAACGGTGATGTTTTCGCTGCGCACGGCGGCGTGTACGATTTCCGCCATACCAATGGAAGCTAAATCGCCGTCGCCTTGGTAGGAAAATACGATAGCTTCGGGTTTAGAGCGTTTAATACCCGTGGCAATGGCCGGGCCGCGCCCGTGGGCGCCCTGCACCATATCGCACGCAAAGTACGAATCCGCAAACACGGCACAGCCCACCGGGGCCACGCCGATTACGCGGTCCGCAATGTTCAGTTCGTCAATGGCTTCGCCCATTAAGCGGTGCACGATACCGTGCCCGCAGCCGGGGCAATAGTGCATCGGTAAATCAGTCAAACTGGCGGGTTTTTTGGCGATGATTGTCATACTTATTTGCCTCCCTTTAAATCGCCCTGAATACCGAGCGACGTATCGCGCTTGCATGCATAGGTAAATCCCGCAGCGTGTTCCTGCAAATCAAACAGCCCTTCTTTGCCGCCGTTTAAAATAGAGCGAACCGCGGTAAGAATGGTGTGTCCGTCCGGCTGGCCGCCGGAAGGATAGGCGTTTAAGTAAACGGGCGTCTTGCCGTTAATCGCCAATTTTACATCCTGCACCAGCTGCCCCAGGCTCTGTTCCACCGTCAGCACGGCCTTGGCTTTGGACGCCAGTTCCGCCAAGCGTTTGGACGGGAACGGCCACAAGGTAATCGGGCGGAAGAGGCCCACTTTCAGGCCTTCTTCTTTGGCGCGGTTGACGGCTTCCAGGCACGCGCGGGACGAAAGCCCGTACGCCACCAAAAGCACATCACAGCCTTCGGCGTCACGCTCTTCCCAGCGGGCTTCCGTTTTTTCAATCAGCCCGTAGCGTTTGGCGCGTTCCACCACGTCCGCAATTAAGTTGTCCCCTTTGTAGGAAAATACATTGTTTTTCTTGCGGCCGTTTTTGTGGATATCCACCGCCCAGTCAAATTTACCCAAAGTGTTGGGGTCAATCGGGTCAAAATGAAAGGACATACTTTCCATCATCTGCCCCAAAATGCCGTCGGCCAAAATCATACAGGGCATCCGGTATTTTTCGGCCAGTTCAAAACCTAATTTGGGGAAATTGCCCAATTCTTCCACCGAGTTCGGCGCCAATACAATGACGTGATAGTCCCCGTTGCCGCCGCCGCGGGTAGCTTGGAAATAATCGCCCTGCGCGCCGGAAATACTGCCCAAACCCGGGCCGCCGCGCATCACGTTGACGATTAAACACGGCAAATCGGCGCTGGCCAAATAGGTGATGCCTTCTTGCTTGAGGCTGATGCCTGGCGAAGAGGAAGACGTCATACTGCGCGTTCCAGTAGAGGCGGCGCCATAAACCATATTAATAGCCGCCAATTCGCTTTCGGCCTGCACAAAGGCACCGCCGGCATCCGCCATATGGGCGGACATATATTCCGGCACTTCGTTTTGCGGAGTAATCGGGTAACCGGCAAAAAAGCGCGCCCCGGCGCGGATGGCGCCTTCGGCTAAAGCTTCGTTGCCTTTTCGTAATGTTTTTTCAGTCATGATAAAATCCTCAAAATGATTAGTCTTTCATTACCGTGATGGCGATATCCGGGCACATCATATAGCACATCGCGCATCCGATGCAATTTTCGGGGTGTTCCATCGTTGCCGGGAAATACCCTTTCTTGCTGATGGTTTTAGATTTGCCCAAACATTTTTTCGGGCAAGCGCTGACGCACAGGTAACAAGCTTTGCACTTGTTGGCGTCTACTTCGATTCTTGGCATAATTCTCCTGTAGGTCCGGGGGTTTTGCCGGAAAACCCATATTTAAAGTATATTTCTTTTGGAAGCAAAAACGCAATCATTCTGATTGGTTTTTTATACAATAAAAGAATGACTTCCACCCCTAAAACACTTTTTTATGCTCCTTTATTGCTCCGGCTGGACGCCCTGCTGGCGCCCGAACGCGACGCCGTGGCCAATATGGCCAATCTGGCGGCGGTGTTATACCAGGCCCTCCCGGATATCAACTGGGCCGGGTTTTATGTGCTTAAAAACGGCGTTCTCGTGTTGGGGCCTTTTCAAGGGAAGCCGGCCTGTGTACGCATCGCACTAGGGAAAGGCGTCTGCGGGACGGCGGCCGCCCAACAAAAAACACTGCGGGTGCCGGATGTACACGCTTTTGCGGGGCATATCGCGTGCGATGCGGCTTCCAACAGTGAAATCGTCGTGCCCGTTTTGCATCAAGGCCGCGTATGGGGCGTGCTGGATATTGATTCCCCCGTCTTAAACCGCTTTGACGAAACAGACCAAAATTTTTTGAAACAAGCCGTAGAAAAATTTATCCAACACAGCGATTTACGCTAAAAACGCAGGACAGAAAACTCTTTTCCCCGACGGAAAATGAATTTTGTTTGAAGAAGGTTTTGAAATTTTGTATTATATTTAGGTAATGCCGAGGTAGCTCAGTGGTAGAGCACCGGTCTGAAAAACCGGGTGTCGACAGTTCGATCCTGTCCCTCGGCATTTTTTGATAAATTTGCTGTTCACAAAAAACCCCGCTCTTAGGCGGGGTTTTTTATTGCTCTTTTAAAACCGCAGCGCGCTGGCCAGCGATTTTTGGACATAATTCCGGGCCAGCTTCTGTTTTTTGGCCGTTAAGTTAGAAGCCGCATAGAGCGACAACATCTGATAAAAACGCTCCATATTCCCGGCCTTGTAGATGGACGAAAGCTGCCGTTTTTCCCCTTTGGTAAAATTCACGCAGGAAGGGTCTTCGTTGTAGCTTTTTAAATACAGCAAATAATAGACCAACAGCAGCTCCAGACTTTCATTTTGTTTGAACAGCTTGGTCAAATACGTGTCCGACAGCGTGGCCGCGTTATCCGGGTACAATTTAAGCAGTTCAATTAAAAATTGCGGGTTACGGGCGATTTTCTTTAAATTTTCGGCCGGCAGGCGGTTGAACGTCACAAACGGAACCTCATCGGCTTTTTGCAATTCCTGGCGTAAATCGCGGCGGAATTGGGCGACGTCGTTCTTTCTTAAATCAAAAAAATGGGTATAGAGATGGGTGCGAATATCGCGGGCTTCTCTCTCTTTCATCATCCCTATAAAACGGGGAGCAATGGGGTTTTCCTCACTCCAGGACATTAACTCCTGTCTTTGCTTTAGCAATTGGTTGTATTTGGTTTGACGGGAAGCGGCATCTTGGGCATATACAGCGGGGAAGGCCAGCAGTATGGCAAGCAAGGCAAACAAACTTTTACGCATAGGAATCCTCCAAAAGATAGCATTACCTTTTCATTATGCCAAAAATCCTATACGAACTCAAGGGATTTTTTTGCCCTTTGCTGTCGCCTGGTTTCCCGCCCGAAAAAGCAACTTTTAGACGCAAAAACCCCGGGTTTCCCCGGGGTTGGAAAGGCGCTAAAAGTTAATGCACCTGGATGAGCGCAAAATGCAGGTATTCGGTTTCCGGCATACCAATCAGTACCGGGTGGTCCTTCGCCTGCCCGCGCAATTCCACCAACACCGCTTGGCGCCCGGCCTTGCTGACGCCTTGGCGGATAATGTCCACAAACAGTTCCCGCGAAATATGGTGCGAACACGTAGAAAACGCCAAATAGCCGCCGGGTTTCATTCCTTCCAACGCCATTTTGACCAATTTCACGTACAATCCCACCGCCTGCGGCAAGGCTTTGCGGCTTTTTACAAAAGCGGGCGGGTCCAGCAGGACCATATCGGGCTGGTCGGGCAATTCGCCTTTTTTCATAGCGGACAGCAGGCGTTCGGCATCGTCGCGGTGAAAGACGGTGATGTCGGACACGCCGTTTAATTCCGCATTTTTCTGCGCCCATTCCACGGCCGCGGCCGAAGAATCGCACCCCCACACCTGGCTGGCCCCGGCCAGTGCGGCCGTAATGCCGAAAGAGCCAATGTAGGAATACAAATCCAGCACGAGTTTATCTTTAAAATACGGTTTTAAAAATTCGCGGTTTTCGCGTTGGTCGAAATAAAACCCCGTTTTTTGGCCGCCGCGCAGCGGGACCATATACTTAACCTTGTTTTCCTCTATTTCCACCACGTCCGGCACTTCGCCGATGATTTCCGGCGTGTTGGTCAGCCCTTCCAAAGCGCGGAAAGAACTGTCATTTTTATAGTAAATACCTTTGGGTTTAAAAATCTTCTGGCACGCTTTGGTGATTTCGGGCTTTAATTTTTCCATTCCGGCCGTCAGCACGTCAATCACCAGCACATCGCCGTAACGGTCAATCACCAGGCCGGGCATATGGTCGGCCTCGCCGTAACACATACGGCCGTATTTGCGCACGCCGATTTCCTTGCGGTACGAGTAAGCGTTGTCCAAATTTTCGAACACAAAATCTTGCGGCAAATTGCCTTCGCCTTTTTGAATAAGCCGTACGGAAATTAAGCTGTGCGGGTTGAAATAGCCAATCCCTACTTGTTTGCCTTCGTGGTTTAGCACGCGGGCCAGGGTGCCGGGTTCAACGGAAGTATCCAGTCCGTCGATTTCATTGGAAAATACCCACCAGTGTCCGGCCTGGAGGCGTCTTTCTTCTTTGGGTTTGAGTTTAATTTCTATCATACGGTTTTGATCCTCTTTCTATTATTTGCCCTTACCCGTTTCTTCCAATTGGGAGAACGGAATCTTAGCGGCGCAGAGCGGGCACTCTTTCGCCGAAAAAGTCTGCATCGGGTACGATAATAACGCGCGCAGCGGCACCGCCAGCGGCAGGTAACCCATCGAGCGGTCCACAATCACGCCCACGCCAATGACGTTGCCCCCCATCCGGCTGACCAATGCAATGGCTTTGTTGATTTTCCGGCCGGAAACGGCGACATCGTCGACGATAAGGACTTCTTCGCCTTCTTTAATTAAGAAATTATGTTTCAGCACCATTTCGCCGTTGTCATCGCGTGATGCAAAAATAGCGCGCACGCCGCGGGCGCGGGCCACTTCCTGCGCCAAGACCGAGTTGGACGGCGTAAGCGCCATCACCACATCCACTTTTTTGGTGAACTTATCCGACAGCGCCCCCGCTATGCGTTGGGCCAAATGCGGGTGCTGCATCAAAAGCGAGGTTTGAATATACGTCTGGCTGTGAAAGCCGGAGGGCATTACAAAATGTCCTTCCAAAATGGCCCCGTGTTCTTGCAGGAGGCACAGCACGTCCATATTATTTCTTGGCATGAAAATCTCCTTGGATGAATTCCTGTGCGGCTTTAAAACTGGTGTTGAGTCCCTGTTCCTGGGCGGCGCGGATGGTTTCGCCGGTTTTTTTGGCGCGCATCATCTCCAACTTGGGCTTAAGCATAGAAGACGATACCCGAAAAGCCAGCGCCGGATTGCCCGATTCATCGGTCAAATTTTCAGCCAGCGCCCCGGAGCGGGAGGTATTATTAAACATCGTCCATATAATGATATCAAAATTTTCGTTTACCCAGTCGGTCCACCCGCTGACGGCGGCCGAAATGGTGGGCCCTACGGTGTAAGCGTTGTTGATTTGCATACGCCCTTTGTTAAAATCCACCGACACGGCCATATCGTCAAACGGCACGTCTTTGAGCACCTGCCCTACTTTAAAACTCCCGGCGCGCTCCATTCGGTGCATCAAAATAAACGGTTGGAAGGTGATGTTCAAGGCTTGTTGTTCTTCGGCCAGTTTTTCCATCTGGTGGATGACGCCCCCCTCCAAACGCGCCTCCAAGGGGCCGGAAAGGTTTTTCATTCCGGCGCGCATACCGGTAAAATCAAACTCGGCGCTGAAACGGTTGCCGGACAAAATTTGCGTAGAGAAAGTATCCGCCGTTAAATTGCCGGCAAAGTTAGGCATAAAGGCGGGCAGCCGGTCGCGGAAGTTGCGCAGCCAAGCCAGCTGCCCTTCCTCCGGCTCTTTAAGGTTGGGTTTCTTTTTAAGCAGCGGCGTAATCACCGCGACAAAATCCTTCACCGTGCCGATAAAAGCCACGGGGTCCAAATCGCGCCAATAAATGGAAGTGCGGATTTTGCGGCGGCTGCTTTTTAAATTGTTAACCGATAAACTCAGCTTAAACGGTACACCGTTTAACTCGGTGGAAGCGATATAGGCGTACAAATTGCCTTTGCGCCAGCTGGCGCTCATATTCAGTTTGTCAAAAACGGATTTATTCACCGTCACTTTGCCGGCAGACGTACTGGCGTACAAATCGGTAAAGTTGGTCTTTGCTTGGAATTCCCCGCTCACGCCCGCGGCTTTAAATCCATAAAACAATCCGTCCACATTTTTCAGCTGCGCGGTGAATAACGGCAGGGTATATTTGCCCTTTTGGCGCGCCACCTGAGCCGATAAGGCCCCCGTGCCCGTCAGTTTGTATTGGCCCAGCGGGACGTAGTACTTTTCTTTGCCGGCCAGCTTGAAGGAATTGGTTTCCGCCTGTATATCCGCCGCAAAAGGCGTTTGGGTAAAATCCAAACTGCCCGAAGCCGTCAGTTGTACGTCATCGGCAGACGCCGTGACTTTGGAAAGTTTCAGCAGGCGGTAATCGTTATCGAGCAACCCCTGCGCCGTCAGCTCCGCCTTGGGAACGGAAAAGCCCCATTCCTTCGTGTGAAACAGCGACAAATCCTTGCTGGAAAACGCCGGTATGCTGGCTTTGATATTAAAATACGGCGTACGGAGATTGTCCAAATCTATCAGCAAGTCCACCGGCTTTTGGAATAAAAACACTTGGGTACGCAAACTGCGCAGTGCAAAGTTGGCCCAATCAAACCCGGCGAAATTGACGTGCCCCGTCCCTTTAATTTCCATATCGGAAATGTTATCCCCCCACTTGTTGCGCAGCACCATTTCCGCCTGAAAACGCGACAATTCATTAAACCGCAGCTGTTCAAAATGCAGGTTAAGCCCATAAACGGCGTGCGACACGCCGGAGGCCAAATCTTTGTAGCTAAATACTCCGTTGTGCACGGTCCAATCCTCTACGCTCACCGCCAGCTTATGCCCGGTGAGTTCGCTGGTATAGAAAGATTGTTCTTTGGCAGATTTCAGCCGCGGCATATTATAGCTGCCGTCTTTTAAGCGCACCACATTAAACCGCGGGGAATTGAGCGAGACCTCATCAATCACCAGTTGTTGGCTCAAAAGCGGCAGCAGCCGCAGGCGCAACGTAACCGACTCGGCCGCCAGCAAGGGATAGCCCGGTTCCCCCGTTGTATCCAACACCGAGAAACCTTTCAATTCCAATGTATTGATAAATTTTAAATCCAAGGAGGTAATGACTACCGGGCGGTCCAACCGTTTTTGGATTTCTTCGGTAATCACTTCGCTGATATGCTGGGCATTGAAGGTTTTTAAAAACACCAGCCACAACACCGCTACAACAAGCAGCAAAAACATAATCGTAAACAAAATCAAGCGAAAACTGACCATCAGGCTCGATTTAATAAACCGCCCCAGCCAGTTCCAAAAACCTTTTTTTTGTTTATTTTTATTTTTTTTGCTCATTTTTACGACGCATTGACTGCTTTTTCTACTATATAGTTTACTATAATTCGCCAGATGTTGACGGTTCCCGCCAACACATTTTTGCCCGCTTCCGCCAGGCTAACGGCTTCCGGGAACAACGCTTTTAGCACCAACGCCAGCACCACTAAATTGGCCAGCGTAATCATTACGACGGAAAAAATTTTTCCGCCGGCTAATTTTAAATCGGGCTGGTCCGCCTCAAACAAAGTTTTGAATGTCTGCGTGACGTGAAAAGCGGTGCAAAACCCAATCACAAATAAAAATACTTGCCGATAGGGCGTTAAATCCACAAATAAATTTGCCATAGCATACACAAACGCCGCCGCCAACGTATAAGCGGGCACAAAATACGGCGCCAGCACCACAAACGCATTGCAGCGGTCCATTTTCACATACCCGCTGTCTTGCCCGACGGACACATCCTTAATCCGGCAGCCGCACAGCAACGCCGCCAGGGCGTGGGTCATTTCGTGCGCAAAGACATACGGGCGGGAGAAATCGTAATACCCGTAATGAACGCCCGCGTACACCACTACCCCCGCAATAAAACTAACCGCGGCCTGCAAATGCCCCAATACGGCAAACAAAATCCGCGCCGTTTCGGCAAAGGTCAACGCGGCGGTGGGCAGCAGCAAAAGGGCTATGAGTAATTTTAATAAACGGGTCATCAAAATTTCTCCGTCCACGCCGCCTGGGAATACTGGGTTTGAGCCAGCCGCCGGGCCGTTTGCAAAAGGGTTTCGTCCACCCGGGCGGGTTTTAAATCCACCGCCCCATACAGGCGGATGGCATCGATAAGGGCTTTTTTATAAGCCGGGTTTCCGCGCGCCCCGGGCCACTGCAAAGAACCTTGATACAGCACCGTTTGACCAAAACGGCGGATCGCGCCGCCCAGCACTTTGGCGCCGTCGGACGCGAGCAAATCATTTTCCACCGGATTACGAAAGCACGCGCTGGCCGCGTGGTGCTGGCTGGGGGCATAGGCGGATGAAGGCAACTTTTGCGCAAACACCCGGTTTGACGCGCCCAAACGTGCCAGCTGTTCGTGAATACACGCGTGCAATCTTCGGTAAATTTCCGAAGGACGATCGGGCGAAACAAACACCAGCGAGAAGGTCAAATCGTCCCGGTGGAACACCACTCCCCCGCCTGTTGGACGGCGCGCCAGCGGGCCGGCGTCCGGCGCGGCTTGCACGGCGCGGCGGACCTCGTTTACAAACTGGGCATAGCCAAACGTTACAGCCGGTCCGTCCGTCCAGCGGTAAAAGCGCAGCGTCGTTTCGCGCGGGCGCGCGCGTACGATACACTCATCCAGTGCCATTTGTTCAAACACGTTCAACGCCGGAGCAGACAATAGAATATCCATAGCCCAAAATATCAGCCGCCCGCGTTCCCGCAGGGAAGACTTTTGATACAGCAGGGCCCGTGTTTGGCACAGACCCCGCTGTATTTTACCAGCGCAAATTGGGTTCGCGCGCGGCGGAAACTTCGTCAATGCGGCACACGCACTGGCTGTGCGGTGCGTCTTTAACGGTTTGCGGCTCGGTTTGGATTTCCGTATAGATTTGCTCCATCGCGTCCACAAACGCGTCCATCATTTGTTTGCTTTCGGTTTCCGTCGGTTCCACCATCATCGCTTCCGGCACGATAAGCGGGAAGTAAATGGTGGGGGCATAAAAGCCGTAGTCCAGCAGCCGTTTGGCAATGTCGGACGTGTGCACGCCGTTCATCTCGGCCGGGTTAATACTCAGCACGCATTCGTGCATACAAATGCAATCAAAGAAAGCATTGAATTTGTCTTTGAGCGCGGCGCGGACATAGTTGGCGTTTAAGACGGCATTTTCGGCAATTTGGCGGAACGTTTGTCCGTCAAATTGGCGCAAGTAACAATACCCGCGCAGGCACACGGCGATGTTGCCAAAAAACGCTTTCATCTTGCCCAAGCTCTTGGGCATTTTTCCGCTTAAAGTGTATTTGCCATTTTTCAGTTCCACCATCGGCTTGGGCAGAAACGGCGCCACGTGCGCCGCCGCGCCCACGGGTCCCGCGCCGGGGCCGCCGCCGCCGTGCGGCGCGGCAAAACTTTTGTGCACGTTTAGGTGCATTAAATCCGCCCCCATATCGGCCGGTTTTACAAGCCCGGCCAAGGCGTTAAAGTTCGCGCCGTCCAAATAAAACAAGGCACCGGCTTTGTGCACCCTGTCGGCAATTTCGCGGATATCGGTTTCAAAAAGCCCCACGGTGTTGGGCACCGTCAGCATCACCACAGCGGTTTTGTCCGACAGGGCCTGCTGCAAGGCTTCTTTATCCACGCGTCCGTCCGGCGCGGATTTGATATTCACTACCGTATATCCGGCCATATGCGCCGTAGCGGGGTTGGTACCGTGGGCGGTGTCGGGCACGATGACTTCGGTGCGTTTGAAATCTTTGCGCGCGTCGTGGTAAGCGCGGGCCGTCAAAATGCCCGTCAGCTCGCCGTGCGCGCCGGCCGCGGGCTGGAGCGTAAACGCCGCCAACCCCGTCACCTTTTTAAGCAGTTCCTGCAACCCGTACAACGCTTCCAGCGTTCCCTGCACGGCCGACTCCGGCGCCAGCGGATGCACGTTAGCAAACCCGGGCAATGCGCTTAAAACGTCGTAGGCTTTGGGGTTGTACTTCATCGTGCAGGAACCCAGCGGATAAAATTCCCCGTCCAGGCAATAGTTCAGTTCCGACAGGCGCGTAAAATGACGCACCGTTTCGAACTCCGACAGTTCCGGCAGTTTGGGCACGCTTTTGCGCAGGTACGCTTCGGGCAAATAGGCCGAGGCGTGTTTTTCCGCTTGCTCAAACCGTACGCCGCGGCGGCCGGGGCGGGATTTTTCCAACGATAACGCGTTATGCGGCAAAATCGTTTTCATTTGATACCTCCCAAGGCTTCGGCATAGGCCTGCAAATCTTCCGTGGTTTTGGTTTCCGTGGCGCACACGAGCAAACAGTTTTCCATCCCTTTAAAATCTTTCCCCAGCGCATAACCGGCGCTGAGGCCCTTCTTTTCCAGCTTTTGAATAATCTTCTTGGCGGGCACCGGGCATTCCAGCACAAATTCGTTAAAGAACGGCGCGGCGTATTTCACGCGGAAGCCGGGCAATTTGCCTACCCTTTCCGCCAATTGGTGCGCGCGTTCCAAATTTAGTTCGGCTACTTCCGCAAGCCCCGCCGGGCCCAGGAGCGTTAAATAGATGACCGCATTAAGCGCGCAGAGCGCTTCGTTGGAGCAGATGTTGGAAGACGCCCGCTCGCGGCGGATATGCTGCTCACGCGCCTGCAAAGTAAGCACAAAGGCGCGGCGGCCGTTTTTGTCCTTGGCAATGCCCACAATGCGCCCGGGCAGCTGGCGCATATAGGCTTTCTTGGCCGTCATAATGCCCAAACCGGGGCCGCCGAAGTTCATTGCATTGCCCAAAGGCTGGCCTTCGGCTACGGCAAAATCGGCGTTGTAGGAACCCGGCGTTTGCATCACGCCCAACGCAATCGGATTGACCACCGCCGTTAATAACGCGCCCGCTTGGTGCACGCGGGAAGAAACTTCTTCCGCCTGTTCCAAACAGCCAAAAAAGTTGGGCGTCGCCAGCACAAAGCAAGCCGTTTTATCGGACAAGCGTTGGGAAAGCGCCTCCAAATCCAGCGTACCGTCCGCGCCCAAAGGCGCTTCTTTTACGCACACGCCCGGTTGGTGGCGCACATACGTTTGAAGCACTTCTTTGTAATGCGGGTGAAGGGCGGCGGAAATTAAAATTTCCGTCCGGTTTGTCAGGCGCAGGCACGCCAAAGCGGCTTCGGCCAAGGCGGTGGCGCCGTCGTAGTGGGAGGCGGTGGCCACGTCCATATCCGTTAAAGCGCACATACAGCTTTGAAATTCGTAAATCGTCTGCAAGGTGCCCTGGCTGGCTTCGGCCTGGTAGGGCGTGTAAGCGGTTAAAAATTCGCCGCGGGAAGATAAAGCGTTTACCGCCGCGGGGATGAAATGCTCGTAAATGCCCGCTCCGATAAAGTTTTTGAGCGGTTTGTTGCGCGCGGCCAAGGCTTGCATATGGGCCGTAAGTTCCTGCTCGGAAAGGGCGCGGGGCAAGTCCAGCGCGGGGTATAAAAGGTCCTGCGGAATTTGCGAAAGCAATTCTTTCACCGACGAAACGCCGATTTTATCCAGCATTTCTTGGCGGTCTTCTTGCGTATGGGGGATAAACATAGTAAAAATCCTTGTAAAATCAATCCCCCGCGTGCGGGCGGGGGATAATTCAAATGTCCGCTTATTTGTTTAAGGTGGCTTTGTAAGCGTTCAAGTCCAGCAAGTTTTCGTATTCGGTGGGAGCCGTCATTTTGATTTTAAACAGCCAGCCGTTTCCGTGCGGTTCGCGGTTGACGAGCGCCGGGTCATTGGTTAAGGCGGAGTTTACTTCCACCACTTCGCCGCTGACGGGGGCGTAAATTTCGGAGGCGGATTTAACCGACTCAATCACGCAGCAATTCTGGCCGGCGGTCACTTGTTGGCCCACTTTGGGCAAATCCACAAACACAATATCGCTGATTTCTTCCTGCGCGTGGTTGCTGATGCCCACGGTGGCGATGTCGCCTTCCATATGGGCCCATTCGTGGGTTTTGGCAAAACGGCAATTTTCTTCGTTATACATATTTTTCTCCTTTCGGTTAAACCCGGTTTTTATAAAACGGCGGTTTGACGACTTCGGCCTTGACCCGCTTGCCGTGGATTTCGATTTCCACTTCGGTTCCGGGCACGGCCGCTTCAGCCGCCAGGTATCCGACGGCTATTCCTTTAAACAAAGGGGAATACGTCCCGCTGGTCAGTATGCCTTTTTCCGCACCGTCCGCAAATACGTGGCAGCCGGCGCGCGGCACACCGGGGCTTTTAAGCACAAAGCCAATCAGTTTTTCGTTGACTCCCTGTGCTTTTTGCGCCGCCAGCGCTTCTTTTCCTACAAAATTTTCTTTGGCCAGTTTGACCACCCACCCGCAGCCGGCTTCGTACGGCGTGCGCGTTTGGTCCGCGTCCGCGCCGTTAAGCAGGTATCCGGCTTCCAGGCGCAGCACGTCGCGCGCGCCCAAGCCGCACGGCGTAACGCCTTGTTTTAAAAGAGCGTCCCACAGTTGGGCAATTTTATCCGAAGGCAACATAATTTCTACGCCGTCCTCGCCGGTGTAGCCGGTGCGCGTCAAATAGCCTTTGGCACCGAACAATTCAATTTCTGCGATGTGGAACCGTGCCACTTCCGGGGCTTTTGGCAAGAGGTTAGACACTTGTTCCAACGCGCGGGGCCCCTGGACAGCAATCATCCCCCAGCGGGCGCTTTCGTTGCGGACGGTTACGTCAAAATTTTTAGACTGTTTTTCAAACCAGGCGAAATCTTCCGCCGTGCAGGCGGCGTTGACGACTACCAAAAATTTTTCCGGCGTTAAGCAGAACGAAATAGCGTCGTCGATAATCGTGCCTTTTTCGGTAAGGATATGGGAATAAACGCCCGCGCCGGGCTCGTTTTTGATGTTGTTGCAATTAATATACTGCAAAAACGGCCACGCGTCCTTGCCTTCTACAAAGAGTTGCCCCATATGGGACACGTCGAACATTCCGGCATCTTCGCGCACGGCTTTATGTTCGGCGATAATACCGGCAAACTGCACGGGCAGCAGCCAGCCGTGGAAATCCACCATTTTCCCGCCGGCCGCCTCACAGGCCGCGCAAAGCGGGGTTTTTTGTAAATCGGTATGGGTCACAAAGGCCTCCAAAAGTATACGTCCATTGTATAAAATTTGACCGTTTTTTATACAATGTATATATGGCAGATACGCAAACCGTCATCAGCGACGTAAAATTGTTTATCGAACGGCTCAAAAAAGAGCTGCCGGAAGTGTTTGGCCAACCGAACGCCCCGGCCGACGACCACGCGGAACAAAACACGCCCGCGGACAGCAACAAAGTGCTTTACAACGGGGATCTGTACGAAGCCCGTATGTACGTAACGCCCGACCAGGAAGAAGGCGTGGCGTTTGACGGAACCGTTTTCCACATTTACCTGCAGTCTAAAAATTCCGACCCGTCCGCGCTGGTCACCGCGTGGCTGCGCGAAAAAGCCAACGAAACGCTGAAAGCCAAAACAAAAGAATGGGCGGAAAAAATCGGCGTGGAATACAACAATATCGTAATTAAAGACCAGCGCACCTGCTGGGCCAGCTGTTCGGGCAAGAAAAACATCAACTATTCCTACCGCATCGTCAAAATGCCGCTGGCGGTGCAAGATTATTTAATCGTACACGAGCTGTGCCACCTGGTGCATATGAACCACGGGCAGGAATACTGGCAACTGGTCGCGCAGTTCTGCCCCGACTATAAGAGCCACCGCCGCTGGTTAAACGAAAACAAAGGCGCCGTGTTTGCCGAAGTGGAACTGACTTACCGCGAACCGGCTGAAGAAACCGCCCCGGCGGAGGAAGCCTCCCCCGCGGAAACGGCGTCCAACCAACCGCCCGCGGCCGAAAGTTCATCGGCACAATCCGCACAAGCACCGGCTCAACAAAGCAAAACACCGCAAGAGCCAACCCCTCAAAACGCGGCACCCGCCGCCCAAAATACACCAACGGAAAATAACTGATTTTCCTAAACACGAAAACGCCCCGGTTTTCCCGGGGCGTTTTTTATTAACTGGGCCATATGCTCTTTGCGAAATATCGCTCCATGGCGCAACAGCCGTCTAGGCTGCGGATTTTTGCCATCCACTATTGCGTCACAAAATTGAAACTCTTACAAATAGAAGCGCAATCCGGGTGAACCCCACCGCATCGGATTACTCCCGGAAGCGGAGAATTATCTAAATAAACCTTAAAGTAACACTGCCAAACGCCGGAATCCAAACCACATTTTTCCCCAATACCACCAGTCACATTCCACCCAGTCGGATTTCTGGGATTATCCAGATTATCTAAACACGTACCATTGCTGTAACTTTCTTGCCCCTTCTCCGGGTTTGAATGAACATCCCCTTTCGGAACAGTAATATCCAACTGAGTTAAATCGTCCGTATAGGTACCATTCGCCATATAGTAGGCTTCCTGTGCGTCTTTAATCCCCTTGAGAAGCGGCCACATACTGTTCATACGGCTTTTCATCACCGCTTTTTGGTATTGCGGCAACGCCACCGCCGCCAAGATACCAATGATTAAAACCACCACTAATAACTCTATTAGCGTGAATCCGGCGTTTTTCCCCGCCGAGAGGGATTTTTGATAAATTTTGCTCATAGCCAAAATTTATCAAAAAAAAAAAAACGAGTCAACCCCCTTGCCGGGGGCAGGCACTCTATGCCCGCTAGCACGACTAATTGGGACACACTGCTTTAGCAATGTCGCGCCCTTGCGCAACAGCCTTCCAGGCCCCCTTGCCGGGGGCAGGCACTCTATACCCGCTAGCACGACTCCTTGAGCCACACTGCTTTAGTAATGTCGCGCCCATATGCAACAGCCCTTCCAGGCCGCGGAGCGCTGCCTCGGACAAGGTCTTGCAAAATACGGTGCTGACGTAAGGAGGGAACAACAATTGGGGATGTTCGCGCAAAAGGAGCGCCTGGGCACCGAGCCGGGGCCAGAGGCTAGCCTCCCTTCTCTATGCCCGTCAGCACGACTGGTTGGGCCACACCGTTCCCGCACTGCCGCACTGTTCAAAAAGGAAGCCGTTTCCGCTTGTGTCGTGGTCGTAGTCGTGGCCGTGGCCGTTGTTGTTGTCGTTTAACCGGCCCTTTTGCCCCGTCTATAAAAAGCCTTCCAAGCGGATGAGAAATTTTATTGTTTGAGCGCGGGGAACCCGCGCGAGTTATAAAATTTCCCGCTTGGAAGTGATTTTTATGGGGCCCTGGGCCGGGCGTTTTTTGGTACTTTTTTGCGCCCAAAAAAGTACAGCAAACTCATTTCCCGTTTGAAAGTGATTTTTGTGGCTCCCTGGGGGCCAGAGCCTGGCCCCCTTTCCTTTACCCGCTAACACGATTGGTGGAGCCACACTGTTTCTGCACTGTCGCGCCCATATGCAACAGCCCTTCCAGGCCCCCTTGCCGGGGGCAGGCACTCTATGCCCGCTAACACGACTAATTGGGACACACTGCTTTAGCAATGTCGCGCCCTTGCGCAACAGCCTTCCAGGCCGCGGGGCTCTGCCTCAAACAGGTTTCGTTAGGTACGGTGCTTACGCAAAGAGGGAACAACAAGTTGTGGATGTTTTTGCAAAGGGGCCGTCCAATAGCACGCGCGCCAAAAGAAAAAATAAAACCGCCGGGTGCGAAAACCGGCGGTTTATAGGAGACCCCTCTTCCCTGGCTTGAGGAAAAGGAAGCAGGTTTATTTCGCGGTCAGCAGTCCTTCCCGGACGCCGGGGCGAAAAATGGATAAGGAATCCTCGGAAATTCCCCCCCAGAAAGAAACAGGCAGGCGGTTGGGCACCTCTTCCACCAAAGCGACCAACTGCCCTTGGTAGAAGAAAGGTTCCCCTTTTTGCAACGTGTTTTCCACGCCGGTCAGCCGGTTGGCGCGGGCCGACACTACCCCCCGGTTCACAAAAAATTCCAATAATTGCTGCTGCACCCCGCGGCCAAAAACATCATACAGAGATTTCCCTTCCGGGACAGCCGCCAACGGTACGCCCTGTATGCCTGCCGTCAGTTGGGAAGACACCAGCACGCCGGCAAAATCCCCGCTGACCGCCACACTATTGGCCGTGCCGCGCCCTTTTCGGCCATTGGCAAAATGCACCCGCACCTGTTTTAATTGAAACCCGTCAGGCGCCTTGGCGCAGGAAGCCGGCGTGACCACCCGGCGCGTACCCGCCGCCAACACCCCGCGGCAGACGGTCGTTTGACGCTCCGTTTTTAACAAAACATCCTGGAAACCCGGCCGCCGGCGGCTGATTTTATCGCTCAAATAAAGGTTCTTTTCCCAGTCAAAAGAAACCGTAGCCAAAGCCTGCTCCTGGCGGTGCGCTTTTTGTGCGCGCGCCGCCGCACGCGTCACCCCCGAACCAAGTTCTTGCGGCGTTTGCGCCCATACGGTTCCTGCACCGGCCAGGCCAAGCGACACAATAAAAAATGTTTTAATAGTTTTTTTAAATTTCATATTCACCTCTTGTTTTTATTATACAAAAGTTAGTTAAAACTAACAATAGTTTTATAAAAAAATAAATGCCCGTCTAAAAGCGGGCATTTTTTAAATAATATATGAGTTAGCCTAAACTATCTTATGGGTACACCAGCCACCCCAGCGCACCGCACGCGGCAATCACGCCAATGGGGCCGGCTTTCTTCTTCCAAACCAGCCAAAAAGCTCCTACAAAAAACAGCAGGCTTTTATAGTCCACAAAATTTTCCCCGTTGCACAGCACCAACGCCGCCGCCGCAATCAGCCCGATAACCGCCGGACGCAACCCCGCAAACACGCCCTCCACCGCCGGACTATGGCGGTATTTTAAAAAGTACCGGCTGACGGCCAACATCAAAACAAACGAAGGCAAACACACCGCAAAAGTAGCCACCGCTGCCCCCCACACGCCGTCCGCCGCCGTGTAACCGGTATAAGTGGCCAAATTAATGCCCACCGGGCCCGGCGTTACTTGGCTGATAGCCACCACGTCGGTAAATTCGGCCGTCGTCAGCCACGTGTGTTTATAGACCACTTCGTTTTGGATAAACGAAATCATCGCGTATCCGCCGCCAAAATTAAAGAGGCCGATTTTAAAAAACGTAACAAATAATTTCCAATAAATCACGGCATCCTCCGTTGGCGGCGCGCATACAGCCAGCCCCCTAAACCGGCCGCTAAAACGACATACACCGGCGACACTTTCAGCAGCCACACCAACCCCGCACAAACGACGGGTATCCAAACGGTTTTTAGATTAACTCCCGCCGTTTTGGCCAAATTAAACACCGGCACCGCAATTAGCGCCACCACCGCCGGGCGTATTCCCCTAAAAACGCGCTGCACCACCGGATTATCCTGGTACCCGCGGAAGAACAGCGCAATCAACAAAATAATAATAAACGACGGCAGTGCCGCCCCCAACGAGGCCGTTACGCTGCCCCAAAGGCCTTTCATTTTATACCCCGACAAAATGGCCACATTAATCGCCAAAATGCCCGGCGCCGCCTGCGCCACGGCTACGCAGTCCAAAAATTCGGCCCGGTTCAGCCAGCCTTTTTTATCCACCAGCTCCCGCTCTATCAGCGGCAGCATTGCGTATCCGCCGCCCAACGTAAACGTGCCGATTTTGGCGAAAATCCAAAATAAAGAAAAATAGTCTTTCATTCCTTATATTGTACTATTTCGCCGGGCGGGATACCGCTAAAATAAATCGCGTTCCTTGAGCCCCAGCCCCTTGGCAATTTTGCGGATGTTGAGCAACGCCAAATTCCGTTCCCCCCGTTCCACTCCGCCCATATACGTTCGGTCCAGTCCGATTTCCAAAGCAAAATCTTCCTGGGAAAACCCCGCCTGTTTGCGCAGCGCACGTACCCGCGCGCCAAAGATTTTTAAATACTTCCTGTCCGCTTGCGAATAGTTGTTTTTCATACTTCCAGCATAGCTGTATGATATTTATAAGTACACGGACTATAAGTATCTTTTTTTGTTATAATAGAGATACGTTTACCACGCGGAGGCATTATGCAAAAAGGTTTTACGCTGATAGAATTATTGGTGGTGGTGCTGATTATCGGCATTCTGGCGGCGGTGGCCCTGCCGCAATACCAGCTGGCGGTGGACAAAAGCCGCCTGGCGGGGGCAATATCGTTGGCGCAGTCTTTGCGCAAAGCACAGGAAATTTATTATATGGCCAACGGGACATATGCAAACGATTTAGACGTCTTTGATATAGACTTAACACAAGCCTGCACCCGCTCCAGCACAGGCGGATTACGGTGCCATACCTATATTTTAGACAACATTCTGGGGGCATTAGGAACTTCGGACGAAGTTAACCAAGTAGCGCTTAACTTAGTCTTTTCCACTCCGGGGCAATATACCAAATACGACGCGACGGTCCACGTCTATTTTGAACATTCCTCCCGCCCCAACGAAATTACCTGCGAAGGCTTCACCGACCGCGGCAAGAAACTATGCCGCGCTTCGGGTTATACGGTCGTTTAAGCCGTTCTATTTTCCGCTTGTTTTCCAGCAAAAAGCCCCGGCAAAACCGGGGCTTTTGTGGACTAAAATTTGCGGAAATTACTCTATCCAGCCTTCTTTTTTGGCGTAATTGCGGATGCCGTTGTAAATGCCTTGGGCCATCCGGTCGCGCACGGTGCCGTTGGACAAGCGTCCGCGGTCTTTATTGCTGCTGATGTAACCCATTTCCACTAAAATAGCCGGGCTGTTGACGCCTTTTAACACATAGAAATTAGCCTGGCGGACGCTGTTGTTGCGGTTGACGGCAATGCCAATGCCAGGCTGTTTATAAACGGCGTTACGCACATAGCCGGCCAGTTTGGAGCTTTCGTTGATATACTCGTTCTTGGCCAAGGACTGCAAAAGCGCGTCCACAAAGTTATAGTGAACTTCTTCGTACTGCATCGCTTCGTTTTCCAGCGCGGCCACTTCGGCGGCTTCTTTATCGGTGGCTTTTTCGGAACGGAAATACACCTGGAAGCCGTTGGCGTTGCGGTTTTTGGAAGCGTTGGTGTGGATAGATACAAACAAATCCGCTTTGAACTTGTTGGACTTTTTAGAACGCTCGGACAGGGCGATAAAACTGTCGTTATCACGCGTCATTTGCACTTCAAACCCGCCTTTTTTAAGCAAGCGCGCCAGTTCTTTGGCCACATCCAGGTTCCAATCTTTTTCGCGGTAGCGGCTGCGCACGGCGCCGGGGTCCTTGCCGCCGTGGCCGGGGTCCACCATAATGCGCATTTTTTTGCGCGCGGAACTGACCGCTACCGGGTTGGGCTCGGCTTTGATAACAGGCGCCGGTTTGGGGGCCGGTTCCGGCTTGGCGGAAGAAACAGCCGTTGGCTTGGGCGCCACGGCAGACAGTACGGGCGCATTGTCCGCTTCCATTAAAACGGAAGGTTTTTCGTCCCCTAAAACGGAATGGGTTTCGGCACGCGTCTGCGGGGCGGACTCCGGCTGGATAACCGGCGACGGCGCGGCCGCCAGCACGGGCGCGGCTTTTTGCGCGCCGGCGCGGAACACCCACTTTCCGTCCGTTTCGCCAAAACTCCAATCGCGGGCGTTTTTGCCTAAAATCACTTTCAGCACGGCGGTATTGTCGCGCCCCTGGCGCACATCCATCGACGATATGAAATCCGTTTTTACCCGTTGGTGCAAATCGCGCTTGAGCACGACGTTTTGGAAGGTCACATTAACGGTATGCTTGTTGGGTTGTTCGGTTTGGTAAGAAAGCCGTTTGAGGGAATCAAACACCAACAGGGTATCCTGTGCGTTTTTTTGCGTGTCTGCAAATGCCAGGTTAAAACGCCGCTCCACATAAAACGCGCCGTCTTTAAACGAAACATAGCGGTCCACCGCTTCCTGGAATTCGGGCAGCAGGAAAAACGCCGTCGGCACCATCATTTTTCCCCCTTCAATACGCACGGGGGCCGGCAGTGTTTTGGACTGGGCGTTGATGATGATTTCATCCAGCGGGGCCGTCAAAATGGCGTAAAATCCTTTGGCGGAAATTTTAGCTTGCTTGGATTGGGCAAAGAGTTCTACGCCGGTGCCAAATTTGCGGGCCGTTTTCTGCAGGTCCACATATGTCACGCCGCCTTCCTGCACGGCGGATACGGAACCTTTATCCCGCCCGGAAACGATAAAATCCACTTTTTCCGCCGCGTACCCCGCCGCGGAAAAAGCCACACACAACAAGCCCGATAAGAAAATTCTGCCCAAGCGTTTCATAAGCGTGTCAGCCCGCCGCCCGGCCAAAGCCGGGCGTACGTTTATTCCAAAACGATTTTGTAATCTTCCCACGGCAGCTGCGGATCTGCCTGGATTTTGAGCGTGCGGTGGATATTCTGCTCGATATCTTCCTGGCGGTTTTTAATGGCTTCCGCCAGCACCGGGTGCAGCACCACGCGCAAATTGCCGCCGGGGCGGCCGCTGGTTAAATCATAAATTTCGCGCTGGATTTTGATGCGCATACTCTCGGCCGAAAGCACGCGGCCGGAACCGTGGCACTGGGGGCATTCTTCGCTGATAAAGCTGCCCGTGCTGGCACGTTTGCGTTCGCGGGTCATTTCCACCAGGCCCAGGCGCGTAATGGGCAGAATGCGGATTTTGGCGCGGTCGCCGTGGACGGCTTGCGCCAAGGCTTCCACCACGCGGTGGCGGCTGGAGGCTTTGCGCATATCAATAAAGTCAATAACGATAATCCCCCCGATGTTGCGCAGACGCAGCTGGTGGGCGATTTCGTTGGCGGCTTCGATGTTGGTTTGGGTAACGGTTTCTTCCTGCGATTTGTTGCCCGTAAATTTACCCGTGTTCACGTCAATGGCGCACAAGGATTCGGCTTCCTGGATGATGATGCTGCCGCCGTTGGGCAAAGGCAGTTTGGTTTTGCGCAGGTTGTCGATTTCCGTTTCAATGTTGTAGGCCTCAAAAATCGGCGTTTTGCCTTTGTAGAGTTTCACGCGGTCAGCCAAATCGGGCGAGTTCTTTTCCACAAAGTCCAGCACGCGTTCGTAATCTTTTTTGCTGTCGAGCAGATAGACTTTGGCGTTTTCGGACAGTACATCCCGCGCTACCTGCAGCACGGCGTCCATATCTTCGTGCAGCAGTTTGGGCGCACGGGAGGCTTCAAATTTTTTAACGATGGACTGCCACTGGCGGTAGAGGTATTTTACTTCGCGTTCCAGTTCGTCTTTGGTAGCTTCTTCGGCTTCCGTGCGCACAATACACCCCATCCCATCCAAGTGCTTGGCGGCCAAGTCCTGCATAATTTCGTTGAGTTTATGGCGCGCTTCGGAATCTTCGATGTTTTTAGAAACACCCACAAAACTTTGGTGCGGCGTCAGCACCAGGTAGCGGCCGGGCAGAGTGACGTCCATCGTCACCTTCATCCCTTTGGTGCTGATGGCGTCTTTGACGACCTGCACCATCACTTCCTGGCCTTTGTGGAGTACTTTGTCGATGTTCTTTTTATCGCCGCCTAATACATCGGAAATATACAAATAGGCGTTCTTTTCGTAGCCGATGTTCAAAAACGCGCTCGAAATGCCCGGCAGCACGTTTTCCACGATGCCTTTGTAGATGTTGCCTACAATGTTGAGCGAACCGCGGCGTTCCCAAATCAGCTCGTTGACGCGTTCATCTTCCAAAATGGCGATGCGCGTTTCTTCAAAAGACGTATTCACCAATACTTCTACGGTGGGTTGCCCTTCTAAATTTTTACTCATATCCAAATTCCTCTCTCCCCGGCTGGGGTTAAAATTAAATCAAATGGAGCGCTCCGGCTCCGTCCTGCCAAAAAAGTCCTTCTCGGACAAACGCAAAATCTTCCAACAGGGCCGCATCCGGCTGAGCGGGGATTTCCACCCCCAGCCACGCGGCTACCAGCTGCTGCGGATGTATCCATTTTCCCTCCACGCACGCCACAGTTAAACATAAGATGCGCGGGGAAAGCGTCTGGACTTCCCGCACAAACGGTTTGGCGTTTTGCGTAAACGTCAGACCGTTTTCCGCCCGCTGGACAACTTCCACACGGTCGGCATTAAAAAAAGTTTCCGCCGGCTGGGCCGGAGTGTAGGAAGCAAAATCCCCCTCTACGCGGTACCGGGCCGCTGCGGCCAGGTTCTGCACCGACGGCAACGCATACGGCACCCGCTGTACGCTTAATAATTGTATACCTGCCGGAGCGGATTTCTCCAACGCCGGGCGCACTTCATCGGCGGGGCGCGGCTCGGTCAAATAAACATCCAAGTACTCCCGCTCGGCTTGCTGCCCTTTGGCCGGGGCCGGCCCATACGCCAGCCGGGGCCAGTTCGGGTTTACTTTGGCTTTTTCAAACGGCAAGCCGCTTGCCAGCACCATTTTCCGTACGGCGTTAAAAATAAAAGGCGTACCCGCGGTATTTTGAGGCCCGCGGAACACTATACGCATTTTATAAATTTTTGGCGCGTTTATCATCTTTTTATGCCCGAATGCGGCGGGCGTACACGGACTGCACCACCCCCAGCGCCCATAAACTGGCCACCAGGTTGGACCCGCCATACGAAATAAACGGCAGCGGAATGCCCGCCACCGGCACGATGCCGATAAGCATCCCAAAATTTACCAGCATATAGGTAAAAAACATCCCAAATATGCCCGAACAGACCAAATAGCCATATCGGTCGCTGGCGCTGTATGCCACCACAATCGTTCGCCATAAAATCAGCAAATAAAGCCCCAGCACCAACAGCGTGCCCCACAGGCCAAGTTCTTCCCCCACCACAGCCAAAATAAAATCGGTATGCTTTTCGGGCACGAACCCCAGGCGCGACTGCGTGCCGGAAAAGAGCCCCGTGCCCCAAATTCCCCCTGCGCCCATAGCAATCTGCGCTTGGAGCACGTTATACCCGGCGCCCTGCGGGTCGGACCGCGGCGCCAAAAACGTTTCCACGCGTTTGCGCTGGTGCGGCTTCATTTGATGGTCCACAAAAATACCGCCAAAAAGCCCCGCCAACACCACCAAGGTAGCCAGCACAAAGTAAAACGACGGCAGGAAAATACGCAGCTGTTTAAAAAACCACCACGCCAGGTAGCCGCCCAATATCACCAGTACGGAAAACCCCGCCATATACCACGGGCTGTGCGCCAGCTGATAAAACGCGTTTACAATCCAATAATCCAGCAGTTCCGGGTGAAGATAGATGTATGTCCACGTAACGGTAAAAAACCCCGCCACGCCCGCAAAAAGGCCAATTAACCCCAGGTAAAACACATTTACCCCGGTACAGAAAAGCAATACCAAAATGGCCGGGAACGTAACCACTACGGAAGAAAAGTCCGGCTGCATCATAATCAGCCCGAAAATCGGCACCAACAGCGCGCCTAATCCAAACAAGCTGGAAACATCCCGTATGCGCTGGCCGCGGCGGTCCAAATACGCGGCCGCCACCAAAATCGTACATACGCGGCAGATTTCGGACGGCTGCATCGAAAAAAACGGCAGCACAAACCACGACCGGCTCCCGCGCTGATAGGACCCAAATAATAACACCCCTATCAAAAGCGCCAAAATAAAACCGTAGAGGTATTTCCATTGTTCGTCAAAAATCTGATAATTAAAGCTCCATCCCACAAAAAACGCCACCGCTCCAATCGGCAGCGCCACCAAATGGGTGCGCACCACCGAGTTGGACCACGACAGGCTGTTAACGGCCGACATTACGCACAAAGCGCCTAACACGACCAATCCAATCATTGCCCCAAACAGCACATAATCCAGCCGACTGCGGCCGGAAGGGCGGCTAAAATTCCGAAAGGCTGCCATTTTCTTCTCCTGGCGTTAAAAGTTCCTGGTAATCTTCTTCGCTCCGGGCGGGCGCCTGCGGCGCGGCCGGCTTGGGAGCAGGTTTATCCAAATCAAAATACGCTTCCAACATCGAGCGGGCAATCGGCCCGGCGGCCGAACTGCCGCCTTCGCCAAATTCCACAAACACCGCTAAAGCAATGGTGGGTTCTTCCCCTTCTTTCCCGGCAAAGGCCATAAACCAACCGTGGTCCTCCCCGTGCGGATTCTGCGCCGTACCGGTTTTGCCGTATACATCCAACCCTTTAATCCATACCCGGCCGGCCGTGCCGCCTTCTACGGTATGCTTGAGCGCTTTGAATAACAAATCGTACGTTTCGGGTTTTAATTCGGCTTTTTGCAAAATTTCCGTTTTGCCCACAACCTCTGTTTTACCCGTTTGGTTGCTGACGATTTTTTCCACATAATACGGCCGATATACATTGCCGCGGCTGGCTACGGCTGCCGCAAACTGCGCCATTTTCAGCGGCGTAAACAACAATTCACCCTGGCCGATGGACAAATTCAGCGTATCGCCGATAAACCAATAGGCTTTGTTACGGGCGCGGCGGGTGGGACCGTAGAGGTTGCCGGCTTTTTCGCCGGGCAAATCAATGCCGGTCTGGCGGCCAATCATAAATTCTCGTTCTACCCGTTCAATGGCGGCGGAACCCGTCTGTGCGGCTACTTGATAGAAGTACACGTCGCACGAATGGCTCATCCCGTCAAACAAATCCACCGGACCGTGCTTCCCCCAACATCTAAACACGCGCGGGCCGGAATCATAAAACCCCGGGCAATTGATTTTTTTGTTTACGTCCAAATGGCCGTATTCCAGCGCGGCGGCCGCGGTGATGATTTTGAATGTAGAGGCCGGCGGATAGATGCCTTGTATGGCCAGGTTGTATTCGTTAATTTTTTTAGACTGCTTGGGGTTTTCTTCGTCGCTGTACGGCACGAAGATATTGGGGTCGTACGCGGGCGCGCTGGCCATCGCCAACACTGCGCCGGTACGCGGGTCGAGCGCCACGGCCGCGCCGCGGCCGGTCTTGGAATTTTTGAGGCCTTCTTCGGCCGCTTGCTGGAGCTTAAAATCCAACGTCAAATACACATCGCTTCCCGCGGACCATTTTTTGTCTTGGATGATGCTTTTCACGCGGCCGCGGTAGTCCACTTCCAGGTACACGCCGCCATCGGTTCCTTTGAGTTCTTTTTCAAACTTTTTCTCAATTCCGTTCTTGCCGATTTTAGAGGTCAGCCGGTACCCCAGCCGCGGGTCGCGGTTGCGCCATTCGCGGTCGTCCATACTGCCGATATATCCCAGTAAATGGCTGGCAAACCCGCCGTAGGGATAGCTGCGTTTGGTTTCTTCAATCAAATATACGCCCGGGTAATAAAGTTGCAATTCCTGCAAGGAAACCGTGCTTTTGGTGGATAAATTTTCCGCCAGCAAAACGGCCTTGCCCGTTTTGGCGCCTTCGGCCAGCTTGTCCAACACCGCTTGTGGGTCCATTTTCAAGCGCGGGGCAAAGTCGCGCGCTAACTGTTCTAAATAGGCGGGGTCCTGGTTTCCGCCCAGATAATAAAAGCTAAAGGAAGGTGCGTTGGTAGCTACGGCCACGCCGTCTGCCGTAAACACACGGCCGCGCGGCGCCGTTTGATAAATAATCTGCGTACGGTTCCGTTCCGCCATTTCCAAATAGGCGTGATGACGGAGTACTTGGATGTCCACCAGCCGCAGGGCAATCACCCCGCCGGCCACCGCCGCCAGTACCATCATCAATTTTAAACGCGCATTAAAAAAAATCTTGGTAACGGCCATTCACAACGCCCCTATACCTGCCGGCTTAAAACACATTTCCCCATCACCCGGCGGACCGCCCAAAAAACGACCGGAGCAAACAGGGCCGTCACAACTGAACCGCCCAGCAAGCTCCAAAACCCAGGCCACATATCGGTAGACGCAAACCACCAAAACAGCAGGCTGTTAAGCACCCCGCCCAAGAAAGTAAGGCCAAAAACCGTCACCATCTGGGGCGGAATGGCGTCAAAATCAAATCGGCCGGACAAATCATACACCACACACGCGGCCACCGTAAAGGTAAACGCGTTGTTGCCAAATAATTTCGTGCCAAAAAAATCCAAAAACAACCCGCAGAGGAAAGCCATCGGATACCCGCAAGCCGGCTTTAACACCGCACAAAATGCCGCTGCAAAGGCCAAAATCATATTGACGCTAAGCCCCCAGTACGAAAAAATGGACGCAAAAGCCCAATGCACAATGGTGGCCAAAACAAATAAGAAAACCAGTTTAACCGCACTCCACATATTATTCTCTGCCCCCATTTCCCAAAATGACAAACACTTCTTTTACCGCCGAGGAATGCACCTGCGGCTCCACATTGACCGTAAGGGCCGTTTGGAAGCTCTCGTCTTCCCGCACACCGCTGACTTCGCCCACCAAAATCCCCGCCGGGAAAATGCTGCTCGTGGCGGCCGTGAACACTTTGTCGCCTTTTTCCACGTGCGTCAAAAGCGGAATGTATTTAATCCGCACCGGGCGCATTCCGCTGCCTACCAGCAGCCCCTCTTCCTGCCCGCGTTCCAAATACACCGCGGCCGAAAAATCCTCATCCCGTACCAACAATACCTTGGCGGTGTTTTCCGTCACTTCCACCACCACGCCGGCCAGGCCCTCTTTGCCGGCCTCCATCGAAATTACCGCACTGCGTTCCCGGATGCCGTCGCGGCTGCCTTTATCGATAATAACCGTGTTCCACTGGGTGGGCTCGCGGTAGGCCACTTTAGCCCATACCCCCGTCCAGCGACGGGCCGGACGAAGCTGCAAAATTTCCGTCAAGCGTCCGTTTTCATCCAGGATGGATTCCGCTTGCGAAGCCAGCAGTTTGGTCATTTCAATTTCCTGCTTTAACGCGCGGTTTTCCCGGTGCGCGTCCAAGAGTTCCCGCACCGTCTGGCTTACGTCTTCGGCATATTTGGCCGTGCCGTGCGCTAAACGCACTTGCGGAATAAACACATAAGCAAGCACCGCCTTAACCGAAGATACAAACCCTTCCAGCGGTAAAATCATCAATAAAAAAGAAAGCAACAAAAACGATACCGGCAAAATAAACCGCCGTTTGGTACCGGGTTCCGTATGCTTTTTAGGAGATTTTTTACGAGGTAACATAATTCAAATTCACATTTATGCGGCAAAAAGCCGCTTCCTTTTATTTTTTCCCGGCAGGCCTTACAACTTTTTCCCCCACCTGCCAATTACTAAACTGGGTATTTTAGCACGCCGGACAAGCTGTTTTGGCGCGCGCCCTGCACAAAAAACCAAAAAGCGGACACGGTCCCCAAAAGAACTGTGTCCGCTTTAAATTTTTTCGCAGCCTAGGCTAGAAAGATTTACCGCGGGAGCCGAAGAAACGGGACCCTTTCTCGTTCAGCTGTTCCAAGAATTTGCCCGTACCCAACGCTACGCAGCTAAGCGGGTCCGCCGCGCGGTGGACGGGTATATCCGTTTCCTTACGGATAAGCTCGGTAATTCCTCTAAGCAAGCTGCCCCCTCCGGCCACAACCAACCCTCTGTCTACCAGGTCGGCGGCCAATTCAGGCGGCGTTTCTTCCAGCGTGCTCTTAATGACGTCAATAATGAGCCGCACCGGTTCCATAAGCGCTTGGCGGATTTCTTCCGAAGTTACCGTCAGCGTGCGGGGCAACCCTTGCGTCTGGTCGCGCCCTTTTACTTCCATGGATTTTTCTTCTTTCAGCGGATAGACCGAACCTAAATTAATCTTCACTTCTTCCGCCGTCGTTTCGCCAATGATGAGGTTATATTTTTTGCGGAAATACTGCACGATGCATTCCGTCAGCTCGTCGCCGGCCACATCAATGGACTTGGCCACCACCATTCCCCCTAAGGAAATAACGGCCACTTCCGTTGTGCCGCCGCCGATGTCTACAATCATACTGGCGTGCGGTTCCGCAATCGGCAAATCGGCACCCATGGCCGAAGCCATGGGTTCTTCGATTAAATAGACCTCGCGCGCACCCGCTTGGCGGGCGGCATCGTCTACCGCGCGTCTTTCCACGCCGGTAATATCCGAGGGAATGCCGATAACAATTCTAGGACGTAACAGACTGCTTCTGCTGTGAACTTTGCGGATAAAGTAGCGAATCATTTCCTGCGTCACTTCAAAATCCGCAATCACACCGTTTTTCATCGGGCGGACCGCCACGATGTTGGCAGGGGTTCTGCCAAGCATTTGCTTGGCTTTCGCGCCTACGGCTTTCACTTCGCCGGTTTCTCTTTCCACGGCCACCACGGACGGTTCGCGCAGGACAATGCCTTTGTCTTTCACATAAATCAAGCAGTTGGCCGTACCCAAATCCATTCCCAGGTCAGAGGAGAAAAGACCCCCGAGATAGTCTATTACCATAAGCCGCCCCTATTCTACCAATTTAACAATGGCCACTTGGGCGTTGTCGCCTTGGCGCAGCCCCGCGCGGTAAATGCGGCAGAAACCGCCGGCGCGGTTGGCATAGCGGGCAGCCAACACTTCAAACAACTTCTTCAAGGCCGCGGCATCTTTCAAGGTGTCTTTGGCGGCGCGTTCGTTGTTGGCTTTGGCCAGGGTGATTAACCCTTCCACCACGCGGCGCACTTCTTTGGCTTTGGGCAAGGTGGTCTTCACTTCTTCGTGAAGGATAATGCTCGTGGCCATATTGTTGAGCATCGCTTTGCGGTGGGACGCAGTCTTGCCAAGTTTTCTGTATCCGGTATTTTTAATCATACTAAAACTTACTCCTTAAATTTTCATACCGAGCGAAAGTTTCATCTCGGCAAGTCTTTCTTTGATTTCTTCCATCGATTTGGCGCCGAAGTTTTTAATCATCTTCAAGTCGTCTTCGGACATTTTCACCAAGTCGCGCACCGTGTTGATGTTTTCGGATTTGAGGCAATTGATGGAGCGCGAAGACAATTCGATAAACTCAATGGACTGGTTGAGCAATTCATCCTGTTTGGAATTGACATTCGCCCCCGCCACGGAACCCGTCATCGACACCGGTTCTTCCACCGCTTCATCGCTGGTGGTGGCTACGCAGTCATCTTCGCCTTCAATCGTGAAAATGTGCAACGAGCTCGACAGCAACACCGCCGCCCGGTGAAGCGCGCGGGCCGGCTGCAAGGTGCCGTCAGTGGTGATTTCCAAAATCAAGCGGTCATAGTCCGTTTTCTGGCCGACGCGGGCCGGTTCCACATCGTAGTGAACCTTCACAATCGGCGAGAACAGCGCATCCACCGGGATAAACCCGGCCGGGCGCTGGATTTTGGCCAAATCTTCGGCCGGCACATAGCCTTTGCCGCGGGAAATTTCAATTTCCATTTCCAGTTTGCCGCCCACTTCCAAAGTGGCCAGTTCCAGGTCTTTATTGACAATTTCCACGCCGTCGATTTCTTCGATATCCGCCGCCGTAATCACACCCGGTTTAACGGCGTGCAGCTGCAGATATTCGCGGTTTTTGCCTTCCATTTTCACGCGCAGGCGTTTCAAATTGAGCAAAATGTTGATGACGTCTTCCCGAACGTTCGGAATCGTGCTGAATTCGTGCACGGCTCCGGCGATTCTGACGGCCGTAACGGCAGCTCCTTCCATACCGGACAGCAAAATCCGGCGCAGCGAGTTGCCCACCGTGTGGCCGTAACCGCTTTCGTACGGTTCTGCGATAAATTTACCGTAGAAGTCGGACGCGGTTTTTTCTTCCAACTGAATCTTTTGCGGAAGGACTAATTCATTAAAAGCCATTGCAAATCCTCCAAACTATTTAGAGTAGTATTCGACGATGAGCTGCTCGTTGACAGGGTAGGACATTTCCGCTCTGTCGGGCCATCTTAAAAGTTTACCGGTCATTTTCTCCGCGTCATATTCCAAAAAGCTGGGCCGCTGGTTGCGTTTTTCGGCTTCCGTCAACGCTTGTTTGACCTGGACGTTTTCCGCCAAGGATTTATCCAAGGTTACTTTATCGCCGATGCGCAGCTGGTAGGAAGGAACGTTGACGGCTTTGCCGTTTACGGTCACATATCCGTGCAGCACAATTTGGCGCGCCCCTTTCAAGGAAACGGCGAAGCCTAAGCGGCGCACGACGTTATCCAAGCGGGTTTCCAATTTGCGCAAGAAGTTTTCGCCCGTCTGGCCTTCGGCTTTAGCGGCGGCGTCAAACAAATTGCGGAACGGAATTTCCGACATACCAGACTGCAGTCTGGCTTTCTGCTTTTCCTGCAAGCGAACGCCGTATTCGGACACTTTGGCCTTTCTAACTTTGCCGCCGCGTTTGGTTACGGCTGCCAACTTGTCAATGACGCAGTTGGTGTAGCATTTGGTTCCTTTCAAAAAAAGTTTGCAATCTAATTTTCTGCACTTTTTGCAGCTGGGTCCTGTATATCTAGACATAAATTCTTATACTCTCCTGGCTTTGGGCGGTCTGCATCCGTTATGAGGGATGGGGGTGATGTCTTTAATGGAAGACACGGTTAAACCGGCTTGTTGTACGGCGCGCACGGCGGTTTCTCTGCCCTGGCCCGGGCCGCAAACTTTTACGGCTACTTCGCGCATACCCATCGCCACGGCTTTTTCGGCCGCTTTGTTGCTGGTGATTTGCGCGGCAAACGGAGTGCTTTTCTTGGTGCCTTTAAAGCCGTGGGAACCGGCGGTGGACCAAGCAATCGTGTTGCCCTTGTCGTCCGAAACAGTCACAATCGTGTTGTTGAACGAGCAGTAAATATGCACTACGCCGAATACCGGCGCTTTGGCGTTTTTCTTTTTTCCTTTCGCCGCCGGAGCTTTCGCCGCCGGGGCCGTTTTCACTTTTTCTTCTGCCATATGTTTTAAATTCCTAATCTCTAAATTTATTTGGTTTTAGAACCCACGGTTTTTCTTCTGCCGCGGCGGGTTCTGCTGTTGGTTTTGGTGCGCTGTCCGCGTACCGGCAGGTTGCGGCGGTGGCGCTGGCCTCTATAAGAACCAATCTCAATAGAGCGGTGAATGTTTTGCGCTACTTCGCGGCGCAGTTCGCCTTCCACTTTGTATTCCTTCTGCAAAATGGTGTTGAGCAAACCGGCCTGCTGTTCGGTCAAGTCTTTCACGCGGGTGGCGGGATCAATCTGGCCGTTCAATTTGGCAAGCACTTCTTTCGCGTTTTTCTTGCCGATGCCATAAATGTATTCCAACGCGACATCTATTCTTTTGTTTTTCGGTAAATCAATACCTGCGACTCTAGCCATATCTTATAAAACTCCTATAAATTAACCTTGGCGCTGTTTGTGTTTCGCGACTTCGCAAACCACCCGGACGACGCCGTTGCGTTTAATGATTTTGCATTTCTGACATATCTTCTTTACACTGGCTCTGACTTTCATTTATTTCTCCCTATAAGTTATTCTCCCGCGGGTCAAATCATACGGAGAAAGTTCCAATCTGACCTTATCGCCCGGAAGAATTCTTATATGATGAACTCTCATTTTGCCGGATATATGCCCCAGAATAACTTTGCCGCCCGGTATTTCTATTTTAAACATCGCATTGGGCAGCGCTTCTAAGACTTTACCTTCAATTTCGATTTTATCGCTCATACAACTCCGAGTTCGGATTAAATCTCAGAACAAACGTCCGTCCGCGCCATTTTTCCTTCAAAATGCGCGGCCGAATTTTATTCAAAAGCAGTGAAAATCTCACTGCCGTTAGCCGTCACGGCTACCGTATGCTCAAAGTGGGCAGCGTAGCTGCCGTCCCTGGTCACCACGGTCCAACCGTCGTCCAGCTCCCTGACTCTGAATGTTCCCGCAGTTAGCATAGGTTCTATGGCCAGGACCATTCCTTTCTCCAACAACGGCCCTGTGCCCGGTTTCCCGAAGTTCGGGATACTGGGCTCCTCGTGCATATTGCGGCCGATTCCGTGCCCGCAATAGTCACGCACCACGCCCATACCTTGGGATATGGCAAAAGTTTCCACCGCATGTTGCACATCGCCTAAGCGATTACCCGGCTTGACTTGCCCGATTGCCTTATATAAAGACTTTTTGGTAACATCCATCAGTCTTTGGGCTTCATCAGAAACTTTCCCCACACCGAGGGTGATTGCGGCATCCGAACAGAAACCGTCAAGGCGGGCTCCTGTATCGATACTGATAATATCACCACTCTTTAATATTCTATCTTTTTTTGGGATTCCGTGCACGACTTCTTCGTTTACCGAAGCGCAAATGCTGCCCGGAAACCCGTAATAGCCCAGAAATAACGGCGTCGCCCCGAAGGAGCGGATCGTTTTCTCGGCCGCTTGGTCCAAATCCAGCGTGGAAATGCCGGGCTTGACCATCTCGGTCATCAGCTTCAGCACCGCGGCGGTCACTTTGCCCGCTTCACGCATTTTTTGGAGTTCGCTTTCGTTTTTTACTTCTATCATTTTACCTTCTTGAGGACAGTTACAATGTCTTCAAAAACTTGTTCGGGGGTTTGGTCCCCTTTAATCTCTACATACTTGCCGCTGTTTTGGTAATACGATTTTACCGGCAGCGTTTCGGTATGATATACTTCCAACCGATGTTTGACGCGTTCTTCCGTATCGTCCGGCCGCGTGTAGAGTTCCCCGCCGCATACCGGGCAAGTGTTTGCTTGTGTGCCGGGCGTTACGTGCAGAATTTCTCCGCATTTGCGGCATTGCCGCCGCGAGGCAATCCGGCTGACTACTTCGCTTTCCGGCAGGTCGATCATCACCACTTCCGTGATTTCGCGGTTTAACCGTTTCATCATCGCATCCAGCGCTTCGGCTTGCGCCACGGTGCGCGGAAAGCCGTCAAAAATAATGCCTTTATCGGTCGATTTAACAATGTTTTCCAACATCGAAATCATCAGTTCATCCGGCACCAAATTGCCTTTGTTGATAATCCCGGCAATTTCTTTTCCCAACGCCGAACCGGACGCAATTTCCGCACGGAGTACATCCCCGGTGGAAATATGCTTCAAATGGAATTTATCCTGTAATTTGGCCGACTGCGTGCCTTTGCCGGCCCCGGGGCAGCCCATCAAAACAATGTTCACGTGTAAATCCTTCTTGCAAATAACTTCAGACAACTTTGCGTTTAGACCCCGTAAGATCTAAACGCAAAATAGTTTCATTTCCCGTTACAACGGAAAGAGGGGAGCCTTCCGTGCCTTGGCACCGGCCCCCCTGCAAAAATTTACTGACCAACGTTAAACCAGCGGCCTTTAATGCGTTTGCTGCCTTTCATCAGCGGCTCGTAGTTGCGGGCCAACAAGTGGGCTTGCACTTGCCCCACGGTATCCAGCGCCACACCTACTACGATTAGCAGCGCCGTACCGCCGAAGTAAAAGTCCACGTCAAATTCCGCGCGGAAGAAATCCGGCAGAACCGCAATCAAACACACAAAAATCGCACCGCAGAACGTCAAGCGGTTCATCACCCACTCGATGTAGTTCTTGGTCGGTTCCCCGGGGCGGATGCCCGGGATAAAGCCGCCCCATTTCTTCATATTATCCGCCAAATCGGACGGGTTAATCGTCATCGAATTGTAGAAATAACAGAAGAAAATAATGAGCGCCGAGAAGATGACCATATACAAAACGCTGCTATGGTTCATCGCTTCCAACATTTTCTGCGCCCAAGGGGCTTCCTGGTTGAAGCTGGCAATCGTCAAGGGCAAGGAAATCACAGACGAAGCAAAGATTACCGCAATCACGCCGCTCTGGTCAATCTTCAGCGGCAGATAGCTCGTTTGCCCGCCATAGGTTTTGTTCCCCACCTGGCGTTTGGCATACTGTACCGGGATTTGGCGTTGCGCCGTTTCCAGCCACACCACCAGCGCGGTAATGATTAAGGCCGCCGCAAAAATAACCAAAGCCATAAAGAAATCCATTTCTTCGGTTTGTACGCGGTGCACTACTTCCATAATCGCGCCCGGCAAGCGGTCCACGATTCCGGCAAAGATGATGAGCGAAATACCATTGCCCACCCCTTTTTCCGTAATCTGTTCACCCAGCCACATCACAAACATCGTACCGGCCGCTAAGGTCAGCACGGTGGTGACGAAAAACATAAAAGACGGATTAACTACTGCCGATACGCCGCCAGCACCTTCCACTTTGGTGATGGCGAACGTCATCATCGCGCCTTGCAACAAGGCTAAAAACAGTGCAAAAATACGGGTAATCTGGTTTTCTTTTCTTCTGCCGGATTCACCCTCTTTGTGCATTCTGTCCAGCGCGGGGAAAATATGCGCGCCGCGCACGAGGCCCATAATGATGGACGCGTTGATGTACGGCATAATGCCCAGCGCCAAAATGGAGAACTTGCCCAACGCGCCGCCCGAAAAGATATTCATAAAACCTAAAATACCGTTTTGATGCGCGGCGAACATTTGTTTCAAGACGTCCGTATTAATGCCGGGTATTGGGATTGCAGCCGCAATCCGGAAAACAGCCAACGCCCCGATCAAGAAGAGGAGTCTCTTCTTGAGTTCGGGGGCGTTAAAGATATTTGCAACTGTGTTGTTAGCCATTATTTGGTCTTCTGTTCAAGCACGGTCACAGTGCCGCCGGCTTTTTCAATCGCCGCTTTCGCGGTGGCGGAAAAACCGTGCGCAGACACTTTCAGAGCCTTGGTCAAAGAACCATTCGCCAACACTTTTACGCGAGAAGCATCGTGAATGATGCCGGCTTTTTTCAAGGCTTCCGGGGTGACTTCCGCACCCGCCGCAAACACTTTTTCCAAAGAGCCAACGTTTACATAATCGTAACGTCTGGCAAAGTCTTTATTGGAAAAACCGCTTTTCGGCGTGTGGCGGATGAGCGGCATCTGGCCGCCTTCTTTGCTTTCTTTGCGGGTGTTACCAGAGCGGGAGGTTTGGCCTTTCATACCTTTGGTGCAGTAGTTGCCCAAACCGGAACCCGGGCCCAAGCCCAAGCGTCTTTTTTCTTTTCTAGAACCATGTTTAGGGAAAAGTTTATTCAAAGTTACCATTTTATTCTCTCCACAAAACTATTCGGCCTTGGCGGCTTCGTTGGTTTCTTCCGCTTTCGGGGCTTCAGCGGCGGCCTTTTCGGCTTTGCCGCGCAACACGTTTACCGCTTCTTTGCTCTTTAATTGTTTGAAAGCTTCCATCGTGGCATACACGAGGTTGCACGGGTTGGAGCTGCCCAGGCTTTTGGCCAAGACGTCTTTAATACCCGCAGCTTCAAACAACAAGCGCGCACCGCTGCCGGCGATTACACCGGTACCGGGGGCGGCAGGTTTCATCCACACGGAGGCGGCACCAAATTTGCCGATCACTTCATGCGGAATCGTTTCACCCACGATGGGGAACGTGATCATATGTTTTCTCGCGTGGGATTCAGCCTTGGCGATAGCCAGCTGAACCTGATTCGCCTTGCCAATAGCAACGCCCACTTTGCCCTGGCCGTTTCCGACCACTACCAGCGCGCGGAAGCCAAAGCGTTTACCGCCCTTGACTACCTTGGCCGTTCTGGCTACGTGGATGACCGTCGTCTTGCCTTCGGCGAGCGGTCTTGCTTTTTGAAACTCGGCTCTTTTGCCTTTCGCTTCTTTTTTGTTATCGCTTTTCACTAGCGTTTCATTGGACATTAAATTCACCTAAACCTTAGAATTTCAATCCTGCTTCTCTGGCGGAATCCGCAAGCGCTTTGATTCTGCCGTGGTACACGCGTCCGCCGCGGTCAAACATCACTTCGCTGATGCCTTTTTCCAACGCTTTTTTGGCGATGGCGGCGCCCAGCGCTTTGGCGGCTTCAATGCTCTTGGCGGAAGTGTCAAACTTGCCTTCAAATTCTTTGGACAACGTCGTCGCAGACACTAACGTGCTGTGGGTGTTATCATCAATAATTTGGGCGTAAATGTATTTCAAGCTTCTGTATACGGAAAGGCGCGGGCGGTGGGCACCGTTTTTCAAAAGATGTCCGCGGCTGCGGTCCTTTCTGAATTGGTATCTTTCTTGTTTAGTGGCCATAATTATTTGCCTCCCGCCGCAGTCTTACCGGCTTTGCGAACAATGTGTTCGCCCTGGTATTTAATACCGCTGCCTTTATAGGGCTCCGGAGGTCTGATTCTTCTGATTTTGGCCGCGAAATCGCCTACTTTAAATTTGTCGCTGCCTTTAATCGTCACCGCGCCGGACTTGCCATCCACCACAACCGTAAGGCCCGCGGGGATATCCAAATTGACGGGGTGAGAGAAGCCCAATTCCAAATTGAGTTTCTGCCCGGCTACGCTCGCGCGGTAACCCAACCCGTTGATTTCCAACGTTTTGGAAAAACCGTTCGTCACGCCTTCAATGATGTTGAAAACGTTCGCGCGGGTGGTGCCGTGCAGGGCGTTGAGTTCTTTCACCCGGTTTTCCGGGATGGAGAACGTCAACACAGCGCCTTCCAATTTCGGGGTGATACCTTCCGGAATGGTGTAGGACAAAGTGCCCAACGCGCCCGTGGCGGTAATCACGCTGTCTTTAATTTCCACTTTCGTCTTGGCGGGAATGTTAATTACTTTCTTACCGATTCTGCTCATATTCCCCCCTTACCAAACCTGGCACAGCAGTTCGCCGCCGATCTTTTCGGCTTTGGCCTGCGCGTCGGTCATCAAACCTTTCGAAGTGGAAAGAATGGAAATACCGAACGCACCGCGTACTTTCGGAATGTTGTTGTACGCGCTGTATACGCGGGAACCCGGTTTGGAGATTCTCTTCAAACCTTGGATAACACATTCGTTTTCGGGCGTGTATTTCAAAAATACTCTTACCACGCCGCCCTTCGTTTCGTTGTGGACGGCTTTGAAATTGGCGATGTAGCCTTCTTCTTTCAGAATGCGCGCAATTTCAGTTTTGATTTTAGAAAAAGGGATATCCACTTTTTCTTTCTTTTTCATATTGGCGTTTCTTATTCTAGTTAAGAAATCTGCGATTGGATCCATATTCTAGGCTATCGTCCCAAGCCACTTTCCGTTTGCCGGAGTTGGCCCGAAAGCGATACCTCCTCCTGTAATTACCAGCTCGATTTTCTCAGACCCGGGATAAGACCCTGGTGTGCCATCTTTCTCAGGCAGATACGGCAAAGGCCAAAGTCGCGGTAGTAGCCTCTGGCGCGGCCGCAGATTTGGCATCTGTTGTGGTAGCGCACAGCGAACTTTTGGTCTTTCGCCATTTTTGCAACCCATGCTTTAGTAGCCATAAAGTTTTCTTGCTCCTATTATTTAGCCGATTTGCGGAAAGGCATACCCATATAATCCATAAGCAGGCGTCCGCTTTCATCGTTCTTGGCCGTGGTTACAAACGTAATGTTCATACCGTGGGCTTTGGGTGATTTTTCGACATCAATTTCCGGGAAAATATAATGTTCTTTAATACCCAGGTTCAAATTGCCTTTTCCGTCAAAGCTCGGGTTGAAGCCCTGGAAGTCGCGGATGCGGGGGCAGGCGATGCAGATGAAGCGTTCCATAAACTCGTACATCTTCGCGCCGCGCAGCGTCACACGTACGCCAATGGGCATCCCTTCTCTGAGTTTGAAGTTGGAAATGGACTTTTTGGCCCGTCTTACTTGGGCGGCCTGTCCGGCGATGGCCGTTAAATCGTCTTTGGCAACTTCCATCGCTTTGATGTCTTCGCGGGCTTCTTTCACGCCAATGTTGATGACGATCTTCGTCAATTTCGGCGCGGCCATCGGGCTTTTTACACCCATCTCTTTGAGCAAGGCCGGAAGCACTTTTTCTTTGTAAAGCACCTGGAGTCTGGGCTGATAGCCTTCCGGCGCTTTCGTCACGTTTTTGGTTTCTTTCTTAGTCATTTTAATTCGTACCTAGATTAAATGATCGGCTCGTTGCATTTGCGGCAGACGCGCACTTTTTTGCCGTCGGCCGAAACTTGCACTTTAGGCGTCATCGCTTTTTTGCATTTGCTGCAGACAACCGCTACGTTAGAAGCATCCAACGCAGCTTCCATCTGAATAATGCCGCCTTGCTTGTTTTGGGAAGGTTTCACGTGTTTGGAAATCATATTCACGCCCGTCACTACAACCGTATTTTTGGCCGGGTTGACCGATTTCACTTCGCCCTTCTTGCCTTTATCCTTACCAGCTAACACCAGAACGGTATCTTTCGTTTTGATAATCATACTCTATACCACCTCAGGCGCCAGGGAAATGATTTTCAAAAAGTTCTTTTCTCTGAGTTCTCTGGCAATCGGCCCGAACACGCGGGTGCCTTTGGGTTCCCCGTTATCGTTGATGATGCACACAGCGTTGTCATCAAAGCGAATGTAGGAACCGTCTTTTCTTCTTTTTTCGCGGGCCACGCGTACTACTACCGCGCGGACCACGTCGCCTTTCTTAATGGCGGAGGTAGGGATCGCATCTCTGACGGAGCACATCACGACATCTCCCAAAGTTGCGATATCCCGGTGGTGGCCGCCGCGCACCTTAAAGCACTGCACTTTGCGGGCGCCGGAATTGTCGGCCACATTTACGATGCTTCTTAATTGAATCATACTTTAATAACTCCGTAGTTTTTAAAAACTAAGCTCTGGCTTTTTCCACAATTTTGGAAATGCGCCATTTCGTCGTTTTGGAAACCGGGCGGGTGCTCATAATTTCCACTTTATCGCCGATTTTGCTTTCGTTGGCCTCGTCGTGCGCGTGGAATTTGGCCGCTCTTTTGAGCGTTTTGCCGTAGCGGGCATCATGCACCAGGCGTTCCACCGTCACGGTGCGGGTTTTGTCCATCTTGTCGGACACCACCACACCGGTGAGGACCTTTCTTTTAGCACGGGATTCTTGATTTTCCATGGTTCAAACCTCTATTTCTGCTCTTTCTTCTGATTGATCAGCGTTTGCAAAAGAGCAATCTCGCGTCTTACAGCTCTGATTTCCATCGGGTTGGCGATGGGAGTGGTGCTGTGTTTGAAAAGAAGATTGAACTTCTTTTCCTGGGCTTTGCCGAGCGCTTCGTTCAGTTCGGCCAACGTTTTGTTTTTCAAAGCTTCTTTTTCGTTCGTTTTCATAAACTACCTTCTGGTTACCAGTTTCGTCTTAATCGGCAGTTTGTCGGAAGCCAAACGCATAGCTCTCTTAGTGTCTTCCACCGAAGCGCCTTCCAGTTCAAACAAAATTCTGCCGGGCTTCACGACCGCGGCCCAGTATTCGGGCGCGCCTTTACCTTTACCCATACGGGTTTCGGCGGGGTGTTTCGTGATCGCTTTATCCGGGAAAATGCGGATCCACAGTTTACCTTTCTTTTTAATGAAGCGGGATAAGGTAATACGGGCAGCTTCAATCTGCCGGGCGGTAATCCATTTGGGTTCCAACGCTTTCAACCCAAATTCGCCGAATACCACTTCCGTGCCGCGCTTGGCGTTGCCTTTAATGCGGGGCGCGCTGAAGGGTTTGCGATATTTAACTCTTTTAGGCATCAACATATGTCAAAGTCCTCTATTTGGTTTCTTCGGCCGCGGCGGCAACGGTTTCCGTTACGCCTTCGGCGGAAGCGCTTTCCATGTCGCGATGTTTCTTGAGTTCATTCATAATCTCTTTCGGAGATTTGGCGAAATGGGTTCTCTTGAAAATCCAGACTTTAATGCCGATTTTACCGCTGATGGTATTGGCTTCCGTAAAGCCATAGTCAATATCGGCGCACAAGGTATGCAGCGGAACGCGGCCTTCGCGTTTCCATTCGGTGCGGGCAATTTCCGCCCCGCCGAGTCTGCCGGATACCATAATTTTAATACCGAGCGCTTTGCCGGACATCGCTTTTTCAATCGCTTTCTTGATAGCGGCGCCGTAGTGGGCGCGCTTTTCAAGCTGCATAGCAATGTTCTGGGCAACCAGCTGCGCGTCCGTTTCCGGATTTTTGATTTCCATCACGTTTACGAACGTTTTGCTGCCGGTCATCGCTTCCAATTCTTTGCGCAAGGCTTCAATATCGGCACCTTTTTTGCCGATTACCACGCCCGGGCGGGCCGTGTGAATGTTAACGCGCAAGAACGCACCGGCTCTTTCAATGCCGACGTAGCTGACGGCCGCCATTTTGAATTTTTCGTCAATAAGTTTGCGGATTTGGAAATCTTCCATAATCAACGCGGGCATATTCTTAGGCGCGAACCATTTGGAACGCCAATCCTGAATATAACCCAATCTAATTGACCGGGGATGAATCTTGTGTCCCATAAATTAGCGACCTCCCTTTTTTTCGTCGGTGACGATAACAGTCAAATGACACATACTTTTCTTGTAAGGCATCGCACGGCCTTGCGGGCCGGGCTGCACTCTTTTCAAGTGGCCGCTGGGGCCGAGATTCGCAAACGCTTCTTTAATGAAGACTTTGCTGAAGTCCAGCTTTTTACCGGCTTTGACTTCCAAGTTGGCGGCGGCGCTGTGTAACGTTTTGGCCACCAAATCCGAGGTGCGTTTGGCTACGAAAGGAAGTACTTCTTCCGCCGCCTTAACGTTTTTCCCGCGGATTTGATCCAGCACTAAGTTCACCTTGCGGCTGCCGAACCGTTGAAATTTAGCTTTTGCACAAGCTTCCATATCAAATCCTCAACTCTTATTTCAGGGCGGTGGAATCTTTCGTCATACCACCGTGACCTTTGAACAAACGGGTGAACGAAAATTCACCGAGCTTGTATCCTACCATTCTTTCGGAAACGTAAATGGGAAGAAATTTTCTGCCATTGTGCACTAAAAACGTGTGTCCCACAAATTCAGGCACGATGGTGCAGGCTCTTGCCCACGTCTTGATAGGTTTCTTTTCGTTGGAAGCGTTCATCGCTTGAACTTTTTCCAACAGGTTTAAATCCACAAACGGACCTTTCTTAGTTGATCTTCCCATAATTACTTAACCTTGTTTTTTCTTCTGTCGCTGACAATCATCCAGCCAAACGCTTTCTTGGTGGAGCGCGTCTTCAGACCGCGGGTCTGCTGGTTCCAGGGAGAGCGCGGAATGTTGCCGCCTTTACCGTGACCGCGGCCGCCGCCCATCGGGTGGTCTACCGCGTTCATGGCGCTACCGCGGACGGTAGGTCTTTCGCCGCGATGTCTGTTTCTGCCGGCGTTACCGATTACAATGTTGCCGTGATCGATATTGCCCACCTGGCCGATCGTCGCGCAGCAAGCGCTGGGTACCAGGCGGATTTCGCCGGACGGCATTTTGATATGGGCGTAGTCCGCTTCTTTGGCCATAAGCTGAGCTTGGCTGCCGGCGCTGCGCGCCAACTGCGCGCCTTTGCCGACTTTCAGCTCAATCGCGTGGATAAAAGTACCTTCAGGGATATATTTTAAAGCAAGGCAGTTACCCACTTTAATATCTGCGGCCGGGCCGGACATCAAAACATCGCCCACCTTCACGCCGAGCGGATGGAGAATGTATCTCTTTTCGCCGTCAGCGTAATTTAAAAGACAAATGCGGGCGCTTCTGTTCGGGTCGTATTCAATGGAAACGACCTTGGCCGGAATGCCGTATTTTTCTCTTTTAAAATCGATCTGTCTGTAAGCACGTCTGTGGCCGCCGCCAATGTGGCGAACCATAATCATACCGGTGTTGTTTCTGCCGCCGGTTTTGCGCAGACCTTTGGTTAAGCTCTTCTCCGGAGTGGTCTTGGTGATGTCGGAATAATCCGATACCGTGATCGTTCTGCGGGAAGGGGTGTAAGGTCTAAATGACTTAATAGGCATAGTTAGTAGTTTCTCCTTTCAGCTACTTTGAAGCGGCTTCCACCACTTCAATTTTATCGCCTTCTTTCAAGGTTACAAAAGCCTTTTTATAGTCGGGTCTTTTGCCCTCGAAGCGACCCATACGATGGGTCTTGCCCGTGACGGAAATAGTGTTAATCTTGGTAACGGTTACGTTAAAGATTTTTTCCACCGCGGTTTTGATTTCGCCCTTGGAAGCGTCTTTCGCTACGACAAAGCCGTAGCGGTTGTGATTGTCTCTTTCAATCAGGCTTTTTTCGGTCAACAGGGGCTTTTTTAAAATTTCGTACGTGCGGGACATTATTTGCCCTCCTTGGCGAAGGTTTCGCTCAGTTTTTCAACGGCGTCTTTGGTCAGAATGACTTTGGAGCTGTTGAGCACCACGTAGGCGTTGATGTCCTGCGTTTGAATGTGCGTGAGCCCTTCCACGTTGCGGCAGGCCAAAGCGGCGTTGGCGTCGGCAAAGTTGTCGAGCACTAACGGTTTGCGGCCGGCGGCTAAGGTTTCCAACACAGCGGCGAAGGCTTTGGTTTTGGGTTCTTTGAAGGTCAAGGAATCCAACACAACCAAGTTGCCTTCGGCGAGTTTGGTGGAAAGAGCCATCGCAAGCGCGGTTCTTCTTTTGGCGGCCGGCAGATCCTGACGATAGGAGTGCGGGGTCGGCCCAAAAGCGATACCGCCGTGGCGGAACTGTACGGCACGCAAGCTGCCCTGGCGGGCGCGGCCGGTGCCTTTCTGTTTCCACGGTTTTTTACCGGTACCGGAAACTTCGCTGCGGGTTTTCGTGTCAGCAGTGCCGCTTCTTTGGTTGGCCAAAAAGGCGGTGATGACTTCGTGCAGGAAGGTCGGGTTGGCTTTGACGGCAAACAAGCTGTCCGGCAGAGCGCAGGTCCCAATTTCTTTTCCTTTGATATCTAAAACTTTAGTTTCCATGGGTCAAAGTCCTTACTTCTTGTTGGCGGCTTTGGAAGCAGACACTTTATGCTGCTGCGGCGCCACATAGTGTTTTTTGTATTTGGAAGTTTCCAAGACGGAAACGATGGAACCTCTGGCTCCCGGGACGGATCCCTTCAGGAACAAAAGTCCGTTTTCGTTGTCCACTTTGACGACTTCAATCTTGGCTACGGTGTGGGTGGTCGTGCCGTAGTGGCCCGCCATACGCTGGCCGGAAAGCACTTTACCCAAAGAGCGGCGGGAACCCAAAGAGCCCGGAGCGCGGGTTCTGTCGGAAGCGCCGTGGGAGTCAGGCTGGCCCGCAAAGCCGTGGCGTTTCATCGCGCCGGCAAAGCCGTGGCCTTTGATTTTGCCCTGGACGTCCACATAGTCGCCGGGTTTAAAAATCTTTTCAAGTGAAATGACTTGACCAATTTCAAAGCCGTTCACGTCGGCCACACGGCATTCCTTCATATGTTTGACCGGCGCCACATTGGCTTTTTTGAAATACCCGAGTTCGGGTTTGTTTAGTTTGCTTTCTTTCACTTCGCCAAAACCCACGCATACAGCGTTGTAGCCGTCTTTTTCCTGGGTTCTGACACGTACAACTTTGCACGGAGCCGCTTTTACCACGGATACGCCGTGCAGGTTGCCTTTTTCATCAAAGAGCTGGGTCATCCCCACTTTTTCGCCGATTACGAAACGAAACGTAGCCGGAGCTTCTTTGACAGTTTCTGCTTTGGCCGCTTCAGCAACGGGGGTTGCCTCTTGGGCACCAGCAGCGTTTTTGATTTCTTCAGTCATATTCTGTCGGTTTTCCTATTAGTTGCTTTTGATTGCCACGTCTACGCCGGCCGGCAAATCGAGTTTCATCAATTCGTCAACGGTCTTAGAGGTGGGACTTTTCAGATCAATGAGTCTTTTGTGAATGCGCATTTCAAACTGTTCTCTGCTCTTTTTATCGGTATGGGGAGAGCGAAGCACGGTGTACTTCTTAATCCGAACCGGGAGAAGAACAGGACCCGCCACGATGGCGCCGGTTTTCTGCGCCGTTTCCACGATGCGGGAAACGGAGGCGTCCAACATGCGATGGTCATAAGAACGCAATTTAATGCGGATTCTTTCTTGGCTCAATACTTTCGCCTTTTTTTCTGTTTTTTCTGCCATTTTTGGTTTCCTTAAATGTTTTTTACAAAAAAATTATGGGGCAGAAACCCCACTACCGGGTCATCTTTTCCGACGAGCCGGTGTGGAATTTTGCTGCCTTGAGTCTAACTTAGTACATTTTATTATACCAAATTAGCGGGCTCTTGCGCTATACATTTACTAGCGGGTTTCACCTTGCCGCGTTCGCTGCACAGCTGCCTAAAATTCGCTTAGTTATATTGTATAATATCCGTGCTGTATTGTAAAGGAGATTGCTTGAAATGCAAGAAACCGGTCCTTGCGGGCCGGTTTCTTTTCTTTATTGCACCACATAATAGGTGGAACTGGAGATTTTCTTTGTTTCCCCTTTGCTTAGGTTTTTGCAAGCCTCTTTCCCTTTTTCCGTATAGGGCATACATAAAATTTCGTTCGGGCTGTCCTTAAAAATACTCAGCGAATAGAGCGTTCCGGCAGGCAAACGATGGGCTATGGCAATGGTTCCGCTGGCATCTTGCGTAGAGTTGCGATTCGTGCCATACTGAAAATACTTGCTGGCCTTTCTGGACAAATCCCCGTATGTGGCATCTTCCCCCGGGATTGTAATATCCAAATCATTTAAATCTACGGCATATTCATTATTTGCCAAATAATAGACTGTATTGGCTTGTGCAATCGTAGGCAAGAGGCTTATCGCCTCCGCCGCGCGGGATTTTTCCACCGCTTTTGCATACTGAGGTAATGCCACCGCCGCTAAAATGCCGATAATTAGAACGACAACCAGCAGTTCAATCAAAGTAAAACCTTTTTCCATTAAAAACTCCTTAGCAAGTTGATTTTAGTGCTTAACTACAGCCCAATAATTAACAGCCTAAAAATCAACGCTAGGCCCAGTGTATCAAAAAAAAAAAACAAATCAAGCCCCCTCAAAGGGCTTGCCTGCAGGGGCCGTTTTTCGGTTCGCTTTATTAAACCCCGCGCATAAAATGATGTATAATGTCCGTATCCTACAATAAAAGATTAGGTATGAATTGGAAACCGATATTAATCCGTAAAGCCGCCCGCGCGCGCCAACAGTTCAACACCGCCTGCTGGGGGATTATCCTGCTGGCCTTGGCCATCGTCTATAAGGTCTGGCAAGAGGGAGACTGGGGCCCCATTTCTCCCGACGGAGAAAATGGGTTCTTGTGGCTGGCAGGGGCGGCTTATGGGCCCCTCCGTTACTGGTCCGGGAAGATTGTTCCCTGTTGCAAGCAAAACAACCCGAAAAACAGCTTTTCAGCCAACCAAATAAAAACCCGGCCCACACAAGGAGCCGGGTTTTGGGTTGTTTCCAAAATACTTATTTATAGCTGTCCAGCGTTTTGAGTTTGCCCACGCAAACATTGCTTTCGCAGACGGGATCAATCTGCA
>CALUQD010000009.1 GCA_944322825.1 Candidatus Avelusimicrobium pullicaecorum
GATCCACAAAAATCACTCATTTTATATGTACTTTTTCCGGCGGGAAAAAGTACCAAAAAGCGCCCGGCCCAGGGCCCATAAAAATCACTTCCAAGCGGGAAATTTTATAACTCGTGCGGTTCCCGCACTCAAACAATAAAATTTCTAATCCGCTTGGAAGGCTTTTTATAGACGGGGCAAAAGGGCCGGATAAACGGCAACAACCCCAACCACCACAACCACAAGCGGAAAATAACTTCCTTTTTGAATAGCGCGGCATTGCGGAAACAGTGTGGCCCCACTAATCGTGCTAACGGGCCTAGAGAGGGGAGCCCCGGCTCGGGGCCCTTGATTTGTTTTTTTTTTTTGATAAATTTTGCGTATGAGCAAAATTTATCAAAAACCCTACCCGGCGGGGAAAAACGCCGGATTCACGCTAATAGAGCTATTAGTGGTCGTTTTAATCATCGGCATTTTAGCGGCGGTAGCGTTGCCGCAATACGAGCAAGCGGTTGCCAAATCGCGTACGATGCGGGTGCTCCCTTTGCTTCGGTCTATATCAGACGCGGAAAATGTCTATTATATGGCCAACGGGACCTATTCGCTGGATTTCAGCGAGTTGGACATCAGTATGCCGCCCGGGGCAAAAACAGTATCCGCGAGCCGAGTGGAATACGAAGATTTTTATTGTATTTTAAGAAAAGGAACGACCGGTGACAATGAAGCATCCACCCAGTGCATTAGCACCAAAAATCAATTTCCCAACTTAGAAAAGTATTTTGTGCGTTCGTATTTTATTTGTTGGCCGAGAACAAGCCGGGATACAAAAATTTGCCAGAATCTTTCTGGTCGTAAGACTGGGAATATGGTAAGTGGCGTTGGTGCAAGTCCTGGATATAGTTTCCAATAAATTAAATTAATAAAAAACGCCCCGGAGTAATCCGGGGCGTTTTTGTATGCAAGCTTCAGCGGTGGGCTTCCGCCAGCATTTGGCGGATTTTGTCGTTAAAGGCTGTTTCCTTTAACAATTTTTCCAACGAGATGGGCATCCGGTAGCGCCAATAGTGATTTGGATTGGCCGGAACGTTGATGCGTTCTTCATCCGGGTTTGGTGCGCGGAGTGTTTCGTCCATCGAGGACCAATCCTGCCACGAAATCAGCGCCAGCATAGATGGGCTTTGCAGGTGCAGGCGCAGGATTTGTTCGCACGCAGCGGCATCGGCTTCGGCCGGTGCCTGTCCGGGGCGTTGGAGCACTTCGTTCCAAAACCGTTGGGTAAGCGCCGGGTTTTCCTTCCACCAGCCGCGCAGGACGGACATATCGTGGGTGGAGGGCGTAGCTACCGATAAATACGGGTAAGTTCGCGCGTCGGCGAAAGTTTCGCCCAGGCGCTTGGGCATACGCTGTATTTCCAGCGACAGCATTTGCAGCTGCGCCATTACGCCGGGCACGCAATCGGGCACCATTCCCAAGTCCTCCGCGCAGGCGAGCATTCGGGTAGCTTGCGTAAGGGCGGGGAGCTTTTTCATCGCTTCGTCTTGCCAGAACTGGTTGTGCCGACGGTAGAAATAATCGTTATACAAACGGGTGAAGGCCTCTTTGTCCCGCCCGTTTAAGGCGCGGAAGGCCGAATCTGTCAGTGCGGCAATCCGCGGATGATATTTGGCGGGGTCCGTTCGGTCCGCTACGAACAGCACATTGGACACCAGCGCATACAGTCCGTTTTTGAGGCGGGTTGATTTTTCGTCCGTTTTGCCGGCGAAGGCGGCCTCTATTTTGCGTTGGGTGTTATAATCCGGCCGCAGGTCGTATAAGCCGTCCGGGGCGGGGGAGAGAAATTTCTTTTTGGCGTCGGGGGCCAAGTCGCCCAGCTTTTCAAACAATACTTGCTCCGAGATATACGGGCGCAGAAAATCCGGGTTAAACGTCAGGCCGTAATTTTCAATTTCCGCCGTATCCAAAGGCAGTGCGGGGGAAAATTGCCCCAGCAACCCTTGCACGCTGTGGGATGGAATTTCCCAAATGCGGAAGAATCCCAGCACGTGGTCGATGCGATAAGCGTCAAAATACTGGGCCATATGCGTAAAACGCCGCTCCCACCAGCGGTAGCCGTCGCGTGCCATTACGTCCCAATTATAAGTGGGGAATCCCCAATTTTGCCCCGTGGCGGAAAAATCATCCGGCGGGGCGCCGGCTTGGGCGTTTAGGTAAAACAAGGAAGGTTCCGTCCAGGCTTCCACGCTGTGGGGCGAAACGCCGATAGGAATATCCCCTTTTAAAAGGACTCCTTTTCCCCGCGCGTACTGCGAGGCCTGCACCAATTGGGTATGCAGCAAGTACTGCACATAATACCAGAAACAGACGAGGGGATAATCGGGCGCATTAGGGGCGCAGAAGGCGTCTAAATCCGCCTGAGAAAAACGGGTATACTTCGGCCAGGAAGCAAAATCGGACGTGTGGTATCTGTCGCGCAGTACGCAGAACATTGCATAGGGGGAAAGCCAATGTTTGTTTTCTTGGTAGAAGTGTAAAAAGGCCGAAGAAGACAACACCTTTTGCCCTTCTTGTTTAAAGGCTTCCTGCAAGCGTTCGGTTTTTAACTGGAGGACTTGTTCGTAATCTATTTGGGGCAATTGGTTTAATTGCCGGCGGCGCTTTTCAAAAGATTTCTCCTTTTTCTTGTCCAGCGCAGGCAGGCGGCGCACATCGGCAAACAACGGATGAAGCGCATAAATGGAAATGGCTTTGTAGGGATACGAATCCTGCCAGGTGCGGGTGAGGGTGGTATCGTTGACGGGCAGCAATTGCAGCACGTGTTGGCCGGTTTGCTGGGCCCAGTTGGACAGTTTTTCCAAATCGCCAAAATCACCCACGCCCCAGCCGTCCTCGCTGCGCAGGGAAAACACGGGCAGGACGGTTCCCGCCGCACGCAAAAAATCCATCGCGCCAAAGTGTGGGCGCAAATCGTTTTCCACCCATACTTCGCCCTTTTTTAGGGGAGGCGCTTCCAGGCGGCGGTTGGGGCCTTGTTCCCACAGCACGTGGTTTCCCGTTTTAAGGATAAACTTATATTCGCGTGGATATTCGGCCCAAACCGGGAGCGGCAGGCTCCATACATTGGGTTCTTCTTCCGTCATTTGCAGGGCGTAGTCCGGGTTCCAGTGGCCCAGTTCGCTTCCGGCCCCGCACACGAATAACTGGCTGCCGGGGGGAACCGGCGTTTGCGCGCGCAGCAGAAGGGTGCGGGGAAACAATTTAAGCGGCGTCTGTGCACTAGGCGCGCGGCACAGCAATACGTCCGTCGCGGCTGAGGTATACAGCCACGAATGGGCGGGCAAGTCGCGCCAGTAGTCCCGCAGGAAATAGTGGCTGGCGGAAGGATCGGCAGACAGAATGCGCGGCACGGCGCGCCATTCGGTGCGTACGGTGTGAGGGCCGCGGCGCACTTCGTAGTGGTACGAAAGCTGTGCCGGTTGTTTGAGCAGCAATTGTATTTCGCCGGACCACGTCTTGCCGTCTTGGGTGGAAAGCGGAATGTTTATTTTCCGCTCCTTGGGGGCTGCGCCAGCGCGGTAGAGCAGGGCGTGCAGCGTTTCTCCCCAAGCCGTTTGATACGGAAGATGAAACGAAATTTTCATAACTATTCCTGTATGGCTTTTTGGTCGCGCACCCAACACGTAAACGCGGCTGCCACCAGCAAGCTCAACCCGCCTACCCCTACGGCCGCAATGGCGCTGCCGCCTAAGCAGTGCTTCATAATCGGGCCGAAGAACAGGTTCACACAAATTTGCGGGATAACGATAAAGAAATTAAATACCCCCATATAGAAACCCATTTTTTCGGCGGGCAGCGCGTTGGAAAGCATTGCATAAGGCATCGACAAAATACTGCTCCACGCAATGCCAATGCATACCATCGGTATAATTAATCCCATCTTGCTAAATTCTACGCCTACCAGCGTCAGGCCCAGCGAGCCCAAGCCTAATCCGCCGATAACCAAACAAACGATGTGAATCATTTTGGCGGAAAATTTGGTTGTCAGCCACAGCAGGGCGAATGCAAATACAAACGCTACGCCGTTATATATACCGAAGCAGGAGCTGCCCCAGTTGGCGGCCGTTTCGTATTCCGGCGTGCCCGGCACCGCGTGAAATACGCCCGAAGCAATCCCCGGCGTGAAGTATACCCACATCACCATAAACGCCGCCCAGGTAAAAAATTGTACCACCGCCAGCCGGCGCATCGTGGAGGGCATCGTCATCATCGCGCTGTACATTTCGTGCAATGTTTTTTTGAAGCTGACGGTTTGTTTTTGCAGTTGTTTGAAGGCTTCCATATCGGCGGGGGGATATTCGGGCGTCGTTTTGATGGTGGCTAAAATGGCCGCCAGCAGGACGGCGGCCCCAATGTAGAACGAGTAGCGCACCGTAGCCGGGATATGGCCCAGCGGGGCTTCGGTGCTGACGCCTAAGGACGTTAAAATCTGTGGCAGAAACGACGCAATTACCGCGCCGGCGCCAATCATTACGCTTTGCATTGCGTAACCCGTTTTGCGTTGTTCTTCGGGCAAAATATCACCCACAAACGCGCGGAACGGCTCCATACTTACGTTGACCGACGTATCCAGCACCCACAGCGCAATAACGGCCATCCACACGGCCGAGGCCTGCGGCATTAAAATAAGCGCAATCACCGAGAAAATTGCTCCGCCCAAAAAATAGGGGCGTCTTCTGCCCAGGCGGCACCAGGTGCGGTCGCTAAAATACCCCACCAACGGCTGGACTAATAAACCCGTCACCGGGGCGGCCAGCCACAAGAGCGGAATCTGGTCCTCCCGCGCGCCCAGACGGGAATAAATCGCACTCATATTGCCCATTTGCAGCGCCCAGCCAAACTGGATGCCGAAAAAGCCTAAACACATATACATAATTTGCAGAAATGTTTTTTGCGGACGGTCGGTAGTCATAACGCCTCCTAAATTAAAAGCCTACTTCCCATTATAACACTATTTTTGCGCGGTGTAGGCGGCGGATTTTATGTTATGCGTTTGTGTTAGAAAACGGACTGGAGCGCAAGCAAAAAGTTTGATATTATGTATGTATGGAAAACGATTCCTTAGACAGTGTAAACGAGTATTTTAAGCACTTAGGCAAAATCACGCAAGAAATTGACCGTGAGGAAATGTCCCGCTTGTGGAAGCTGGTAAAAAAAGGGGATAAGGACGCCAAAAATAAAATTATGGAGATGAATTTGCGGTTGGTTATTCCGACGGCAAAACGTTTCCAGCGCCCCGGTATGGAATTAATGGACTTGATTGAAGAAGGCAATCTGGGCCTGCTGCAAGCCATTGATAAATTCGAGCCCGAAAAAGGATACCGCTTTTCTACATACGCCGTCTATTGGATTGAACAATACATCCGCAAATATATCGAAGAACAATCTGGCTCCATTAAAATTCCGTCGCACGCGTGGGGTAATTTGAAAAGATGGTTCCGCGCGTGGAACGAGCTCAAAGAAGCCAACGGGCGCGACCCGTCCTTAAACGAAATGGCCGCCGAACTGAATTTAACTGCGCGGCAGGTAAAGTCGATTATGGACACCCTCAGCGCCGCCAAAGGCGTCGATTCGCTGACCACCCTCGTGCACGAAGAAGACGAAACCACCTTGGAAGATTTAATCAGCGATGACGGAAAAGGCAACCCGCACGATGTGTTTTTGAAAAACGAAAACCAGAACACCATCAAAAAAAGTATGGAAGATTTAAACGACCGCGACCGCCAGGTGGTCATTATGCGCTATGGGTTGGATGATAATGAACCCAAAACGTTGGGGGAAGTGGCCGAAATTTTGGGCCTCTCGCGCGAGCGGGTGCGCCAGATAGAAGAACGCGCGGTCAATACGCTTCGCAAAGAAGCGCAGAAAGCGGGTATTTTGGAAATCGCCGAAATGAATTTGCGTACGCGCAAACTGCACAGCGCTATGCGCCCCCGCTTAAAAACCAACATTTTGGGGCAGACGGTGGATAACAGCCCGTTGGCCCGCCTGCTGAAAAAACGGATGGCGTTGGCTGAACAGCAGGAAAAAGCAACCTCCCGCCGCAGCCCAAAAAAGGCTAAACCGGCCCCGAAAGCCGTCGCCCGCCGGAAGCCGGCTTCCAAAGCGGTTTCCAACAAGGTTAAACCCGCGGTGAAAAAAACGAAGCCTACTCATCAAGCCGTTTCCAAAAAAGCGAAAGCGGTTGCAAAAAAATCGAACACCGCCCGCCAAGCGGCTTCTAAAAAAACACGTTCCCGCAAGTAAATTTTATTGCCCCCGTAGCTCAAATGGATAGAGCGGCTCCGTCCTAAGGAGAAGGTTGCGAGTTCAACTCCCGCCGGGGGTAAAACTTTCCGGCCACACGCCGACAAAACTGCTGACATTTTATTTAAGGGCCTTTTATGGCGGCAGACAAATCAACCAAAGCGGCAACAGATGCGCGTAATTTTAAAAATCCCGGGTTTGCCCGGGGTTTTCTTTTTATGCGGAAAAATCCATTCGCTTCGGCCGTAAAGCGCAAAACCGGCGCGCGGGAAAAAACCTAACCCAAAAAAGCTTTTGCTTTTGTGGCGCAAACAAGTTAAGGTAAATAACAAAGGGGGAAATTATGGAAAAAACAAACGGCTTTTTAAATGCACTCATCCGGCGCCGCACCCGTTATGCGCTGACGAACAAAAGCACTATTCCCGACGAAGAAATTATCCGCACCGTACAAACGTCCGTGCGATATGCGCCCAGCGCTTTTAATTCGCAAGGGACGCGTGCCGTCGTGTTGTTGGGGCCGCGTCACGCGCAATTTTGGCGTTTGACGCTGGACGCCTTGCGGCGCGTGGTACCCGCGGACAAATTCGCACCGACGGAAAAAAAGATTACTTCGTTTGCGGCGGCGTATGGAACGGTGCTGTTTTTTGAAGACTGGACTACCGTCCAATCGCTGCAGGAAAAGTTCCCGGCGTACCGGGACAATTTCCCGCTGTGGGCCTATCAAGCCAACGTGATGGCGGAACTGGCGGTATGGACGGCGTTTAATGAAGCGGGCCTGGGGGCCAGTTTGCAGCATTATAATCCTTTGGTGGATGAGGCGGTACAAAAGGCGTTTGGCGTTCCGTACGCGTGGAAGATGATCGCACAGATGCCGTTTGGCGTGCCATATGCGCCGGCGGAGGAGAAAAGTTTTTTGCCGCTTGACGAACGGGTGAAAGTGTTGGGGCAGTAGCGGCATGGGGCAACGCCTTTATGCCATAAAAAGGCGCTTTGAAAAGCGCCTTTTTTGTAAGTTATACTCGGTTTACAAGAGTTTCCGGACTAGGACTCGAACCTAGAATGACTGGACCAAAACCAGTAGTGATACCATTTCACCATCCGGAAGTAAATTGTTTCATCACAGCTAGAGCGAGATGAATAACGGAAAATCTGTGCTGAACACCCTTATTGTACGTCTTTGCCGCTGTCTGCCGCGGCGTTAAAGTCATAGTTGGAAGTTTCGGTTGTTTTGGCTGTACCCATTGGATTATTTTTAAGTTCTTCCTCGTAAGCTTTCAAAACATTGGTTTCCAAGTATTCCCGAAATTCCTGATTGATTGGGTGGACCATATCTTTATGCGTCCCGTCGGGTAATTTTCGGGAAGGCATACAGAGAAAAACGCCCTTGGTTCCTTCCACAACTTTCATATTCCGAACTACGAAAGAATCGTCAAACGTTACGCTCGCAAACGCTTTGAGGCGATCCTCCCCCATAAGATGTATCCTTATTTCCGTTATTTTCATCCTTTAAGCTCCTATGAAATGTCGTAAAGAAAACTATCCGTTCCTTGTTTTGTAATTTATTTACCAAATTTTTTGCATCCTTTTCAGTTTCAACTAAAGCAAAAACCGTGGAGCCGGAACCGGACATTAAAACTGCATCTGTATTTGTTTTCCTCAAATCGAGCAGCACATTTCGTACAGAGTTTGTAAAAGGAACAACACACTCCTCCAGCCGGTTGAACAACAAATGTTTCCATCCGGCTAGGGGACTGGCACATCTTATGTATGTAATTAATTTATCTAAATTAGAGGCGTTTGTCAAGGAGGTTTCTTTAGCGGGCAGTTTCAGCCGGGCAAAAACCTCTTTGGTGGGAATGACGGTTTTGGGGTACACCAGCACCAGCCACGGCAAAGGCCCGCCGGCTGGGATGGGGGTAAGTTTTTCGCCGATGCCTTCCCCTTTTAGGAAGGTATCCTCGTACATAAAAAGCGGTACGTCCGCCCCTAGTTTAGCGGCGGCGGGGAGCAGTTCGGATTTGTCTTTCTTAAAAATTTCGCACAGGGCCAGCAGTACCCCGGCCGCGTCGGAGGAGCCTCCTCCCAGGCCGGCGCCGGTGGGGGTATGCTTTTCCAGCGTCATCGTAATGTGCGCAGAGAGCTGAAAATGCTCCAAAAAAGCCCGTGCGGCCCGGCAGGCCAAGTTGCTCTGGTCCGCTTTTAGCATAGGACCAATCGGGCCGGTAAGCGTGAGGGATATTTCCGTTTGTTCGGCGGGGACGGCCTGTACGGTCAGCGTATCGCCTAGGTTGATTTTGGCAAACAGCGTGGCCAGCTCGTGGTATCCGTTGGGGCGTTTGCCTGTTACTTCTAAGAACAGGTTTACTTTGGCCGGACAAAAACGAGTTACTTTCATTTGTTTTTCCTGTCCGTGTTGTGTACCAAAGAACCCCAGTGGTATTCTTCTGAGGAGAGAAGTTCCCCGTTTTCGGCATAGATGTTGCGTTTCCCTTCCAGCATCCCTTCCGAGTAAAATTCTTCCAAATGTATTTTCCCCGAAGCAAAATAGCCGAAACGCTCCCCGTCCAAGCGGCCGTTGTTGTAATTTTCGCGGTACCATAATTCACCGGTGGGGAAATAAAGCAGTCGTTCTCCGTGCAGTTTCCCCGCGGAGAAAAGCGCCTCGCTTTCTTTGCAGCCGTTGGGGTAGTAACAGGTGCGTTTCCCGTCCAGGCGGCCGCGTTTGTATGTTTCTTCTTGGCGCAGGGTGCCGTCTTTTTGTTTGATGATCCGTTTGCCTTCCAGCAAAGAATTCTTATACGTACATTGGGCGTGCAAGGTGTCGTGCTTGAGGGAGGTGAAGTATTCCGCCGGTCCCTGCAAAATGCCGTTTACATATTCTTCTCGCGAAAGCAGTACGCCGTTGTCGTCGTAGCGCAGAACGGGGCCGTTTAATTTGTTGGCTTTATAATGGGCTTCTGTTTTGACGAGGCCGTTTTCGCCAAATTCTTTTACTTCTCCGTCCGGGATTTGCCCCAAAATTTCCAGCGTTACCCCGTTGGAGGACAGCGTTTCTTCGGCCACTTCTTTTCCGTTGATGTAAAAAGAATTGGTGTTTTTGTTGCTTTTTAATATGGTGCCGGGATAGAGGCGGACGGCTTTTTCTTCCTTGTTTTCTTTAGGTGTATTTTTGAGAATGTTTCGTTCGGTAATGCTGACAAGGTGGCCGTTTTCGTATTGTTCGCTGTAAGTAACGGTATTGTTTGTTAGGTTGATGACTTCAAATTTGCCGTGCAATTTGCCGCCTTTTACGTTTTTAATCGTGGCGGAGGAAACGCTTAATTCGGTAATTTCTCCATCCGGCAGGGCTCCCGTGGTATTGACGATGTTTTGTTCTCTATCCAAAAATTCCTTTGCCAAAGGAATGGCCCGATAATAGGTGCGGCCGGAAGGAGTGGAAATGCAAATAAATTTTTCTTTCATACATAGGCTCCTGTTCTTTGAAGTCATTGTACAATACTTTTTAAAGCGTGTGTGATAATCTCTGTCTGCGTGGGGTTTGGGGCGGTTGCGCAAAAGTCGGCTTGGAAAGAACAGTGCGGCCCGGCTCGGGGCCGTTTTTGTAGGGCGCGACATTGCGGAAACAGTGTGGCTTAAACTAGTCGTGCTAACGGGTAAAGAGTGGGGAGCCCCGGCTCGGGGCCGTTTTTGTAGGGCGCGACACCACAGAAACAGTGTGGCTCCAGGAGTCGTGTTACCGGGGCAAGGTAAGGGAGGGGCGGCTCGCCTTTTGCGAGAACGTCCCCAACTTGTTGTTCCTTTTTGCGTTAGCACCGTATTTTGCAAAACCCTGTCCGAGGCAGAGCACCGCGGCCTGGAAGGTCCTGCCCCCGGCAAGGGGCCGTTTCGTTGGAGCGCGGTATTCCAAAAACAGTGTGGCTCAACCAGTCGTGTTAGCGGGCAAAGAGTGGGGAGCCCAGGCTCTGGGCCTTGATTTGTTTTTTTTTTTTGATACACTGGGCCTAGCGTTGATTTTTGGGCTGTTAATTATTAGACTGTAATTAAGCACTAAAATCAACTTGCTAAGGAGTATTTGATGAAAAAGGGTTTTACTTTAATCGAACTGCTCGTTGTCGTCCTAATTATTGGTATCCTGGCGGCGGTAGCCTTGCCGCAATACGAAATGGCGGTGCTCAAATCCCGTTTTGCGGCTATTCGTACGGTGGGGGAGAATCTAAAAAGAGCTGAAGAAGTATATTATATGGCCAATGGCCATTACACATCCACCACGGAGGACCTAGATATTGATTTTAAAGGCGCTTGTAAAGGAACGGGCGTTCTACAATGCGAAAATTTCTTTCGGGTGGATATCATCAACGGAGCCGGAATTGTGACGGATCCCGGCAAATTGTATATTAGTATCATCTATTATCCGCAAGGATATGACCTGAGCGCGGATTCTGAGAGAGGGACGGGGGCCTTTTTCTATACCATTTGGCTTGATAACTCCTCTTACCCTGGAGAACGACGTTGTACCGGCTATACAGACCTGGGAAAGAAATTTTGCAAAATGATGAATGCCGCACAGTAAGTAACCCGTCAATAAAAAACCCCGGGAATAATCCCGGGGTTTTTTGTATATAGGAATAAATAGTCAACTTTTTTACAGAACAACAAGTTTTTTCCTATTACATAAGCATCATATTTCACGGGACTCTGTTCCAGGCAGAGTTCCATTCCCTGGAAGGGGCCCCAGCCTCTGAGATGTTTCGCAAGAGTGCAACATCTCTAAAACAGTGTGGCTCCAGGAGTCGTGTTACCGGGGCAAGGTAAGGGAGGGGCGGCTCGCCTTTTGCGAGAACGTCCCCAACTTGTTGTTCCTTTTTGCGTTAGCACCGTATTTTGCAAAACCCTGTCCGAGGCAGAGCACCGCGGCCTGGAAGGTCCTGCCCCCGGCAAGGGGCCGTTTCGTTGGAGCGCGGTATTCCAAAAACAGTGTGGCTCAACCAGTCGTGTTAGCGGGCAAAGAGTGGGGAGCCCAGGCTCTGGGCCTTGATTTGTTTTTTTTTTTTGATACACTGGGCCTAGCGTTGATTTTTGGCTGTTAATTATTAGACTGTAATTAAGCCTTAAAATCAACTTGCTAAGGAGTTTTTAATGGAAAAAGGTTTTACTTTAATCGAACTGCTGGTTGTCGTCCTAATTATTGGCATATTGGCGGCGGTGGCGTTGCCGCAATACCAAAAAGCGGTGGCAAAAAGCCGCTTGACGCAAGCGGTGACCAGTCTAAAGTCCATTACCGATGCCCAGGAAGTATATTATATGGCGAACGGCCAATATACCAACGATTTGGAAGATTTGGACATTGCTGTTGAAAATACGGATACTTGGTCATTTGATTGTTTTGATTCCCGGACATGCCAAGCGAGGCCCAGCGCCTACAATTTACCTAGTTTGGAATTTCATTTAATTAACTTGCCTGCGGATAGTACCGCTCCCGCTTCTTACAGCGGAAAAAGATGGTGCCGGGCTAATCCGTCGGATTCTTTTCAAAATAATTTATGCAAAAGTTTTGGGCCTTTGGCAATGACATCGAACAGTAGGAATTATTATTCAATGAATTAAAGCGTTTTGCTCGTCTGCCCGCCCGGTGCCGATGCGCCGGGCTTTTTAAATGGAGCGTTTGGCCGTATTTTGTATCCGCGCTTAGGGGGCCGGCTTGACAATCGGGTTTTCGTTTATAGTATACTGTGGATATACGCAGGATTTTATTTATAAAGGGGATATCAGATGAGCGAAGTAATTTTGAACGATGCCAATTTTGAAGCCGAAGTGCTTAAGAACGAAGGGCCGGTAATGGTGGATTTTTGGGCCACGTGGTGCGGTCCGTGCCGTATGTTGGGCCCGGTGGTGGAAGAACTGGCCGGCGAATATGCGGGCAAAGTGAAAGTCTGCAAATTAAATGTGGACGAAGCCCCCGATACGAGCGCCAAATACCGCATTACCTCCATTCCTACCATTATTTTCTTTAAAAATGGCGAAGTAGCCGGCCAAACGGTGGGTTTGCAATCCAAATCGGCGTTACAGGAAAAACTCAACGCCTTGTTATAAGGTGTCTTATGAAAAAACTTCTTTTTGCACTGGTCGCGTGTGCGGTGTTGTTGGGCGCTGGGCAGTTGTCTTGGGCTCAACAGGCACCTGCTTTGGCGAGTGTAACCAGCAAAGCTTATTCGTCTATGAAAAAGGACGACGTGTACGTCATTATGTTCACGGCGGCTTATTGCGGCCCGTGCCGGGTGGCCAAGCGGGAACTGTTCCCGCCGATGCTGGAAAAATATGCCGCTTTTGCAAACGTACATTTTTATGAGCTGGACGTGGAAAAGGATCAGCCCGCCCCGGACGGTACTTTTTTAAAGGACCGCTGGGCGGTTAACGGCTTGCCGACGTTTGTGGTGATTTATAACGATACGGTGATGTTTTCTTCCACGGGGTATTCCCGCAAGAACACCCTGCAACACTCTATTGAAAATAAAATCAACGCTTTAAAATAGCGGTTTCCTCCCGCTGGAACCGGCGGGAGGGCTTTTTCTCTCCGTTGTTTCTATAACTTATGACCAAACCAGTACCCCAATTCTTTCTAATTGACGCGCATAATTTTCTGCACCGCAACTACCACGCGTTGCCGAAGCTGTCCACCTCGTCCGGGCAGGAAGTGGGGGCGCTGTTTGGCTTTGCCCGGTGGCTGATTAAAATGCTGCGCGAGCATAATCCGGCCTATGTGGCGGTTTGTTTTGATTCGCCCGGCGGCTGTGCGCGGCGCAAAGCGCTGTACCCGGCCTATAAAGGTACGCGCAAAAAGCCGGATGATGCCCTTATCAGCCAACTTGATTTGGCGCGGGAATTGGTGGATACGCTGGGGCTTCGCGTTGTGGCTCAGCCGGGCATCGAAGCGGACGATTTAATGGCTTTTTTGGCCAAAAGCGCGGCAAAGGAACACGTCCCCAGTGTGCTGGTGACGACGGACAAAGACGTCTATCAATTTTTAAACGATTACATTTCCATCTGGCCGGCCGGCGGGAAGGACGGTTTTAAAGGGCCGGAAGCCGCCAAGGAAAAATTTGGCGTGGACGTACCGTTTTTGCCGGATTATTTTTCCATCGTGGGCGATGCGGCCGACAATGTGCCCGGCGTGATGGGCGTAGGCCCCAAAAGCGCGGTGGATTTAATTAACAAATTCGGCCATTTGGAAGATATCATCCGCGCGGCCCAAAACGACAGCCCGGATATGAAACCGGCCGTGGCTAAAAAAATTCTTACCCACGAAGGGGAGGCGCTCCTCTCCAAGCAGTTGGTGGTGCTGGACCCCAATTTGCAAATGCCTTTTTCGCTGGCGGATTACCGCGTACGCACGCCGGAAAAATCCAAGCTGACGGAATTGTTTGAACGGTACGAATTTAAAAATTTATTGGATTTTTACCAAGCGCCGCGTCCGGCGGCTTCTTCGTCTGCCGCGCAAACGGTTCAGCCCAAGCTGACCGTACAGCAAGTGCTGGAACGGGCTGTAGAGAATGGAAAAATCTTCTTGCACGCGCAGGAAGAACTCCTTACGCTGGGGCTCAACGAAACGGAATTTGCCATCGCGCCGCTGGCCGAGGTGCAGCCGTGGGAACTGGATACGCTTAAGAAACTGGTGGAAAACGACGCGGTGGAAAAAATCGGCTACGACTTAAAACTTACCTTGCGCGAATTGGACATCAATGTACACGGGCAGTTTATTACGTGTTTTGACGGCCGTTTGGCCCGCTATTTGTTGGACCCGTCGGGGGATTTAAGTTTTGCGGGCGCGTGTTTGGATTATTTTTCGGCCACCGTCAGCGAGGAAGACCCCCGCGCCTTAATGGCCGAATACAACCGCTTTATCTGGCCGATGAAGGATATTTTAATCCAAAAGTTGCGAGAAAGCGGTCAGTACGATTTGTTCCTCCACTTGGAATTGCCGTTGATGATGATATTGTCGGATATGGAATTTGCGGGCTTTCGGGTGGACCCGGGCTGGCTGGAAAGTTTCAAGGCGCTTTTGGAGCAGGAAATCGCCCGCCTGCAAAAAGATATCGACGCCCGCGCCGGTTACCCCGTCAACATTAATTCCACCAAACAGCTGGGAACGCTGTTGTTTGAGGAAATGAAAATTCCGCCCGTCAAAAAAACCAAAACCGGTTATTCTACGGACGAAGAAGTACTGGAGCAAATCGCTCAAACGCACCCCATTGCGCGTGCCATTTTGGAATACCGCGCCAGCAATAAATTAAAGACCACGTATGTGGATAACTTGCTGCTGATGGCCGACGAAAACGACAAAGTTCATTCTTACTTGGACCAGACGGGAACCGTTACGGGGCGTCTGTCCAGCTCCACGCCGAACTTGCAAAACATTCCCGTCCGTACGGAAAAAGGACGCCTCTTGCGCAAGGCTTTTTGCGCGGCGCCGGGCAATGTGCTGCTGAGCGTGGATTACTCTCAGATTGACTTGCGCGTCTTGGCCCACGAAAGCCAGGACCCGGTGCTCGTGCAGGCATTTTTGGACGGGGGGGACATCCATACCCAAACCGCTGCGCAGATTTTTGGCGTAATGCCTTTGATGGTGAGCGAACAAATGCGCTCTAGTGCAAAGGCAATTAATTTTGGTATCATTTATGGACAGGGCCCTATGGGCCTTTCCCAATCGCTCGGCATTTCTCTGCGCGAGGCAAAAGAATACATAGACAATTATTTTAAGAATTTCCGCGTCGTGCGCGAATGGATTGATAAAAACATTGCGCTGGCCCGCCAAAATGGATACGTCAAAACAATGTTGGGCCATGTGCGCTACCTGCCCGAGTTTAATATGGGCGTGGGTTCTATGGCTTCTTTTGCGCAGCGGGCCGCCATTAATACGATTGTGCAGGGCGGCTCGGCCGATATTATTAAAAAAGCGATGATAGACGTGTTCCGCGTTTACCGCGGCACGCCCGTGCAGATGACGATGCAAGTGCACGACGAATTGATTTTTGAATTGCCGCAGGACCGCCTGGGCGAAACGGCCGCCCGCATCAAGGAATTAATGCAAAACGCCGTGCGCCTGCGGGTGCCGCTTTTGGCCAGTGCAAAAGCCGGCAAAAACTGGTACGAACTGGAAAAACTGCCTTTATGATTCTACGCGCTAAAGATAAGTTGGTAGTGGGGCTTACCGGTAGTATGTTAAGCGGCAAGAGCACCGCCTTGTCGTTTTTTTCCAAAAACGGGGCCGATGTTCTATCGGCCGACGAACTGGTGCGCCAACTGTACCAAGTGCCAACTGTGCAAAAGCGGTTGTTGTCCTGGTTCGGTTCCTGGGAGCCGGCCCAAGTGGCCCGGTGTATATTCGCCCGGCCGCAGGACCGCCAAAAACTGGAAAAATACCTCCACCCGCAAGTGCTCAAACGGGCGGCGGAATATATCAAGCAATCTCCCCACAAACTGGTTGTGTTTGAAGTACCTCTTTTGTTTGAGGCCGGGTGGAATAAATTAACGGATTTGAATATCGTTGTATTAGGGGACGAGCGGACCTTGCCGTCCCGCTTAAAAGCCCGGGGGATAACCGCGGCCGAATACAAGCGCCGTTTGGCCGGGCAGCTGCCGGAGGCGGAAAAAGCCCGCCGCGCCGACATCGTGTTGGCCAACCGCGGCAGCAAAACCGATTTGGGGTTAAAAATAAAACGCCTTTGCCGGGCGTTTGAAGCTATTTACGAAGCAAAGTAAGGAGAAACAATGGAAGAAATTATCCCGCAGGAAAAAACCGAAAAACCTGCCAAAGAAACCAAGCCGGCCAAAACGGCCGTGCCCGAAGACATCAAAAACCAACGTGCCGCCCGTGCGGTGCGCCCTATGCCCAAAAACACTGCACAGCCGGCCCCGCGCCAGCCCAACGGCGCCAAGCCGATGGACGCGCGCGCCCTTAATAAACTGAGTATGCCAGAGCTGACGAAACTGGCCGTCAATTACAATTTGGAAGACATTTCCGGCCTGCGCAAGCAGGAACTCATCGGCCGTATTATTGCCGTGCAGGCCAAGCAGAACGGTTCGGTGTACGGCGGCGGCGTGTTGGAAATCCTGCCCGATGGTTTTGGCTTTTTGCGCTCCGAAGAAAACAACTACCTTGCCGGAGCGGAAGATATTTATGTTTCTCCTTCCCAAATCAAGCGTTTCGGCTTGCGCAAAGGCGATACGATTGAAGGCTTAATCCGCCCGCCCAAAGATAACGAACGCTTTTTTGCGATGCTGCAAGTGCAGAAAGTAAACGGAATGGACTCGGATAAAGTCTACAACCGCCCGTTGTTTGAAAACCTCACCCCGCTGCACCCCAACGAACGCTTTACGCTGGAGCTGGATAAATCCTCGCTTACCCAGCGCGTGATTGATTTGATTGCGCCTATCGGCAAGGGCCAGCGCGCGCTGATCGTGGCGCCGCCCAAAAGCGGTAAAACGATGATTTTGCAGGCCATTGCCCACTCCATCGCCGAAAATTACAAAGACGCCGTTTTGATGGTGCTTTTGATTGATGAACGCCCCGAAGAAGTAACCGATATGAGCCGCAGTGTAAAAGGCGAAGTGGTTGCCTCTACCTTTGACGAACCGGCCGACCGCCACGTCCAAGTGGCCGAAATGGTGCTGGAAAAAGCCAAACGTATGGCCGAGCAAGGCAAAGACGTGGTGATTTTGCTGGACTCCATTACCCGCCTGGCCCGTGCGTACAACACGGTGGCGCCGTCGTCCGGCCGCGTGCTGACCGGCGGTTTGGAAGCCACTTCTTTGCAAAAGCCCAAACGCTTTTTGGGCGCCGCACGCAATATAGAAGAAGGCGGCTCGCTGACGATTATCGCTACCGCGATGATTGAAACGGGCAGCCGGATGGACGAAGTCATTTTCGAAGAGTTCAAAGGCACCGGCAACAGCGAACTGTGCCTGGACCGCAAACTTTCCGAACGGCGCATTTTCCCGGCGGTGGACATCAACCGCAGCTCTACCCGCAAGGAAAACCTCCTGCTTAGCGAAGACGAGCTGAACAAAGTGTGGATTATGCGTAAAGTGTTGGCGCCCTTAAGCTCGGTGGACGCAATGACGCTTTTGTTGGAAAAGCTGTCTTCCACCAAGTCGAACAAGGACTTTTTTAAACAAATGGAAGTAAATGCGTTCTAGCTTAGGCGGGGGAAAGAAAAACCTTTCCCAAAGGCCAAAATATATGATAAAATAAACTATAAGATTTTCAAAGGAAGACTAAAATGAAAGAAAAAATACACCCTACTTACGAATTCGTAGAAGCCGTCTGCGCGTGCGGTAATAAATTTATGACCCGCTCTACGGCCAAAACTTTAAAGCTCGACATCTGCTCCGCCTGCCACCCCTTCTTCACCGGCAAACAGAAATTACTGGACACCGAAGGTATGGTGGAAAAATTCAACAAACGCTTTGCTAAGACCGAAGGCAAAACGATGGTCCGCAAACCGAAAACCGAAGTAAAAGCCAAGGCCAAACTCGTTAAAAAGCCGGCCGTTGCCAAAAAAGCGGCGGTAAAAAAACCGGCCAAAAAAGCCGCGGCCAAAAAGACGGAAGCGGAAGCCAAATAGCAACCGTTTTACCAAAGAGCAGACTGTCCGAAAGGGGGTCTGCTCTTTTTCTTTGTAGGTCCGCCGAAGGGCAAGAGTCCTTCGGTGCGGAAATAAAAAATTTTGCAGCAAGGATGTTTTATGGACACTTCTAAATACGTAGCCGAATACAAACAGTTGGAAGAAGAACTTTCTTCCGGCAATTTATCCAGCCAGGAACTCGCCCAAAAGGCCAAGCGCCACGCGTTTTTAAAACCGATTATTGATAAAGAATTGGAAATTAACGCCACGCAAAAAGCCATCGCCGACGACCGCGCGATGATTGAAGCGGGCGAAGATAAAGAACTCGTCAAAATGGCAGCGGACGAATTGGCCGAGCTGGAAGCCAAACTGCCCCAGCTGCAGAAAGAACTGCGTATTTTGGTTATTCCGCCCGATCCAAACGATTCCAAAAACATCTACCTGGAAATCCGCCCCGGCGCCGGGGGGGACGAATCGGCCCTGTTTGCGGCGGAACTTTTGCGCGTGTACCAGCATTTTGCCCAAACCAAAGGCTGGACCACCGAAATTTTGGAATATACCCCTACCGGCTTAAAAGGCTGCAAATACGTCAGTATGTTCATTAAAGGCGATGGGGCCTACTCGTGGCTTCGCAACGAGGCAGGCACGCACCGCGTGCAGCGCGTACCGGATACCGAAACCGCCGGCCGCGTGCACACGTCCACCGTTACGGTGGCCATTATGCCCGAAGCCGAAGAAATTGACATTGAAATCCGCCCCGAAGATTTGGAAATGGAAACCTGCCGTTCCGGCGGTGCGGGCGGCCAGAACGTCAACAAGGTGGAAACGGCCGTACGCATTATCCACAAACCGACGGGTATCGTCGTTTCCTGCCGCGAGGAACGCCACCAGGGCAAAAACCGCGAAAAAGCGATGGCTATGCTGCGCGCCAAACTGTACCAGATAGAAGAAGAAAAACGCAATAAAGAAATTTACGACGAACGCAAAGCGCAGGTAGGCACGGGGGACCGCTCGGAAAAAATCCGCACCTACAACTTTCCGCAAAGCCGCGTGACCGACCACCGCACCGACAAATCGTACCATAACTTAATGGAAATTATGGAAGGCAACATCGAGCCCATTTTGGAAGATTTGCGCGCCTATCGCGTGGAACAGAAACTCAAAAACCTGCAAATTTAACTATGCAACAGTTGCCTACGGTACAAGAACTGAAAAATGTGCTAGTTGTACGCGGGGAAGGTTCGCTGGGGGACGCTATCTTGTCCTCCGTTTGTTACCGTGCGCTCAAAAAATCCAATCCGCAGCTGCGCATTACCGTGGCGGCGTTTGCCTCGGCGGTACCTTATTTGCAGGCCCTGCCGACGGTGGACGAAGTATACCGCCTGCCCATTAAAAACGTCCTGCGCCCCAACCAACGCTGGCCCAGCCTGTTGTGGCACGCTTTTAAATTGCGCCGCCGACGGTTTGATTTGGTGCTGGATTCTTCCTGCAAAAATTTTTATAACTGGCGTTTATTTAAATGGATTATCGGGGGAAACCGCGTGTTTGACCCGTTTACCCGCCCGGGCGATTTTACGCCCGAGGTACACGTCAGTGCGCGCGAAAAAGAAATGGCCTGCCGTTTGGGCGCCCACGATGCAGACAACTCCTACGATTTGCCCGTTCCGCCCGCCGCCCAAGCCCGCTGGGAATCCTTTGCCAAAACCCATTTGAACCAAGGGCATATTTTGCTAAATCCGTTCGGCTCCGTTCCGCAGCGTTGTTTGGATAAAGACGCCTTGCAAACGGTGCTCGACGCCCTTTCGGCCCACGGCATTACGCTGCCGGCGGTGGTCCCGTTTGTGCAGTCACGCCGCCCGGAAGCGGAAGCGTTGCTTGAAGGCCTTTCCTATCCGGTGTTTGGATACGAAACACCATCCGTTTTTGATTTGTTTGCGGCGGTCCAGTCGGCCCGCTTGGTATTTTCGCCGGATACGGCGGCGGTACATATTGCCGCGGGGTTCGGCCGCAAAACAATTGCGTTTTACAACAATTATACGGTCTATTACGGGCCGAACAATCCGCTGGCGGTTTCTATTCTTACGGACCGCGCTTGCGTCAGCCGGTTTAACCCGCAGGACGTGGCGGCCGCTTTGGAAAAATTATGGTAAAAAACAATTTAGTCCAGCAGGTGTTGTGCGAAGCCCAAACACGTTTGGAAAATGCCGGCTCCGACGAGCCCCAAGCCAATGCGCAGTGGCTCCTGGCGTGCGCGCTGGGGGTCAGCCGCACGTGGGTATTAGCAAACGGGATGGCCGAAATACCCGCCGATACGTACGAACAATTTCAACAAATGCTGGCCCGCAAGGAGGCGGGGGAGCCGCTTTCGCATATCGTAGGCACGCAGCCTTTTTGCGGGTTGGATATCCGCGTGACGCCCGATGTTTTAACGCCGCGCCCAGAAACGGAAGAACTGGTGGAGCTGGCTGCCGCCTCCTTTGAGCGCCGCGGCCGGTATGAATTTGTGGATATGTGCACGGGAAGCGGCTGTATCGCCGTAGCCTTGGCGCATAAATTCCCCAATGCGGTGGTGCTGGCGGCGGACAAATCCGAGGCGGCTTTGAAAGTGGCGCAGGAAAATATCCGCGCACACCGGCTGGAAAACCGCATCCAGCTGTTGCAGAGCGATATTTGGGAAAACGTAATGGGCACCTTCGATTTGATTATCTCCAATCCGCCTTATATTCCGACGGCGGATTTGGCAGGCCTCACGCGCGAGGTGCAGCACGAGCCGCGTTTGGCCCTGGACGGAGGGGAAGACGGCTATGCAGTCACCCGCCCGCTGTGTGCGGCGGCCGACGGCTATTTAAAGCCGGGCGGCCTTTTGGCGTTGGAACTGTGCGACGGGCAGGCCTGGCCGCTGGCGCGGGGGCTGGCGGAAATCGGGTGGAAGGCCGAAGTAAAAAAAGATATATTTAACATAGAACGGTTTGTGTTGGCCCGAAAGAACTGATTTTATTTTTAGGAGCTTGGTTATGGACAGATTTATCATTCACGGCGGTAAAAAATTAAACGGTACGGTGCACATCAGCGGCAGCAAAAATGCGGCCCTTCCCATTTTGGTGGCTACGTTGTTGACGGACGAACCGTGCGTGCTGCACCGCGTTCCCAATTTGCGCGATGTGCGCACGACGCTTAAAATTTTGGAATATCTGGGCAAAAAAGTGGAGTATAAGGACAATACCGTCACCGTTACGGCCGACGGCGTTTTAAAAAATACGCTGCCGTACGAGCTCGTCAAACAAATGCGTGCCAGCTTTTGGGTGGCGGGGCCGCTGTTGGCGCGGTTTAAAACGGCCGAAATTCCGCTGCCCGGCGGGTGCGCCATCGGCGTGCGTCCGGTGGATATCCATTTAAAAGGGTTTGAAAAACTCGGCGCCCAGTGCGAAACGAAGGCCGGCAACGTCATTATCCACGCGCAAGAATTAGTGCCGGCTAAAATTGTGCTGCGCTTTCCCAGCGTGGGGGCTACGCAGAACTTGCTGATGTGCGCGTGCTTAATCCCCGGCGAAACCGTGCTGGAAAACGTAGCCAAAGAGCCGGAAGTGGACGATGTAATTGCTTTCCTGCAAAAAATGGGGGCGGATATCCGCGTGGGCGATAAGGGCCAGATTACCGTGCACGGCAAAACCGCACTGCACGGTGCGGCGCATACGGTGGTGGCCGACCGCATTGAAACAGGTTCCTACATTTTGGCCGCCTGCGCCACCCGCGGGGACGTAACCGTTACGGGGTGCGTGCCGGAGCACAATTCTATTTTGTTGGAAGATTTGCAGGAAGCGGGTTTTACGCTGGATGTAACCCCGGATTCCGTGCGTGTACACGCCTACGGCGGCGTCATCAAGCCCGTGCGCGTGCGCACGGCGCCGTACCCGGGTTTTGCAACCGACTTGCAGGCCCCGTGGATGACGCTGATGACGCTGTGCGAAGGCACGGCGGAAGTAGACGAAGATATTTTTGAAAACCGCTTTATGCACGCGCCGGAGCTTGTGCGTATGGGGGCGAACATTGTAACGGAAAAGAGCGTCGCCCGCGTGACGGGCGTAAAAGAACTGTCCGCGGCGCACGTGCAAGCTTCGGATTTGCGCGGCGGGATGGCGCTCGTAATCGCCGGCCTGTGCGCCAAAGGCGAAACCGAAGTGGAACGCGTGTATCATATTGACCGCGGATACGAAAATTTGGAACGAAAATTAACCGCTTTGGGCGCGGATATCCGCCGGTATAACCCCGAAAAACAATGAGCTTTGATATTGTATTTAATTATATTTTAAGACGTTCCGGCATCGGCTGCGGCGCCGGGCCGGACGGCTTTCGCGAACTTTTGGAACGGTTGGGAAACCCGCAAAACCAATACAAAATTATCCACGTAGCCGGCACCAACGGCAAAGGGTCCGTCTGTACGCTTACCGCGCGTATTTTGACGTGCGCCGGGTACAAAACGGGGCTGTTTGTGTCGCCGCATTTGGTGTCGCCCACCGAGCGCATTCAAATTGACGGGGAAGCCATTTCCAAAAAACAGTTTTCGCAAGCGGTGCTGGAGGTATTCCAGGAAGAGGAGGAAGAACTTAACTTTTTTGAAATCCTCACCGCCGCCGCCTTGGTATACTTCGCCCGCCAAAAAGTACAATACGCCGTGTTGGAAACCGGCCTGGGCGGCCGTAAAGACCCCACCAACTCCTGCGTGCCAGTATTGAGTTTGATTACGTCTATCGGCCTGGACCATATGCAGTATTTGGGCTCCAGCCTGACGCAAATTGCGCGGGAAAAAGCCGGCATCATTAAGCCCGGCGTGCCCGTGATCAGCGGCACGGTGAACCCTGCGGCGCGCGATGTGATCCGCCAAACGGCCAAAAAGCAAAAGGCGCCTCTGCGCTTTGTGGGGGAGGGGGAGCCGTTTTTTGAATACGCTTATGATTTTGTAAACAATCAGACCGTTTTGCACACGCGCGACGGCGAAGAATGGCTGCTCCACGCGTTGGGCCGGCGGCAGGCGATTAATGCCTGCGTGGCGTATCAGGCGGCACGGTTGTTGGGCGTGCCGGACCAAGCTGTTGCACAAGCGTTTGAAACGGTATCCCTTCCCGGCCGGTTTGAAGTCGCCCGTGCGGGTAAAAATCTGTTTGTGTTAGACGGCGCCCATAATCCGCAAGCCGTGGAACTTTTAGTGGAATTTTGGCAAAAAACGCCTTTTACGCACGACACCGCTTTGCTGTGCGGCTTTATGCGGGATAAAGATTATAAAAAAATGCTCGCGCTTTTATGCCCGCATTTCGAACGGATTATCTTAACGGTGCCGCCTTCTCCCCGCGGCGCGGCCGAAGCAGATTTGCGCAGCGCTTTGCCTAAAAAGGCAAACATCGTGTTTGAACCCGATTGGAAAAAAGCCCTCCAGCTGGCTAAAAAATCGCCGCGCGTATTGTGCACCGGGTCTTTTTATTTGGTGGGGGCCGTGCGCGGAAAATTGCGTTTGTAAATACAGCTTTTTCCCGTCAGAAAACGGGGTTGACAGTAACGGCGTGTTTGTGGTTAAATTAAATGTAAGCATCTTTTGGACGGGGAACAGCCATGGCGTTAGATAACAATCAATTCGACGGACACGGGGATATAGCTCATTTTTTGGAAAAATTTAAAGAGCAATCTTTTTCGGATTCCAACTCAACTGAAAAAGGTTATGCCCCGCGTGAAGGCACCCCCCCTGCCAAATCTTCCCAGTACGAACGTTCCCTGGAAAAATTGGAACAGAAAATTTTGGAATTGGAAGAGCGGTTCGAAGCATCCTCCAGCCAAAACCAGCTGATCCTTTCCGAGCTGGCCCGCACCCGCGAGGCGATGGAACGCCAAAAAGACAAAGACGCTTTTTTGGAACATTTATCCCGCACGATTGCCAATTTAAAAGCCAGCGTGGAAAACCTTTCCCGCGCCCAGCAGACCTACCGCGAACCGGACGTGCAGCGCAGTTTTGACCCGGTCCCTTCGGCCTTTCAAACGGGGGAAACGGAACATACCGCCGTCTATCATTACCAGGCCGGTGCGGCGTCTTTTGCGCACCCGGACCGCGAAGAAAAAGAACGTATTATTTCCAGCTTGCGTCAAAAGGCCTCGCAGCTTAAAGCCGTTAACAGCGCGCTGGACCGCGAAATTAAAAAAGTGCAGCAGGAAAAAATGGAAGCGCTTAAAAAATCCGCGGAACAGGCCAAAGAAATCCTTTCCTTGCGCGACCAGCTGACCGCCGCCGAAGAACGGTTTAAATCGTTTAATTTCGAAGGGCGTATCATTTCCATCAAGCAAGAATACCAGCAGAAAGTTTCCAGCCTGGAAAGCCAGCTGCAGGAAATTTCCGATACGTGTATGAAGCAGGTGGAAGAAATCGAATCGCTCAAGGCCGAGAATTTAAAACTCCACAAAGCCGCCGCCGAGAAGGAAGAAGCCCTGTCCCGCTTGGAAGCGAAAGAACGCGAACTGCTTACCCTTAAGGCGGAAATGGCGGCCTTGCAGGAAAGCCACACCCAAGACGCTCAAAAACAGTTGGCGGAATTTTCCCAGCGGCTGCGCACGCTTGAAGGCCAGCGCGAAGGGCTGGCGGTGGAATTGGAGCAGGCCCAAGCCTCGCTCGATGCCGTGCGGCAGGAAAAAGAAATGCTGGAGAAGAACTTCAAGGAATTACTGGAAAAAATCAATAATAACGATGCCGTTATTGAACAGCTCAAACGCAAAATTGAGGTACTCGGCCAGCAAAACACAGAACTCACCCAGCATAATGCGGCGCTGCAAACGGAAAACGATACCCTTTCGCGCGAAAAGGCGGAACTTTCTGCTAATACCGAGCATTTAGCGCGGGAGAAGGAGGTTCTTTCTACCCGCACCGCCGACTTAACCCGGGAAAATGAGGAACTTTCTTCCCGTGCCGAAACGTTGGCGCAGGAAAAAGAAGTCCTTGCCGATCGTACGGCCGATTTAACCCGGGAAAATGAAGCACTGGTTGCCCGGGCGGAAAATTTAGCTCAGGAAAAAGAAAATCTGTCTGTTCAAGCCGCCTATTTAAGCCGCGAAAGAGAGGAACTTTCTGTTCATACCAAAAATTTAGCCCGCGAAAAGGATGAGCTCGCTGTCCGCGCTGAAACGTTGGCGCGCGAAAAAGAGGAACTTTCTTCCCGTGCGGAGCATTTAGCTTTAGAAAAAGAAGAAATTGCTGCACAGGCCGAACATTTAGCGCGCGAAAAAGAAGCGCTGGACCAAAAAACCCGCCAGTTGGGTTCGGAGAAAGAGGCTTTATCCAAAAATGTAGACGATTTGCATATGGAAAAAGAATCCTTGGAGCGGGAAAAAGCCTCTTTGTCCGAACAAAGCCGCGCGTTAAAACAGCGAGCGGAAAAACTGGAAAGCGAAACCAAAGAATTAACCAAAGAAAACCAACAGCTGCGCAACCAGAGTGCCGCGTTGTTGGCGGCCCGGTTGGTGCAGGAAAAAGAACGCGCCGCCAAAGAAAAAACATTGCATAAGGCGGCCGCTTATTCCGCGGCGGCGCAGCCGCCGCATAAACCGGCTGTGGTCCCGCCGGCGCCGGTGGCGGAATCTGCCCAGCTTAAGGCGGAAGCGAAAGCCGCGGAGGAACAAGAATCCTCCTTTGCGGACAAGCCGGTAGAAGTCAAACGACCGGCCGACGCTAAGGTAATGACCGAAGCCGATTTGCCCGAAATTAAAGTAGCCGACCCGGTTCCCCAGCCGGAGCCGCTGTTTGACGGGGAAGACTTCTTGGAGAAAACAGACAGTTTTATCGGGCGAATGAAATGGTCCATCTTCCGGGAAGACAAATAAAAATTTAGAGTTGGGCCTGATGATTTTTCATCAGGCCTTTTAAACAGAAGGAACAAAAAACGTATGTCATTGTTAAAAGTAGTTGTGTTGTACGGCGGTAAATCTACCGAACACGAAGTATCTGTCCACAGTGCGCAAACCGTTTGCCAGATGTTGGAAGCAAAAGCAGACAAATATCAAATTTATCCTATTTTTATCAGCAAGCAAGGCCGTTGGTTCTTGCAGCAAAAATGCGGGCCGCAAACGCCGCAGGATTTGCCCGTTACGCCCGTATTGCGCGACGATGCCCACCTAGCCGCGTTGGATGGTTCCTGGACGTTGCAGGCGGATGTGGTGTTCCCGGTGTTGCACGGAACAAACTGCGAAGACGGCACGATGCAGGGATTTTTGGAAACATTGGATGTTCCGTATGTCGGGTGCGGGGTGTTGGCCTCGGCGATGGGGATGGACAAAGAAATCTCCAAATTAATGGCCCGCCAAGCGGGTGCGCCGGTGCTGCCGTATCGGATAGTATCTCAGTTTAAACCGTATGACCGTGCTGACTTGGAAAGTTGGACGCAAAAAACGGGTCTGCCGGTATTTGTTAAACCGGTGCGGCTGGGTTCTTCGGTGGGGGTGCGCAAAGTAAAAGAGCTGGCGCAGCTGCACGAAGCGGTGTCGTTTGCCCTGCAATTCGATACGGATGTGATGATTGAAAAAGGGGTGGACCACGCACGGGAAATTTTTTGCGCTATATACGGTGATGAAACCCGGGTGGTTTCTTCCGCGTGCGGGGAATTGCGCACCTTGGCAGGTGAATTTTTTGACTATAATGCCAAGTATATCGTAGCGGGCGGATGCGAAACCAAGGTGCCGGCTGATATCCTGCCCCAAACGGCCCAAAAAATGCGCCAGGACAGCGAGCGGATTTTCCGCGCCCTGCGCGGCAGCGGGTTGGCGCGGGTGGACTTTTTGATGGACAAGGACGGCGCGTATTATTTTTCCGAAATCAATACTTTGCCGGGTATGAGCCAAACGAGCCTTTTCCCGCAGCTGTTTGAAGCCTGCGGCGAAGATTACGGCCAAATTTTGGACCGGCTGATTGAACTGGCGCGGGAAAGACACGCGCGCAAGGCGGCGCTGTCGCTTTCCAGGTGAGTATGGACAAACTGATAAACCGTTTTTTGAGCTTAAACATTTGGGTTAAAATCATTTTTGTATTTTGCCTGTTTGGCTCGTGCGTGAGTACGCTGTTGGTGGCGCGGGATATTTTATCCGATGGTATTTTGCTGCGGCTGCATATGGGCTTTTGGCTGTTGTATGTGTCGCAGGTGGTGTTTATCCTGCTCAAAGAACGGTATGTGTGGATTTTGGCGGCCCTGCAAGGGGTGCTGGCGTTGCTGACCAATGCGGATTTTACGTTTGTGCCGCTGCTGCGGGTGTTGGGGGGCGTGTACGTGGCGGTGGGGCCGGAAATTTCGGTAGAAGGGCTGACGGTGTATAAGTATGTATTTACGTCGGCGGCGTTTACGTTGCAGATGTTAAGCGCGTATGCTTTGTTTTCGCTCCTGCCCAAGCCGGAACCCAAAAAGAAAGCCCCGCAAAGCACCTCGGACTAGAAAACACAGATTCCCAAGCAGTTGTCTATCCCCTCTTTTGCAGAGGGGATTTTTATGGTTTAGCGCATAAAAAGCCGGAACGGTTATCCGTTCCGGCTTTTTGATAAGCGACTTGTTTATTTAAAGTTTTGGTATTTGCGGATGACTTCGTCTTTAAATTCCAGGAAGGTGCCGTTTTTAATGGCTTCGCGGGCGCGTTCCGTCAGGCGGATTAAAAAGCGGATGTTGTGTATGCTCATCAGCCGGTGGCTGGTCAGCTCGGCCGAGCGGTACAGGTGGCACAAATACGCGCGGGAATAGCGGCGGCAGGTGTAGCAGTCGCATTCCGGGTCGAGCGGGATATCCTGGGTGCGGTATTCGGCGTTTTTGATATTCACCCGTCCGCCGCTGGTCATTGCCATACCGTTGCGGGCTACGCGGGTGGGCCATACGCAGTCGAACATATCCACGCCGCGTTCGATGGAATTTAAAATTTCCACCGGCGTTCCCAGTCCCATAAAATAGCGGGGTTTTCCATCGGGCAAGTTGTCGGTTACGGCCAGGACGGATTCGTTCATCTGTTCCAGCGTTTCACCCAAGGACAATCCCCCAATGCAATAGCCGTGCGTCGGGAGCGACGCCATATGCAGGGCGGCTTCTTTGCGTAAATCCGGGAAAATCGCCCCTTGGATAATGCCAAAGAGCAGGGAATTATCTACTTGATAACTGCCGTCCGCCTGTTGGGTGATGTGCTGCTGGGGGATGGTTTTTTCGTACGCTTTGGCGGCGCGTTCGGCCCAGCGTTTGGTGATGTTTAAGGCTTCGCGCGCGTCGTGTTTGGAAGGGTCCTTGGCGTGGATGCACACGTCTAACATCGTCCAAATGTCGGAGCCGATTTCGCTTTCAAACTGGATGACGTTTTCGGGCGTGAACAAGTGTTTGCTGCCGTCGTGGTGGGACTGAAAGGTGACGCCTTCTTCTTTAATTTTGCGGAATTTGGACAGGCTGTATACCTGGAATCCGCCCGAATCGGTCAGCACGCTGCCGTCCCAGTGCATAAACTTGTGGATGCCGCCCATCTGCTGCAAAATTTTTGTAGTTGGGCGCAGATAGAGGTGGTACGTATTAGAAAGCAAACATTCGGCACCGGCGTTTTTTAAATCTTCGTCGGTCAGCGCTTTGACGCAGGCCTGCGTGGCCACCGGCATAAACACCGGCGTATGCACCGCGCCGTGCTTGGTATAGAGAATACCGGTGCGGGCTTTGGAACGGGAATCTTTAGCTAGGATGTGAAAAGGGGAAATCATACTTATATTTTACCATATCTGCTTTTTGGCTTTTGGTGTGCGGGAAGGCCTAACGTGGCACACACGCCCCTCCCGGAGTGCTTGCCCGGAAAGAAAAAAGAGGGCAATTGCGTGACCTGTATTTCTTGATTTTATAAAGTTTTTTTAGTATATTTTAAAAAAATTATAATGCCAAATAATGTTTTTCACATTCAGCTATATTTGGCGGGGCCTTACGGCAGGAGGGGCGGATGACTTTCAAAAAGAAAAAAGCCTTTACTTTAACCGAATTGTTGGTGGTGGTTGTGGTAATAGGCGTATTGGCGGCGGTAGTATTGCCTAAATTTAATAAAGTGGTGGAAACCCGCAAGACAACGGAAGCCGAGGAGTTGATGGCGGCCATTCGTACCGAACAGGAAAAACGCTGTGCTTTGGATAAAAATTATTTAACCGATCTGGCCAAAATGTCGGATATTATCCCGCATACGGATACAAAGAACTTTACGTACATAGCTACCTCTACTGGTATTAAAGCGCAGAGCAAAGGGAAATACAGCTACACCCTGGAAATGCCTTCGTACCGCGACGGGCGCCTTTGCTGCGAAAGCGCTGAAGAATGTGCCAAATTAAATAAAGATTATCCGCTGTGCTCGGAATTGACCGCGTTTGGGGATTACCAAAGCGGCATTGAATGCGCGGGAACGGTCGCTTCGCAAGGATGCAGCGGCGCAAAGCCTGTATCCAGCCAGGCTTGTTCCAACGGGTGCGGCACGCAGACGCGTTCCGTATCGTGCAATACAACAACGGGCCAGTGGGAAACGGGCATTTGGACGGGGGATTGCACCTGCTCTTGTACCGGAACGAAACCGGAAAGCCAACAGACTTGTAATGGCTGCGGCGTCCAGACCCGTACGGTAGCGTGTGATACGTCAACCGGTGCATGGACAAGCGGCGAGTGGGGCTCCTGCAGCAAAACGGCCGAAGAATGTGGGGAAAAAACTGAGCACTATGAGTGTCATTGGACTCTTGTGGAGTGTTATGATAAGTTCCCTACCCCGAGGGAAAATATGGATTATTTGAGAAATAAGTGGGTGTCTTCTGATGATATATACCATGAAGTGTCCGCTTGGGGCCCGGGACCAGACCTTAACACTTGTGGTTCTTTACAAGAATATGCTGCACAGGCGCAAGCGTCAGCCGATAAAAATGCTGCAGGAATTGAAGATGAAATGCCTACTCACTATTGCCTCTACTATGCCCCAGATGGAAAGGCAACCGTAACTGCTAATATGGGTTGTATTGAAGAACTCTATTGTAATAGAGTAAAAGATTGAAATCAGTATCAAGGTTTATTTAAAATATTTCTAAAAGAAGAAAGTTTTGCTTGTAAAGGCAGCAATTCTGTTTGTATGGCAATCAAAACGCCCCGGCGAAAGCCGGGGCGTTTTATTTTTGTTCGGCAAAAACTACAAAATCATCATACTGTCGCCAAACGAGTAGAAGCGGTATTTCTTTTCCACCGCTTGCAGGTAGGCTTCGTAGATGAAATCTTCTCCGGCAAACGCGGACGTCATACACAAAGGCGTCGAGTCCGGGAAGTGAAAATTCGTAATCAAACAATCAATTCCTTTAAACTTATAGCCGGGGTAGATAAACAAATCCGTCCACTTTTTGCCGGGGTGGGTGATGTGGTTTTCGTCGGTAAAACTTTCTAGGGTGCGCGTGCTGGTGGTTCCGCACGAAAACACCCGCTTGCCCGCCGCGCGTACGGCGTTTAGGGTTTCGGCCGTTTCGGGGGACACTTCTCCCAGTTCGGCCAACATATGGTGCTGTTCGGGTTCGCCGCGCAAGGGTTTAAACGTACCCCAGCCGACGTGCAAAGTAATGTAACAGATTTTTACGCCCTTGTCTTTTAATTTTTGCAGCAGTTCCGGCGTAAAGTGAAAACCCGCCGTAGGCGCCGCAATAGAACCCGTATATTTGGCATAGACTGTTTGGTAGCGGGCCTTGTCCGTAGCGATGCTGGGGGTCATTCCGTCGTGCTTGCGGGCTTTTTCGATATATTGCGGCAGGGGCATTAGGCCGTGGGCGTTGCAGAAGGGCAAAATGTCGTCTTGGTTAAATTCCAAAATGGCTTCGTTGTTTTCCGTTTTGCCTTTGACGAGGGCGGTCAGCCCATCGCCAAAGTCCAGCGTGATGCCGTCTTTATAGTCGCGCGTCAGCACGGCCCAGAGGTTTGGTTTTTCCAGCGGGCGCACCAAGAGCACTTCCACTTTTCCGCCGGTGGGCTTGTGGGCGAACAATTTGGCCGGAAATACTTTGGTGTTGTTAATCACCAACGCGTCGCCGGGGTTGAAATACTCGTGGATATCGCGGAAGATGCGGTGCTCGATGGTATGCGTATCGCGGTGAAGCACCATTTGGCGCGAGCTGTCGCGCGGGGTGGCTGGTTGTTTGGCAATCAGCGGGTCTAAGTTTAGTTTTTTAAAGCGTTCAAATGCCATATTATTGAATTTTTTGTATTTCGGAACCGGGGTAATAATTTTTTAAAATCTTTTTGTAATTTTTACCGTCTTTGGCCATTCCGTGGGCGCCGTCCTGGCACATCCCAATGCCGTGGCCGTAGCCTTTTCCTTTGAAGTGTACGTCTTTCTTGCGGACGGATAATTTAGTAATTTTGCAGCTGCGTATGCCGGTGGCCAGGCGGAACGTGCCGCAGGGAACCGTTTTGGAGCCTTTGGACGTGCGAATAGTTAAATTGGTGGCGCGGCCGGTGCCGGTTTTACGGGCGATTTTGATACTTTTTAACGTGCCCGACAGACCGACGTTTTTGGCGTAAGTTTCCACCTTGGAGCGGGGGAGGTTCATTTCCCATTTGTAGCTTTTGGAATGGTCGTCCGTTTTGCACGACGCGCCCGAAAGCGGTTTGATGGACGTTAAGCCCGGGTTCCAGCTGCGCACGTCGTCCGTTCCGCCGCCGCAGTTGGCGTGGTAGTAGGTAAAAAACAGTTTATCTTGGTAAGTTAGCACTTCGCCGCGGGTTTGGTCCACGGCTTTTTTGACGGAGTCGTACTGTTTGCCGCCGCCTTTGTACATCTGGCTGCGCACATCGGAATACAAATCGAAATGTTGGTTTTTGACGTTTTCCAACGTCTTAAGCGTATACGTGCGGGCCGCCACGGCTTGGGCTTTTAGCGCTTCCAGCGGCCAGGTGTAGTTCATTTCGTACGGGAGCACGCCGTAGAGATACGTTTCCAGCGGCACATATTCCACCAGGTGGAAGGTTTTGCCGGCGGGAATGATGAAAATTTTGCCGGAGTAGGAATTGTTGTTCCAGGTGAGCAAGGTGTTGACGGCCGGTTCCAGCACGACGGTCTTGGCCGATTGCAGCGTGCCCACCTGCACTTTGCCGCCGCCCAAGGCTTTTACGGCCAGCGTGCCGGAGGAAGAAATTTTGTATTTTTTATCCAAATTCATCGTGTAGATGTACACCTTGCCGGAGTGTTTGATACGGGCGGATTTTTGGTTTTCCGCCAAGAGCACGCGCACGGTGACGTCTTTGGGGCGGGATTTGGCTTGCGGGTCCTGCGATTGGGGCGCCTCCACCCGGTTGAGCAGTTCCGGGGTGGCTTGGCCTTTGGCGGCTTGGGCCGTCAGCGCGGCGCGTTTGGAGGGCGCGGCGCAGGCGCAGAGCACTAGAGCGCCTAAAACGAGCAGAAAAAAACGATTGGCGTGTTTCATTGTATCTCCGGGTTAGAAAAGTAAATCGGTATGTTGTTTGCGGCCCATATGTTCGTAGGCTTTGCGGGTGGCTACGCGTCCGCGCGGGGTGCGCGCAATAAAACCGGCTTTGATGAGGAACGGTTCTATGACGTCGGTCAGCGTGTCTACCGCTTCGGACACGGCAATCGCCAGATTGTCCACACCCACCGGTCCGCCGGAAAAGCGGTCGATGAGGGCTTCCAAAATCCGTTTGTCCACACTGTCCAGGCCTTCGCCGTCGATATCCAGCGAGTCCATCGCCGTGTTGGCGATATCGTGCGTGATGACGCCGTTTCCCTTTACTTGGGCAAAATCCCGTGCGCGGCGCAGCAAGCGGTTGGCGATGCGCGGCGTGCCGCGGGAACGTTTGGCCAGCTCCGTAAGGCCCGCGCGGTCCGCCTGAATATTCAGCAGGCGGGCGGAGCGTTCCAAAATATCGGTAATTTCGGGGATTTCGTAAAACCCGAGGTTAAATACAATGCCAAAGCGGTCGCGCAGGGGGCCGGTCAGCAGGCCGGAGCGGGTCGTCGCGCCGACGAGCGTAAAGCGCGGCACGGCCAGTTTTAAGGTGGTGGAGCCGGCGCCTTTGCCGGTGTTGATAAAAAAGGTGAAATCTTCCATTGCCGGGTAGAGGGCTTCTTCCACGGCGGGGTTTAGGCGGTGGATTTCGTCAATAAACAAGATATCCCCGTCGGACAGTTCGGTGGTCAGCATAGCGGCCAAGTCGCCGGGGCGGGCCAGCACGGGGCCGGAAGTGACTTTGATGTTCACGCCCATTTCCCGCGCCAAGATGTTAGCCAGCGTGGTTTTGCCCAGGCCGGGCGGCGCGTAAAAAAGGCAGTGGTCCAACGCTTCTTTGCGGGATTTGGCGGCCGCAATAAAAATGCGTAAATTTTCTTTTAGTTTTTCCTGGCCGACAAATTCGTCCAAGGTGGTGGGGCGCAAAGCGGCTTCCAGCCCGGCGTTTTCGTCGGGCAGTTGGGAAACGTTTAAAATTTCGTTTTGGTTGCTCATTTTTTCAGTACCCGCAGGGCCTCTTTGATGATGTTTTCAATTTTGTCGTTGGGGTTGATGCCTTCGGCATACAGTTTTTCCATTGCGCGGCGCGCTTCCGCCGCCGAATACCCCAGCGCGGACAAGGCTTCCAGCACGCCGCTCATATACGGCGCTTCGTCCATCACTTTTATTTTGCTTTCGCCCTGGACGGTGACGGCGTCCATCTTGTCCTTTAAGGAGTTGATGAGTTTTTCCGCCGTTTTGGATGTAAAACCAAAAATGCCCGTCAAAATTTTCGGGTCGCGTTTTAAAATGGCGTTGTGGAAATCGGCCACTGAACGCAAGGCTTTGTTCAAAAATTCCATTGCTTTTTTGGGGCCGGTGTTGGGAATGGCGGTTTTAAACAGGAGCCAAAGGTCTTTGTCCTCTTTGTTTAAAAATCCGTACAGGACGGTTCCGTCGTAGGGGGAAATGGATTCGGCCACATACAGCGCGGCTTCGGTTCCCGCCGTCAGCTCCAAAGCGGAGCTGTGGGCCAGGTTCACTTCATACCCTACCCCGCCGCAGACGATAACGACGCCGTCCTCTTTCACTTCCAGCACTTCGCCTTTTAAATACGCTATCATACCTACATTTTAGCATATTATCCGGCCGGAGCCCGGCCGAGGCCAAGGGAGTACTTTTTGGGGCGGGAAAAAGTACCAAAAAACGCCCGGTGCCGTTGCGCAAGAGCGCGACATTGCAGGAACAGTGTGGCGTGCTAGCGGGTAAAGAGAGGGGGGCACCGGCTCTAGGCTGTTGCGTATGGTGCAACAGTGCGGAAACAGTGTGGCGTAAACTAATCGCGCTAATGGGTATAGAGTTCCACCCCCTGGAAGGGGCCCTTTTTCTGACGCCAGAAAAAGGGCGAAAAAGAGCGCCGCCCCAGGGAGCCACAAAAATCACTTTCAAACGGGAAATTTTATAACTTGCGCGGGCTTTGCCCGCGCTCAAACAATAAAATTTTCTAATCCGTTTGAAAGGCTTTTTGTAGACGGCTCTAAAGGGGGCGGATAAACGACACCAGCAACGATAATGACAGAAGCGGAAACAACGACCACAGTAACGACAGAAGAGAAAAGGGCCCGCATTTTGGGTACTTTTTGGTGCCCTAAAAAGTACAGGTAAGAGCAATTGTGTTAACGGATATAGAAACAGGAGGTTTCCTCAAGAACGCGATATTGCAGGGACCGTGTGGCTTGAATTAGTCGTGTTGGTGCGCATAGAGTTGGGAGCCCCGGCGCGGGGGCCTTGACTCGTTTTTTTTTTTTGATAAATTTTGTCTATGAGCACAACTTATCAAAAAACCTTCCCGGCGGGGAAAAACGCCGGATTTACGCTTATAGAGCTTCTTGTGGTGGTTTTAATTATCGGTATTCTGTCGGCGATTGCGCTGCCGCAGTATACCAAAGCGGTGGAAAAATCCCGCGCGGCGCAGGCATTGGCGGTTTTGAAATCCTTTGGGCAAGCGTATCAAGCCTATTATATGGCCAATGGGGAATATCCGACTTCGTTTGACCAGCTGGATTTGGATATGAAAGGTTGGACGGGAAAGGAAAAGTGGTACACTTATAATAATACGGACACGCGTTCTAATGGAGATTGGTCTTTGCAGCTTTTAAATAAAACAGATACCGCTGGAATATACATTGGTCGACTTACCGGGGAATATAAAGGCGTTGGCTTTGGCTTTTTTGGAAAGGCACTGTATGATACGGATACGATTTTGTGCTTGGAGCGGACAAGCGGTGGAGTTGTTTTTGAAAAAAATGCCGGGGATTACTGTACCAAACTTTTTCATGCACCGTTTCTTAACGCTGTAGGCGGAACGCGGGCCTATCGTATGCCGTAATTATTTAATTACCTTTTTGATTTGCGCTTTTTGGGCGGCCTTCAGCTTGGCTAAGAAGGCCGTTTTTACGTTTAGCATGGCATTTAGCGGGGCGGTTTTGGCGTGGCAGACGGCAATGGCCACGGCGTCTGCCGTGTCATCGGGCGAGGGGGCTTTGTCCAACCGCAGCGTTAGTTGCACCATCCGCTGGACCTGTTTTTTGTCCGCGGTGCCCGTGCCGCAAATCATCATTTTCACGCGTTTGGGGGGATAAAAAGAAATGGCTTTGCCCGCCAGCTGGCAGGCCAGGATAATCACGCCGCGGGTCATCACGGTGTTGGCCATGGTAACGGCGCGTTTTAAAAAGTAGTTCTGCTCCATCGCCACTTGGTCCGGCTGATACGTGGCCAGCAGTTTTTGCAATTCGTTAAAAATATATTCCAACCGTTCGGGCAGTTCCTGTTCGGCCCCGGTGTGGATGAGGCCGCACGCCTGTAAAGACAAAACGGAACGGGCGTCCCTTGTAAGGATGGCCCATCCCGTTCTGTCTAAACCAGGGTCTATACCTAAAACGGTGGTTGTTTGCTTGTTCAAGCGTCCTCTGTGTTAGGCGTTGAGTTTGGCCGCTACGGCTTCGTCGATGTTGGAGTTGTCGTAGACGTTTTTGGTATCGTCGTGATCGTCCAAGGCTTCCAGCATTTTCATCAACGTTTCGGCAGTGTGTTCGTCCGTGATGGTTACTTCCGTATCCGGCAGCATCGTCAAATCGGCTGATTCGGGCGTAATGCCCTTGGCTTCAATGGCTTTCTTCACGGCGTCCAATTCCGCCATATCCGGGTTGGTGATGACTTCGTACACATCGCCTTCGGTGCGTACGTCTTCGGCGCCGGCTTCCAGCGCGAGGTTCATCAAGTCGTCTTCGGAAATATCTTCTTTCTTTACGACGATAAGCCCTTTGCCTTTAAACATATAGGACACGCAGCCCGCCGTGCCGATAGAACCGCCGTGGCTGGTGAAAATTTTGCGGATTTCCGAGAAAGTACGGTTTTTGTTGTCCGTCGTGCATTCCACGATGACCGCCACGGAACCGGGGCCGTAGCCTTCGTACGTGATTTCTTCGTACGACACGCCCGGCAGCTGGCCGGTACCTTTCATAATGGCGCGTTTGACGTTGTCCGACGGCATATTGGCCGCACGGGCGTCATCAATGGCTTTGCGCAAGCGGGGGTTTTGATCCGGGTTGCCGCCGCTCATCTTGGCGGCGATGGTGATTTCTCTTAAAATTTTGGTAAATACTTTACCTTTTTTGGCGTCTACGAGGGCCTTTTTGTGTTTAATACCGGCCCAGTGCGAATGTCCACCCATAGGTATACTCCTTACTGCAAATTTAGATACTTCTATTTTAGCAAATTTTGGTTCCCTCGGCAGAGGGTCTGCCGGCAGGAAAATAAAATCTGCCCCGTACAGGACTTGAACCTGTACCACCGGTTCCGAAGACCGGGACTCTATCCAATTGAGCTAACGGGGCGATTGTTACGGGTGCCGTTTCCCTTTGGCGGGCGGCGCTTTTATTGTAGCAAACTTTGCCCGGCTTATTTGGCCGGCGCGTGGGCGTGGTCCAGCGAGGACGGCTCCGGATGGATGGTGACCAGCGTCTGCGGGCCGAAGGCCTGCTGCAGGGCTTGCTCCATTTTGTCCGTGGCGTTGTGCACGCGTTTTAAGTTCCACTCGTCCGGCAAATAAACGTGAAATTCCAAGCAGGCATATCCGCCGATTTTGCGCGTTTTGATGTTGTGTGCGCACGCGGCCGGTTCGGCCTGGCGGCAGATTTTTACGATGTTCTTTTCCGCCTGGGCGCCCAGCGATTTATCCAGTAGTTCCTGCGTGGCGGATTTTAAAATGTTCCAGGCGACTTCAAAAATAAAGAAGCTGACGATGACCGCGGCCAGCGGGTCCAGCACCGTCCATTTGTTGCCCAAAAAATACGCCCCGCCGATACCCAGCAGGGTGCCGATGGAGCTCATCGCGTCCGAGCGGTGGTGCCAGGCGTTGGCTTCCAGTGCGGAACTGCCGATTTGCTTGGCAGCTTTGAGGGTGTAGCGGTACAGCCATTCCTTTACAATAATGGACAGCACGGCCGTCCACAGCGCTACGGCGTGCGGGCGGGCGATGGTGCCGCCTTCGGCCAGGCGGACGATGTCCGTCACGCCGTTGTACAAAATTTTGGCTCCCACCGCCAGCAACGCTACGGCAATCACCAGCGCGGCCATGGTTTCAAAACGGCCGTGGCCGTAGGCGTGGTCCTGGTCGGCCGGGCGGGCCGAAAATTTTAAACTCACCAGCACCACAATGTCCGTCAGCGAGTCGGACAGCGAATGCACCGCGTCCGCCACCATGGCGGAGCTGCGCCCCCAGATACCGGCCGCAAACTTGGCCGCGCAGAGGAGCGTGTTGATAATCATACCCTTGACGGTAATGTCCCGGGCAAAAGCAGAACGCGTTTGTAAATCCATATCTATATTTTATCATTTCTGCATGGGCGGCAGGAAAGCAGTAGTCAAACTAATGTTTTTTTGCTATAACTAATACATATGAAATCCATTAAAAACGAAGCAGCCGCACGCTGCCCCAACCATTGTGAACCTTTTGATGTGGAGTATTGGTCGTTCATCAGTGCCGAACAAGACCCCGATTTGAAAACCGCCATTTTGGGCGGCGAACTCAATTTAGTACAGTGCCCCGAGTGCAAGACGTTTTTTCACCACGACGGGGATTTGATTTATTTTGACGCGCCTTCAGAGCTGCTTGTCTTTGTGTTCTCGGAGAAAGACCGTCAGCGCGAGCCGGAGCTGGTGGCTCGTATGCACAAGGATTATAACCTAATCAAAAACACTTTGCTAAAGCAGTTAAATATGGACTACCCGCCCATATGCGTATTTGGGCTGGAAGCCCTAAAGGGGGTTTTGCAGGGGGAAGAGGAAGCGTCTTATGAATCGGAAGCGGTGGCTGCTTCGGCAGCGGCCGCCGGCCTGCGCGTGGTGCGGTTGAAACCGTCTTATGCGCGGGAGCACCATTTCCCGTTCTATGTGCCCGCACCGGAAAAGGACCAAACGCCCAACGGTTATGCCGTGGCGGCAAGCAAAGTCCTTAAAACCGGCTTGCAGAGCAAAATGCTGCGCAACTTTTTGGACCAAATGAGCCAAGACAAAGCCTTGCCCCCGCAAGTGCTATGATTGCCAACATACCAAAACAATATAGGGATCAACTCTACGCCATTGGTGCGTATGCCCAAAAACTGGGTTTAAAAGCCTGGGTGGTGGGCGGCGCCGTGCGCGATTTTTACCTTAAAAAAAATACGCTGGATATTGATTTGACTTTTGACGGAAATCAAGAGTCCGTAGCCGGTTTTTGCATCAAACAGTGGGGGGGCGGAAAGAAAAAGTTTTCCCAATTTGGCACGTTTCGCGTAAACTTGGATAACGGCCTAAAACTGGATATGGTCCGCGCCCGCAAAGAAACCTATCCCTACCCCGGTTCCTTGCCGGTGGTGGCTTTTTCCAAAGAAATGAAGGACGATTTGTTTCGGCGTGATTTTACGACCAACGCCTGGTGCTTTTCCATTTTGCCGCAAAACTTCGGCCAACCGTACGACCCGTTCGGCGCGCAGAAAGATATTGATGCCGGCATTGTGCGCATTTTGCACGACAAAAGTTTTTTGGACGATCCTACCCGCATGTTCCGCGCCGTGCGGTTTGCGGGGCGGTTCGGCTGGCGGCTGGCCCCCAAGACGGAGCGGCTGCTGGTGGAAGCGGTGGAAGGGGAATACCCGCTGCTTTTAACGCGGGAACGCTTTTGCCACGAATTTATAAAGGTGTTGGAAGAAGCACGCGTAAAAGAAATTTTTGCCCTGATGGAAAAATACGACCTGCTTAAATTTGCCTGGCCCGGCCTGCATTGGGACGATAAATTGCTTCAAACGCAAGATCCCATGGTGCGGGTGGGCATTTTGGCGTGTTCGCTGGGGCCCAGCGGCGAGGATTTTTTGCGTACGCTGCACTTGCCCAAAGAACCTGCCCAGGCCATTTTGGGTGCGTGGAAAATTGCACAGGAAAAAATGAGCCCGCAAACGCGGCTGCTGCCCTTGCAACGGGATATTTTGCAGGCGGTCTTGCCGGGCTTGCCTCCGGCTGCGTTGGAGCCGTGTTTTGTGCGCGGGGGCGAACTGAAAGACTTGGGGTTGGCCGGCCGCCGGATTTCCGGCGCGCTGGACCGCGTGCGCAAAGCCCAGTTTTCCGGCGAAATAAAAAACCGCGAGGAAGCGTTGGCCTTTTTAAAAAAGTAGGTTATCTTTGTTTATGACAAAACCCCGCTCTTTGGAGCGGGGTTTTTATTTGGGGCAGACGGATAAATTGGCACAGCATAGGGAAACGGTACGTTGTGCTAGTCGTGCTAGCGAACATAGAGCGGGGAGGCCAAGCTTTGGCCCCTTTTTCTGGTGCCAGAAAAAGTACCAAAAAGCGCCCGGTGCCGTTGCGCAAGAGCGCGACATTGCAGGAACAGTGTGGCCCAACCAGTCGTGTTAACGGGTGAAGGAAAGGGGGCACCGGCTCGGTGCCCCAGGGCCCCATAAAAATCACTTCCAAGCGGGAAATTTTATAACTCGCGCGGGCTTTGCCCCGCGCTCAAAAAATAAAATTTCTAATCCGCTTGGAAGGCTTTTTATAGACGGGGCGAAAGGGCCGGATAAACGGCAACAAGCACGGCCACGGCAAAAGCGGAAACGGCTTTCCTTTTTGCCGTTGTTTTTGGGGCCCTTTAGAGCCGCTTATAAAATACGCTTTCGGGCGAAAAAGGCGTTTTATCTGTCTGAGCGCGGGGGACCCGCGCGAGTTATAAACGCCCGCCCGAAAGGTGTATTTTATGGCTCCCCGGGCCCCGCATTTTTTGGTACTTTTTTGTGCCCAAAAAAGTACAGAGGCAATTCATCGTGTTAACGGGTATAGAGAGGGGAGCCCAGGCTCTGGGCCTTGATTTGTTTTTTTTTTGATAAATTTTGGCTATGAACAAAATTTATCAAAAACCCTTCTCGGCGGGGAAAAACGCCGGATTTACGCTAATAGAGCTATTAGTAGTGGTTTTAATCATTGGTATCCTGGCGGCGGTGGCGTTGCCGCAATATACCAAAGCGGTGGAAAAATCCCGTTTAATGAAATGGGCTCC
>CALUQD010000010.1 GCA_944322825.1 Candidatus Avelusimicrobium pullicaecorum
GCTGTTCATCCCCATCCGAAAGCAAATTTCCGATAAAAACGTAAAGAAGGAAATCCCCACCACGGTAATGAGCATCAAACGGATATCGCGGTTTTGAATATGCGAAAGTTCGTGCGCAATCACTCCTTCCAGCTCCACGCGCTCCAGCTTAAGCACGATTCCTTTGGTCAGCGCAATAGAGGCGTGTTCCGGGTCCCGCCCGGTGGCAAAGGCATTGAGGGAGTCGTCATTAATAATATATATCCGCGGCATCGGCAGGCCTTGGGCAATGCACAAATTTTCCACCAGCCGGTAAATTTCGGGTTGGTCCTCGCGGTGGATTTCTATCCCGTGTACGGAATGGATTAATAAAGCACTTCCGCAATAATAGGAAAAGATAATCCACAGCATCGCCGCCCCCCACAGCCACGGCAAGACGCGGGCCCCCAACGCATTGGCCTGCACCCACACCGAAGGAGCGGACGAGTCGTATACTTGGTAATACCCCGCTGTTTGGGAGTCATAGCGGTATTCGGCGGTGGAAAAATGAATCCAGCCCAGCAAAAACACGTATCCCAGGGCGGCAAACGTCAGCGGAAACAACAAAACAAGCAGCCAGGTGCGCCGCTTGTTTTGTGCAATATGGTCGTAAATAGTAGCCATAAAAAAGTTAGAACTGGACTTTCACCGCATCGCGGGCAGCCTGTTCATCTTCCGCGAGCTCAAAGAATTCGCGTTTATCGAAGTTGAACATAGACGCCACGATGTTGCTGGGGAACATTTCCACTTTGGTGTTGTAGGCCAACACATTGCCGTTGTAAAAACGGCGGGCGGATTGGAGTTTATCCTCCGTGTCGCGCAGTTCGCGCTGGAGTTCCATAAAGTTGGCATTGGCTTTTAATTCCGGGTAATTTTCGGACAAAGCAAAAATGGATTTCAGCGCGCCCGAAAGCATATTTTCCGTTTCGGACACTTCTTTCATATCGCCGCGCACCGCCATTGCCATATTGCGCGCTTGGATGACTTTTTCCAGCGTGCCGCTTTCGTGCTTGGTATAGCCCTTTACGGTTTCCACCAAATTGGGAACCATATCGTAGCGGCGTTTCATTTGCACTTCGATATCGCTCCACGCTTCGTCCACGCGGTTTTTAAGGGCGATAAACCCGTTGTATACCGACACGGCATAAACGGCAAAAACAACCAAAACAATTACAACAATCCAAATTCCATTCATTTTTTTCTCCTAATCATCGCGTTCGTCGCGTTTTTGATTGTGATAGAACTGATAGCGCGAAGTTTCATACAGTCCAAGCGCCATATTTTTCATATGCTCAAAACGTTTGGGATTCTGTTTTGAGATATCTTCATTATAATTGTCAGCGGCGTATTTGTAAAGGCCTTCTTTTTCACCTTGGCGGAGGTAATAATAATCCCCCTGCACAAAGCCGATCGTGGCCGGTGAACTGGCCCAGCCATACAGCAGGGAACCCGGCTCCAAATCGGGGTTGCTCAGCACGTCGCGCCCGATGGCGCGGGTGAAATACGGCCGGCCCAAGAGGCCCATTGCAATCGGCAGGATATCCACCTGGCTGGCCGTGCGGGAAACGACCTGCGGTTTTTCAATCGGTTTGCCGGCCACAATCAGCGGGATTTGATGGTTAATCAAGTTCAGTTCCACGTAGCCGTGCGGCATATTTTCAGACTGCGGAGCCGATAAACCGTGGTCGCCGAAGATAAAGAATACGGTATTGTCATAATAATCGGATTTCTCCGCCAGCTTAAAGAATTCGTGCAAGGCGTGGTCCGAAAACCGCAGCGAATTGTATTCCGCCACGCTGACAAAACTGCGCTTGTGGGCCAAATCTTCGCCGATATCTTTCAGTTCAAAGCCGGCGTTATCCTCCGGGATAGTATACGGGCGATGATAACCAGCCGTTTGGATAACGGCAAAGAACGGCTTCTTTTCTTTTTGCTGTTCTTCATTCAAAATGCGGTTGGCTTCGCGGAACAAGTCCAAATCGGAAATACCCCACACGTCGTTGCGGTGTTCGTTTTGGAAGTGGCCTTCTTCGTACATATGCACGCCGGTCAGGTTATGTTCCAAAATACCGCGGATATTGCCCCAGCTGGCGCTGCCGCCGATAAAGAAGTATTTTTCGTAATCACGCAGGGAATTGACCACCACATGCTGGTCCACAATCAGCGGGTTGCGGGAGCTGGTTTTAAAAGACGTCACATCCGGGATGCCCGTGATGGTGGCAAACACCGCGCGGGCGGTGGCGGAAGTGGGCGCAAAGAAATGGCTGAACAAAATGGACTTGTCCGCCAGTTCTTTGACAAACGGAGTCGGGTCGATATCCGGGTTGGTCATAGACGTTTTGTTCCACGCCAGCGACTCCATAAAAATGACTACGATGTTGTAATCTTTTTGCTCCGCTTGGGGCTTAGCCGCAAGGACGCGTTCGAAATTCAGCGTTTCCTTATCCGGGTTATCTACGCCCAAAAAGCGGGAAACTTCGTCGTAATACTGGGCCGTTTTTTCGGCGTCGTAGCTGTCGGCTTTTACAAAACGGGCCGTATCGTAGATATTCAGCACCGGGTTGAGCGTCAGGTTGCAGATAAAATTGTTCGTGGAGTGGTAAGCGTTGCTCCAGCGCAGCGGGTATTGGCTGAATTGGCCGAACATACAGGCGGCCGTCAAAAGCAGCCCGCCAAAGAACCACCCCAAATTGCCTTTCCAGCGGTACTTGTCTTCGTGGGCAAAGGCTTTTTTCTGCAGGCGGTTTACCCACCACCCGCACAAAATGCCCCATCCGATTAAGCCCAAAATCCCCCATACCAACGGATAGGTTTCCCAAGCCATTTGGAGAGAAATCAACGCGTTTTCGGCATATTTAAAAATGGAATAATTAATGCGCATCGAAATATAGGAATAATGCGCGAAATCGCAAAAATACACCAACAGCACCAAGGCTTCTATTACGCCGTACAAAGCGGCTACGCCTTTGCGCAGGCAGCGGGCTTTTTTCCAAAAAGCGCACAGGGTGAAATACAACCCCAGCGGAATGGTCACCGCGCACGCCAGGCGCAAGTCGAACTTGGCACCCACATAGAAGGTTTCCCATAATTCGTGGTAATTTTGCGGCAACAGGGCGGAACGGAAAACAAATAAAAACGCCCCGCGCATTAACATAAAAAATAACCAGTTGGCTAAGATAAACCCAAAGTAGGTTTTAATCCAGCCCGGTACAACCATTTTCTTCATAATTCCTCCCAAATAGCTTGGTAAGTATATGATATCAAATCTAAACTTTCGGCAAAACCGCTTAGCGGGGCAAGGAGCGGCCCTAAGGACCTGGAGCCGCCTAGGTCCAAAGTCCCTTGCGGGGCGGCCTTCTCTTTTTTATGCTATTAATAAGAAGACATCTTTTTCCCCGGAGCGTTTATGAAAAGTATCCCTTTCCTTAGTTTGACGGCAAGCTGCTTGTTAGCGGCTGGGAGTGTATTTGCACAACTCCCCGCAAAAAGCCTGACACAGTTGTTAAAATCCTCGTTCACCGCGCCAAAGTCCTTTGCCGGGTTAAGCGTCTTGTCCCCCCACCAGCTGCAAACCCTGCGCAACCGCTTTGACGCGATTGAAGAAGTCCGCCGCGCGCTGTACCAAGACCCCGGGTGGGTGGTTTCCAAGAATTTCGCCACAACCGCCAGCTATTTAAAAAATTTAGGAATGCCGCTGCCCCAGCAGCCGGCCGCGGACGCGCCGCTGAAGGATAAGGAACTCTACCGCCAACAGGTAAACCACCTGTTGCAGCAGGAAGGAAAAACATTAGGGCAACTGATCGGCCAAAAGCCGCGGCCCAGCCTGTCTGTTCAACGTCTAAATTGGGATAAATTGAAAGTTGCGCAAAGCCAACTCCTTTCCAACCAACCGGGAAGAATTCTTTTACAGGCCAACTCTCCCACCTTTTCCTGGGGAACGCCGAATTGGGATGAAGTGCGCGTAAAACCGGTCGAAATTTCTTCCAGGACCGAAGATGCCTACTATATGCCGGAAAAGGTGCTGCTTCAACTGACGGATTTGCCCACCAAAACCTTGGGCGCCACGTATGACTATCTGATGCAGGAAAAAAGCCTTTCGCCCCTGCAAAAGCAAACTTTTATCAGTTTAATCGCCGAAGCCTCCTCCCTGCTGACCTATCATTTTGTGCAGTCTTATATGTATATCTTTGGCGAAATTCCTTCCGTTTCCTACGATGCGGGGGCGCTTTCTCAGCCCAAACACACCTTGCAAGCGTACGCCACGGCCGTGCAGGACCGGCTGCTGCATAAACTGCAAAATAACGGTACCTGGACGGAGGAAGATTTTGAATGGTTTGTTGGAGTTTCTGTATTTCTGCCGGCGGACCAAGCGCGCGCCGTATTGGCGGCAGCCACTTATTTGGAACCCAAAGCGGCTTTATGGCTGCTTAAGCATCCGCTGCAAGATAAAACATCCCAGGAAATTCTCGCCCAGCTAAACTGGGCCCGCCTGCACCAGCAGGAAATTTGGCCGGACGGCAATCTCACCCGCAAGCACGCCGTCACGGCTTCCATACACCAAGCCCAACGGCAACGGATTTTACAATTGCAGACATACCAGCTGGTTCTCATCAACCGCTTGGAAAAATTGCTCCAGGTTCATCACCAGCTCTATTATATGAAAAAACTTTCTCAATCCCCTGCTAAAGATCTTTCGGCGGAGGAAAATTTAACCAATACGATTACGCTGGCTTTTATTGAAGCCCGAGAAAAGCGCTTAGATCGGCTGATTGGCGAAATCCAATATACCCTGCACCAGGTGGAAAGTGAATTAAAATCCTATTAAGGGCACTGTTTTCCGCCGGGTTTCCCGGCGGTTTTACCGCCCAACCCGGTTTCTAAAATTGTTCACACGGCGGTACGGGGTTCTCTTTTTGGCAGGAAAATGATAAGCTGGAATTCTCCCCGGTTGGGGAAAAGGAGGCCGTACTATATGAGAATGATTGATGTCATTATCAAGAAACGAAACGGACGCACCCTCACGCAAGACGAATTTAATTTTGTGGCGCAAGGCGCCGCCAAAGGCACGGTGCCGGATTATCAGCTCTCCGCTTTTTTAATGGCGTGTTTCCTGCATCCGCTTTCCGATAAAGAAACCGCCATGCTCACCAAAGCGATGGCCCATTCGGGCGGCCGGCTGGATTTTTCTTCCGTCAAAATCCCCACGGTGGATAAACACTCCACCGGCGGTGTGGGGGACGGTATTTCGATGGCGCTGGCGCCGCTGGTGGCGTGCGCGGGCGTAGCAGTGCCGATGATGTCCGGCCGCGGGCTGGGGCATACGGGCGGCACGCTGGACAAACTGGAATCGATGAAAAATTTTGAAGTCCGCGTTCCGGCCAAACTCATCTACCGTCAAATCCAAAAGCTGGGCGTATGTATGTTCGGCCAAACGCAGGACCTGGCCCCGGCCGATAAAAAACTTTACTCTTTGCGCGACGCCACCGGCACCGTGGAAAGCCGCCCGCTGATTGTAGCCAGCATCCTTTCCAAAAAATACGCCGAAGGCGTAGACAGCCTGCTGATGGACGTGAAATACGGTTCCGGTGCATTTATGCAAAAACTGCCGGACAGCCGCAAGCTGGCCCGCGCATTGGTCAATACGGCCAAAATGTTGGGGTTAAAGTGCCGCGCGCTCATTACGTATATGGACCAACCGCTGGGCCGCGCCATTGGCAACGCCAATGAAATGCGACAAACAGTACTTATTTTAAAAGGCGACAAAAAACTGGCGCCGGACTTTTACGAATTGCTGTTGGAAGAAGCCGCCCATATGCTGGTTATCAGCGGCAAAGTCAAAGACATTAAAAAAGCCCGCGTGTTACTGGAAGAAAAAATTTCCACCGGCGAAGCGGCCGCCAAACTGCGCGAAATGATTAAATGGCAGGGCGCCAGCCCCGAAGCGGTGGACAACCCCGTCAAATACTTTAAAAACGCCAAACTGAAATTTGAATTGAAGGCGGAAACAACTGGCTACGTGGAACACATCGACGCCAAAACCACCGGTATGGCGGGCGTACTGCTGGGCGCCGGACGCAACACGATGGAAGACGCCATCGACTACGGCGCCGGTATCTGGCTGGATAAGAAAGCAGGGGACGCCGTAAAAAAAGGCGACGTGATTGCCACCCTCTACGCTTCCGATAAAAAACGCCTGGCAGACGGTGCGGAATTATTCAGGCAGGCCGTAAAACTCAGCAAGAAAAAACCCGCCCCATACAAGATTGTAAAAGAAATCATCAAATAACCAAAACCCCGGAGCAACCGCTCCGGGGTTTTTCAATTAAAAGCTGAAAACCGTCAGCCCCTCTGCTACAAAGCAGAATTATCTGGCACCGGTTCCACCACCACAGCAGGGACATCCACCTCCGGCTCCGGCACAGCAGGGGTTGCTTCTGGGGCCGGCTTTGCCGAAGCTGCCTTTTCTTGGGCTGCGTTTAACGGTGCTGCCGCGGCATCTTGCGGCGGCAGCGGGGTTAATGCGTCCGCCGGAGCCGAAACGGCAGCCGGGTTTATCTGCTCCGAATTTAAAGCGGCTTCTTCCCCAGGCGGCACAGCAGCCGCGCCTGCGTCAGCCGATTCCTTTTCAGCCGCAGCTGGAGATTGCGGTTCCTCTTTCTTAAACAAGCCCAGCAACCCGCCCAGTCCTTTTTTCACGGAACGGCTGGCAAAGTTGTTGCCTAAGCCTTGCGTCACCAACGAGGAAACCGACCCGATTAAACTCATACTGCCCTTCGGTTCGGACACCGTCCCGCCTACTTTCAAGGTCAGCGGCATAATGCCGTCCGCCTCGTGCTTGCCGGGCGCGGCTTGTACGGTCATATCCAGTTTGCCGTCGTTAAAATTGGTCGTCCCTTCCAAGGTAAACGAAACCGTATCGGACACAAACGTCCCGTCTTGTATATTGGCTATGCCTTTTTTGAAGTCTACTTTTGTGGCAAATTTATCATACGCCATACGCCCGCTGATTTTCCGGTCCGTATACGGCACCATAATTTGGCGGGTGGTACCGTCCGGCTCGGTGACCGTCTGCACCACCAAGTCGGCCTCTTGTTCTTCGGGGCCGGCCCCCACCACATCCAGCAGGCCGCTGCCCAATCCGTCCAACACGGCAAACACATTCATCGTGTTGAACACCTTGCCTACAATGTTCACGGACAAGAACAGCACTTTCGTCACCGCGTTGGCGTTGGTCAAGCGGTACAAGTCCTTAATTTCGCCGTTCCCCATATCCAAACGGAGCGTGCCGTGCGTATTTTTTAAATCCGGCGTAACGCCCGTCAAATCAGCCTGGAAATTCAAATCCGTCCCGTAAATATACGGTGCATCCAGCGAATCCACCGCCACATCGGCCCGAATGGAAAGCGGCGGCAGCGGCCAAGCGGCTCTTTGTTTGACGGGCAGGGTAGTGTCCGCCACAAATTGGTCCGCATCGGAAGGAACCGCTTGGGCCAACGGCGGCAGGGCCACGCGGCCTGCACGCACTTTAACATCCGCCTGCCAAAGTTGGGGCGTTTGCGCCAAAGACAGGGTGCCTTCAAAGGGTTCTCCGTTCAAACGCCCAGTCAGTTTAGCTTGGGCATTGCCTTCCATAAAACCGTCTTTTTCCTGGGCCTGCACGCGGCACGTTACTCCCGCCAATTCCCCCGTATACGGGATACGCCCCGCGCCGTCCTGCAAAGACACCTCGGCCGTCAGCGTGCCGTCTTTTTGGACGGCCGAAGCGGTCAGTTCGCCCTGGATTTGATATTCCTCCGCCCAAGCCGGCACCAAGGCGGCCAATTCTTTTAATTGCACCGCCGACGACGCTTCCAACCCGCTTAGTTGGCGGCGGGTTTGGTCCCATACTCCGGCCGCCTGGCCTGTTACGCCGGGCATTTCCAGCGAAAACTTTTTTACTTCCGCCGTCTGCGTTTGCCAATCCAGGCGGACGTCGGCCACGGCTTTTAGCTGCGGCAGATTAAATTCCGGCACGTTTGGCAGCCATTGCGCCACCGCCGCCGAAGTAAAGTTTTCCAACGTCAATTCCGTGTGCAGCAAGGGGCGGGTAAAATCTTCCGCCCGCACACGCAAGGTGACAGCCGCATCCTGGTATTGTGCGGAGAAACGGGCAATTTCCGCATAAGCGCGGCTAAAGTCCAAATCTTCCAGGTAGGCTTGGGCTTGCAGGCCGGCTGGAACGGTAAACACTTTTCCGCCGGTTTCATAAGCGAGGGTAGACTTCAGCTCTACGGTAAATTTCCGCTTGAACCCAAACCGGCTGACTTGCAGCAAAATATCCGAAGCGGACGCTTTGGTGTGGTTTTGCAAATCCGTATAGGTAATGTTTAAATTGCGCAGCACCAAGCGGTTTAGCGTAATGTTCAGCGGCAGGCCGGATGACGAGGCGGAGGATTTTCCCGGCGCGGGCTCCGGGCCCATACCGGCAAAATTAAATGTGCCGTCTTCCCGGCGGAGCACATTTACTTCCGCCTGGTTGACCAAAAAAGAACGCAATTTCAGGTGGCCGTACAATAAAGGGAACAAATTCACGCGCAAGCGAACCCGCTGCGCCGAAAAGAACGTCCCTTCGGAAAAACCGCCCTGCTCGGCAATTTCCAGCCCGTCCAATTTAAATCCAAACAAGCTGGCCGACATTTTTTGCAGCCGCACTTCCCGGTGCAAGAAATCCGCCGCTTGCCGGCGCACCCATTCGCGCGCCCAATCGGCGGAAGACACCCCCCGCAGGGCCAAATCCGTTCCTAAAAACAAAATAACCAATACCGCCGCAGCCGCGGCGATTCTTTTAAACCATTTCTTTTTCATTTTTTCCGCAGGCTGTATTTACAGCCGCAATAGTTTTGTTCGTAAAGTTTAAATTCTTTAATCAGTGCCCGGCGGAGTTCTTCCAACCCGCCTTTACGCCAATTTACCGCCGCATACGGTTTGCCGGTTTTAATCCAGGCCAAACGGGCGGCTGCGTTAACCTGTTTTAAATCTTTATAGGGAGATACGCCCAGCACCGAAGCAAAAGCGTCAAACTTATGCTTCCGCGCATATTCGGCCGCTTTTTTAAGCCGCAGATAAAAACACGCAAAACAGCGTTTGCCGCGTTCGGGTTCGTTTTCCAGTCCTTTTACGCACGCCGCCCACACTTCGGGTTCGTAGGGGAGCTCGGCAAATTTCACGCCCAATAAACCGCAGAGGCGTTTTTGCTCGTCGCGGCGTTTGTCGTATTCGGCGGCGGGATAGATATTCGGGTTATAAAATAGCACGGTAACGTCCACCCCGTCCTGCGACAGTTTTTTCAGCGCCGCACACGAACACGGCGCGCAGCAAGATAGCACAAGTAGTTTAGCGGGAGTCTGCATACATACAGTGTACAAAAAAGATTTCTGGCCGACCAACCCCAAAGCCCTCAAAAAAGGATTAGATAAAAAAAGCGGGCTGGGCCCGCTTGTTATAAAAGGGATGGCTACCAGTTTTTATGCCGCCAGTACATCATCACCAGCCACACTAAAATCAAACACAGCCCCATCAGCATCCAAAATGCGTCCGGGTGGTTGGAAAGCGGCAGTGCCACGTTCATCCCGTAGGCACTTACCACCAGCGTAGGCACCATCATCCAAATGGTGATAACGTTTAGCTTTTTAATCAGCTGGTTCAGGTTGTTGTTGACGATGGACGCACGCGCATCCAACAGTTGGGCCAAAATGTTGGAATAGATATCCGCCTGGGTTTTGCATTGCATATTTTCCACGATGATATCGTCCAGCATTTCTTCGTCTTTTTCGTCGAACCCGATGCGGGCCGACAAGTTACGCGCTTTTTCGAACACGAACCCGTTGGACGTAATAGCCTCGGCGTAATAGACCAAGCTCTTTACCAAGCTAAACAGGTTCAGCAAATAGGTGTTGTCCATCGATTCCGTAATTTTATCCTCAATTTCTTCCGAAATCATATGGATAATGCGCAAGTGTTCCACATAATGGGAAATGGAATTATATACCAGTTTCAAAAAGACTTCCTTAATGGAAGAAACCGTATGGAACCGCTTGCCCACAAACAGCGGGATATCCTCGGCCAGCACGACAATCAGCTTATTTTCGAACAAGAACATCCCCACCGACGCCACCTTAAATTCCAGCTGGTCTTTGCCGGAATAGTTTTTGGGGCGTTTGTAAATCATTACGATGTGTTCGGGTTCAAATTCCAAGCGGGGCAATTCGTCCGGGTCCAGGGCGGAGGCGAGGGTATGCTCGTCAATCTGGCAGGATTCCACCAAATAGCGCTGTTCCTCCACCGACGGGTTTGTATACACAAACACTTGGGCGGCGTCCGATTCGGTTTCCGTTAGTTTTTTGCCTAAAATTTCGTATTTTTTGAGCATTTCCAGCCTCTTCGCTTATACTAAATGATACCACCTAACAACCGGCTTGTAAAGGCTTTTATCGTCCTATCCGCGGGCAAAACGGCGGGCGGCGTCCAACTCTGCCGACAAGTATGTTCTCGTTTCGGCAAAAACCTCTTTGCGCAGCAGCCACAAGGACAAAATGTTCGGCACGCACATCACCGCTATGGCCGTATCGGCCAATTCCCACACCAGTTTGGGGCTTAAAAACCCGCCGAGGCACATCATCACCAGCCACACCAAGTAAACGGGTTTTTCCACATTTACGCCCAAGCAAAACTGCATCGATTTGGCCGTGTAATAACTCCATCCCACCAGCGTGGAAAACGCAAACAAGGAAAGCGATGCCAGCAGAAAAAACGACCCGCCCGGCAATGTACCAAAAGCGTTCTCGGCCAGCTGGGCGCCAAACAACGTGCCGCTTTGCCAATCCCCCGCAAGGACCACCGCCACCCCGGACAGCAGACAAATTACCAGCGTATCCCAAAATACGGTCGTGGCGGAAATCAGCCCCTGGCGCACGGAATTGGGCGTTTGAGCCGCCGCCGCGGCAATTGCGCCGCTGCCGCTGCCCGCTTCGTTCGAAAGCACCCCGCGCGACACGCCATAGCGCACGGCCTCCTTGATGGTAATGCCAATCGCGCCGCCCAGCACGGCCGTGCCGGTAAACGCACTTTTAAAAATACAGGCAACCGCCCAAGGCAACTTGTCTATGTGCAGCACAATCACCGCCGCGCACAGCACAATATATAAGATGGCCATAAACGGCACCAGCCACTTGCAAAACGCGGCAATTTTGCGCACGCCGCCCAAAATAACGGCCGCCGTAAGCGCCACCAGCGCGGCGGTCGTCAGCCACGCAGGCGCCTGGAAAACAGAATCATAAATAGCCACCAGCGAATTGGTTTGAATGAGCGCATCGGCAAACCCCATAAGGGCGGTGGCAATGGCAAATACGGCGGCGGTCTTTTTCATATTCAAACCGTTTTTGAGCACATACATAGGTCCGCCCACATATTCGCCGGCCTGGTTTTTTTCGCGGTATTTGACGGCCAGCACCGCCTCGGCATATTTGGTGGCCATCGCCAAAAAGGCCGAAAGCATCATCCAAAAAAGCGCACCTGGCCCGCCGGTGGAAACGGCCGCCGCCACCCCGACAATGTTGCCCGTGCCCACCATTGCGGCCAGGGCAATCACCAACGCGCCAAAGCTGCTTACCGCACCGGCCGAACGGCTTTTTTTAAGCGACAATGCAACCGCGTGGAACAAGTGCTTTTGGATGAATTTCAATTTCCAGGTAAAGTACAAGCTGATGCCCACAATCAGCAACAGCATCGGCGCTCCCCATAAAAACGCGTTTAATTTAACCACTCCCTGCGTAATCATTTCCATAAGGCTTGTTCCTTTCGTTGTTTCTTTTTTGTATAGTATTAGTTGTGCAAGAACACAACTCGTAAATTTTATCAAAATATGACCTTATTATTCCCAAAAAATAAAAAAGCCGCTCTGAAAGAAATTTCTATCCCCGCCGGTTATGTGCGCCACGTGGCGGCCGGCCTAAAACTGCCGTCAAAAGCGATTTTGTGCCCCATTGGTTCGTTAACGCGGTATGTGAACAGCCACGCCCCCTCCCAAAAATACAACTGCGAGGCGGACATCTACGCCCTGCAAGGCCAAGATTTGTGCTACGTCACCCAATTTGGCTCCGGCGCGCCGGGAATGGCTATGGCGCTGGAAGTGCTGATTGCGCTGGGCGTGAAAGAATTTGTATTTATCGGGCTGGCGGGTTCCTTGCAGGAAGAAGTGCAGCCGGCAGACATCGTCCTGTGCGACGAAGCCCTCTGCGATGACGGGACTTCCCCTTGTTATACCGCCCGGGAAACCAGCCGCCCCAACAAGACGTTGTTTAACCAATTGGCCGCCCAATTAAAAGCCGCCGGGAAAAACTTCCATATTGGCCGCAATTGGACAACGGACGCTATCTTCCGCGAAACGAAAGAGGAAGTAAAACACTATCAAAAAAAAGATGTGCTGACGGTGGAAATGGAAACAGCCGCGTTCTATGCCATTTGCGCCAAACGCAAAGTAAAAGGAGCGGCGGCTTTTGTAGTGAGCGATTGCTTAAGCCAGCTGAAATGGGACCCGCACTTTGGCGAGAAACCCATCTTCCGCGCATTGGAAGACGTGTTTGAAGCCGCCCGCAGGGCGCTGAAATAACACCCGCCATACAATTTAGCGCCGCCTGCCACAGCAGGCGGCGTTTTTTATCCGCCCTCCGCTTCGCCCTTTTGGCCGCCGGCCCGAAGTGCCGCCTCCCCTTTTGGCACAACAAAAACCGGGGCGGATAATCCGCTCCGGTCTTAGTATATGGGGTAAGACAGAACCCTTAATAATGCGTTTGTTCCAAATCTTCCGGCAAGGGGTCTATTTCTTTCAAACGGCTCCAAAACGCATCAATCGTTTGGATGCGTTCCTTGGGGTCCTCTTTGAGGGCATCCGCCAGCAAATCATCCACGGCAGGCGGAATATGCGGCGCCAGTTTGGAAGCCGGCACGATTTTTTTCTTGGCGATATCAAACCCCTTCACCGTCCACGGCACCTGCCCCACCAACGCTTCATACAAGCACAGCGCCAGGGAGTACACGTCCGACTGTTTGCGCATAAACCCCTTCTGCTGTTCCGGCGCCATATAAGCGGGCGTACCCGCTACGGTGCGCGCACCCGTTTGATGATCTACGGATTTTTTCGCCACGCCAAAATCCATCACTTTGGCTTTGTCATCATCAAACAGCATAATGTTGCCGGGTTTCAAATCACAATGGATAATATCCTGCGAATGGGCGTATTGCAGCCCGCGGCAAACATATTCAAAAATCCGTTTTGCTTTGGAAAACGGCAGCCGTCCGTCGATATCCAAACGGGTTTCCAGCGTTTGTCCGTCCACATATTCAAACACCAAATACAGGGAGCTTTCGGATTCGATTACCGTGTAAATTTCCACAATGCACGGGTGGCGGAGCAAAGCCACCATACGCGCCTCGGACAAGAACTGCTCGCGCACATAGGCGCTGCGCACTAATTCCGGGCGTACGCGTTTAATGGCCACTTTGCGTTTGAGCACTTTGTCGTACGCTTCGTATACTTTACCCATACCGCCTTCGCCAATTTGGCGGATAAAGTCGTACTGTTCCTTTACTTCCACTTCCCGGCGGGAAAAAGCGTTTTTCGGCTGGCGGAAGACGTCTTCGTAACGCCAATAAATAAAAAGCAATACTGCCACAAATACGACCAAAAAATAAAGCGTTACCCACCGCGGGGTGGCGTCTGTTTTGGTCGGGACAGCTGGTTTTTCGGCGCGCTTGATGGACATTTTTTCGTCCAAATCGCTTTGCAGTTTTTGGGCCAAGCGCGAGGATGGATTTAACTTAAGCGCGGTATCCACATCCATTCGGGCGCGGTCGTAATGGCCCAGCTGCATATAAGCGCCGCCGCGCAAAATATAGGCACGGGAATCCTGCGGAGCAACGGCAATGGCCTGGCCGGCGGAATAGATAACGTCATCATATTTGCCTAATCCGTCATATGCAATTGCTAGTAACAGGTGGAATCTGTCATCCAAAAAATTGTTGGCGGTCAACGCATTGATACGGCGGATCACTTCCGTAAAGCGTTTTTGTTTCAGCTGATTATTTAAGGAAGCAATTTCCGCGTTGCGGGCAGTTTGGTTAAACACTTTCGTTTGCGAAGATGTATTGGTCTGGGAAGAAAAATTCCCGCCTACAATTAGCGGTGCAGCTTGTTTAGCGGGCGCGGCATCCAACGCCGCTCCGCACAAAAACACAGCTGCCAGCAATAGAATCTTCTTTTTAAACATAAGGATATTCTAGCACAAAGAAAGGGTTTTGTTCCAATGAAGCAAATTAATATAATAAGAATTATGAAAAAACAACCTATCGGCGTTTTCGACTCCGGCCTGGGAGGGCTGACAATTCTAAAAGCCCTGCGCCGTCAATTGCCGCACGAAGATTTAATCTATTTTGGCGATACGGCCAATGTGCCTTATGGCTCCAAGTCTAAAGCGGCTGTGACGAAATTTTCCTTAGCAATCGCCCGCTTTTTGCAAAGCCAAGGGGTAAAGCTTATTGTAGTGGCGTGCAACACCGCCTCGGCCCAAGCCTTGTCCGAATTGCACCGCCAGCTCGACGTGCCGGTAATGGGCGTGATTGAACCGGGGGCCCAGCGTGCCGCCGCCGTCACCCAAAACGGCCGGATTGCCGTATTGGGTACGGAAGGCACCGTGCGCAGCAAAGCCTATCCCAAAGCCATTTTAAAGCGTTTTCCCAAAGCTCGTATTATCCAGCAGGCGTGCCCGCTTTTTGTGCCGCTGGCCGAAGAAAGCTGGGGCAAAAAACCCGCCGCCGCGCTGATTGCACAGGAATACTTAAAACCCGTACAAAAAAGCCGCGCCGATACCGTGATTTTGGGTTGTACGCATTATCCGTTGTTAAAGCCGGTCATTGCCAAAATTTTAGGAAAAGGGGTAACCCTTGTGGATTCCGCCAATACACTAGCCGACGCGGCCCAACTGTTTCTGGCCGGACGCGCCCAACTGGAAACCCAAGGCAAAGGCCGCGTGCAGCTCTACGCCAGCGACGACCCGACCCGCTTTAAACACTTGGCCGAAAAATTACTGGGCGAAAAAATAGGCACCGTGCGCCTGAAGAAATTAGATTTATGAATATATATGCCGACAACCGAATGCTTTCCCTGGGCCTGGTGGGCGGAACCGTTTCCCGCCACGCCGGCAATATGAGGGAACTGCCCCATCAAGCCGCCGTATACGGGCAGCTCAACGTGCCGGAAAAACAAATCCTGCACTTTCACCAAACCCACAGCGACCGGATTATCCGCATCGCCTCGGACGCGGACGCTTTGGCTTTCCAAAACCTGCCCGAGCAGGAGGCCGACGCGTGGGTGCTCTCGTGCGGGGGCTGGGGCGCCGCTGTTTTGACGGCGGACTGCGTACCGCTTTTTTTGTGGGATGAAACCGCCCGCGTGTTTGCGCTGGCCCACTGCGGCTGGCGGGGCGTAGTAAAACAACTGCCTTATAAAACCGCCCTGGCTATGAAAGACGCCGGCGCCCAAGGCGCTATCTGCGGGTGGCTGGGGCCGCATATCCAAAGCTGCTGCTTTGAAGTGCAGGAAGATACCGCTTCCCAATTTTCGGCCCAAAGCGTCGTGCGGAAAGAAGGGAAAATTTTCGTCAATTTAAATACGGAAATTATTCTCCAGCTCCAGCTGGCCGGCTTAACCGCGGGCGACATCAAAACCCCTTATTACTGCACCTGCGGCGACAAGGAAAATTTCTTTTCCTGGCGAAGGGACCACGTAAAAGACAGTTTGCTTTCGTTTGTGTACAAACCGTAACAGCCCTTATGTGTTACATCAAAACGCCCCGGAATTTTCCGGGGCGTTTTTTGCATCATAAAATTATTTGTTTTCCGGGGCGGGTGCGGGCGGCGTCGCCGGGGTATTATCCGGGGAAGGCAAAGAAATTTCCCCTCCTTCGGCCTCCGCTTGAGGGGCACCCTCTTGCGGCGACGGGGCTTGCTCGTGCCGGAAAAACATCGCTTTCCCCAGCCATTTTAAGCCGCCTTTTTCGATACGGAAGGACATCAAATTGGAAAGCAGTACGCTAAAGAAAATCACCGCGTAAATAACATCCTGTATCACAGCCCCTTCTTTGGGCAGTTGGGAAGCAATCATCGCCGCCAACACCGCGCTGACCAACCCGTTGGGGCACATCGCCATAATGACGGAGCAATCCTCCCGCGTGATTTTGCGCGATACGCAGTAATTCACCACCGGCGCGCGGAAAACCAGCTTAGCCAAGGCCAGCAGGAGGCCAATCGCCAGCAAATCCACCCGCCCCAGCCGCAGGCAAATACCCATATAGACGAAAAACAGCGTTTTGAAAATAAATTCAATTTCGTCAAAAAAATCTTTTTCCCCGCTGTTAAGCGACAACAGCCGCTGGTAGTCCAGCTTGGGCAGCCACAGCCGTTTAATCAGACGGATATTCCCCGCCACCACCCCGAACGCCAACGTGGCAATCGCGCCGTCCCCGCCGATTAGTCCGCTTAAACTGTAAACCAACAATACAAAGGCAAACGTTAAGGAAATGGCGTTTTCCAACCGGCGCACCCGGTTCAAAATACTCATCCAAAATAATCCGGCCGCCAGGGCAAACAGGATGCCGATTCCAAAGGATTTAAATACATCGGCCGCCAACATCCCGGCCGAAACCGTCCCGCCGCGCGACGCGGCGGACAATAACGCCAACGCCAGCACAATGGAATAAACGCCCGTCAAATTGGCTTCCAGAAAAAGGATGGTCTTTGTCGTTTTGGCAATTTTCAGTTTCGCCAACATCGGCGTGATAATGGCGGTGGAATTGTCCGCCACGATAGAACCGATAATCAACGCGTAAATTTGCGGAATGCCCAAAGCGCTCTGCGTAATAAAGGCAATAATAACCGTAATCAGCAGAAAGCAGACCGTAGTAAGCAGCAAGCCCTGCCCCACCGCCCCGCGCAGGGATAAAATGCGGAAATCCAACCCGCTCTTAAACAGCACGACAATCAGGGCCAAGGTGGTAAAAATCTGCCCGGCTTCGCCGAAGGAATCTGGGCTGACTATTTTCAGCACTGGGCCCATCAAAATACCCAAAATCATCAGCGGCAGCACATCCGGCAGGCGGGTTTTTTCGAACAAAGAGGAAAACACGTGCCCCAAAAACAAGAGCACCCCTATAAATAAAATGGCGTAAGTCATACATAAATTATACGAAAAAGAACTCTTGCGCGGGCAAAGGAAATTTATTTAAATATGCTTATGGAACACAATGCAAAAATTTTACTGGCCGACGACTCCCACGCCATTCGTTTTTTAGTGTCCGAAATTTTGACCAACGCCGGTTTTACCGTCATTGAGGCTGAAGACGGACAAGAGGCCATCGAAAAAACCTATAAAGAAAACCCCGATTTGTTAATCCTGGACTACGAAATGCCCAAAAAGACCGGGTTTGAAGTCGTGCAGGAAGTACGCAGCCGCACCGGCTATTTGCATACGCCGATTATCATTTTTACCGCCGTAACGGATAAATCCACCAAGCTCGAAGGACTGGGCTTGGATATCGACGATTATCTCACCAAACCGGCCGACGAGGACGAAATCGTCGCCCGCGTAAAACTGCTGTTAAAGCGCAATAAACAAAAAATGGACTGCAACCCCCTCACCCGCTTGCCGGGCAACCCCTCTATTCAAGCCCGAATAGAGGCGGAAATTGCCAGCGGCCGCCCATTTGCCGTGCTGTATTGCGACCTCAACAATTTTAAATCGTTTAATGACAAATACGGCTTTGAAGCGGGCGACCGCGTGCTGAAAACCGAAGCGGACATCATCGTCCGCGCCGCCGCACAGGAACCCACTTCTTTTGTAGGACACATTGGCGGCGATGATTTTATCGTCGTCTGCGCGTTTGACAAGGCCGAAGCCATTGCCCAAGAAATTGCTTCCAAAACCGATGCGCTGGCCCCTGCCTTCTATAATGAGGAGGACCGGAAAAACGGGTATATGGTTTCCACCAACCGCCGGGGCGAAACGGAAAAATTTAAATTTCTTTCCATCGGTATCGGTATCGTACACAATACCAAACGCCCGTTAACCTCCTTTGCGATGGTCAGCAACATCGGCAGCGAGCTGAAATGCCTGGCCAAAAAGCACGAAAACGGCAGCTTTTACGTAATGGACCGCCGCGCCTAAAGCCCAATAGAAATTTCCAAATGAAAACCCCCGCTCTTAGGAGCGGGGGTTTTTAAATCAATAGAGCCGCTACCACGCGTAGTGCAGCTTAAATCCGGCCCATACCGCCGCCAAACAAATCATCACGTTTAGCAGCACATTGCACGCCGCCAGGAAAAATTCCTGGTTATGATATAGAGAAAGTGTGTCCAACGAAAAAGAAGAAAACGTGGTAAACCCGCCCAATACGCCCACGACCAAAAACAACCGGGCCGGCTGGGAAGGATTTTCGAAATACGGGGCCAGGTAGCCAATGGCCAAACTGCCCAGCACATTCACGGCCAGCGTAGCCCAGTGGCCGCGCCACGCAAAAAGAGCCGCCCCCGCACTTACGCCATAACGCAAGGCCGCCCCCACAAAACCGCCTAATCCCACATAAACGAAGTTCATCATATAGGTATATTTTATCAAATTTGCCTTTCCGCAAGCGGGGCTCCCCTATATAATGAAGGGCGGGAAAATTTCCCGCCCTTTTTATTTCCAAACTGTTCCGGCCTACGCCAGCAGGCGTTTGGCTTGTTCAATCAGTCTATCCAAATGGTGGGGGCTGATGAAGGTTTCGGCATAGATTTTTAAGATATTTTCCGTGCCGGAAGGCCGCACCAAAAACCACGAGCTTTGCAGGTAGATTTTAATGCCGTCCGTATCGCGCACGCGGGTGACCTTTTCGCCCGCCACTTGGTGGAGGTTCTCAAAATCGGCCGCTTTTAAGGATTTGACGCGTTTTTTCGTTTCCTCATCGGTCGGCACATCCACGCGGGTATAATACGGAGTGCCGAATTGCGCCGTCAAACGGTTGTAGCTGTCGGCAATGTCGCCTTCCACCGCCATCATTTCCATCAACAGGCACACGGCAAAAATACCGTCTTTTTCCGGCGTCCAGCCGCTGACGGACATCCCGGCGCTTTCTTCCCCGGCCAATACGTATTTGCGTTTTACAATACCTTCCACAAAATACTTAAAGCCGACATTCACCTCATCCAGCCGCAGTTTGTGCGCCGCGGCAATCCGGTCCAGCAGGGAGGTGGTCCCCAAGGTACGGCCGATGGAATACGCATCGCGCACTTTGTGGCGGCGGTACAGGTAATCGGCCATTACGCACAGGGCGTGGTTCGGGGGAATCAAACCGCCGTGTTTAGTGGCACAGCCAAAGCGGTCGGCATCCGGGTCGCTGGCGCCGGCAAAGTCATAGGTGCCATCCTGCACCAATTTAATAAGCGGCGACATCGGATACTTGGAAGAAGGATCCATCCGGATTTTGCCGTCGTGGTCAAGCGGAATAAAATAGAACGTCGGGTCCTGCACGTTGCTGACGATGTCTACATTTTTAAGAGCATACTTTTCTTTGATCGCTTTGTAAAAAGCCAAGCTGCTGCCGCCCAGGGGGTGCACCGCAAATTTAAGAGGCGAAGCGGCAATGGCTTTAAAATCGATAAATTTTGCCAATGCGGTAATATACGGCGTAATTAAATCGGCCGATCGCACCCACCCTTGTTTGCGGGCTTCCTCCAGCGGAAGGGATTGGATTTGCTCCGGGTGGGCCATATATTCGTTGGCATATTTTTCAATTTGGGAAGTGATAGAAGCATCCGCCGGCCCCCCGTTGGAAGGGTTATATTTCAGGCCCATATCCTGGGGCGGGTTGTGGCTGGCCGTACCGTTTAAAGAAGCACTGGCGCGCCCGTTGATAATTTCAAAGGAGAACACCGGCGTCGGCAGCGGCATATCAGGCAAAATAACCGGCAATCCGTTTCCGGCCAGCACTTCGGCGCACAAACGCGCCGTATCGGCCGACATCAAACGCGTATCCCCGCCGACCAATACCGGCCCGGTGATGTGTTGTTCTTTATGCATACGGGCCACGGCCTGAGCAATGGCGCGGGCGTGCAGGGCGCAAAACCCGGCCCCTAAGCTGCCGCGGTGCCCCGAGGTGCCAAATTTCACCGGTACAGGAGCGGCAGAAGGAGCAAAAAACTCCTTTTTCATCGCTTCCGTATCCATTTTTTGTGTGGTTAAAGTTCCAGCTAGTTCGCTTACCATAAGTTCTCCTATACGGACAAGATAAAATCGGTTTTACCGTCTGACGGGTTGCTTATCCCCCCGTCTTTTTCTATGATATTATATATCTTACATTTTCGCAACGGAGAACTATGAAAAAACTCTTCACCGCCGTACTGAGCCTTTTTTGTTTGGCAGGGGCTGCCTCTGCTTCCAACATCGCGGATGATTTCCACGCGCATTATTCCGCCACCTCCGATTTATCCGCCTATAACAAAGACATTAACGCCTTAATCGGCGTGGCGGATTTCCACACGGGCAAAGGAACCACCTTCCCCGGGTTTGATATCGGCGCCTCGTTAAGCGCGGTTAAACCGTCGTCTAATAACAATATCTCCTCCGACGATTATCTCTACGCCGGCTTTATCACCGCGGAAACCAAAATCCCGGTGCTGGATTTGGGTGTCGTCCTGCGCGGAACCGATATGAACGGTTTTAAATCGCTGGGCGGCGGATTAAAATACAATTTCGGCATTTTTGACACGATTAACGTTTCCTTGGGTGGGTTTTATGACCGCGGCTCCACCGATTGGTATACCACGGACCATTATTCGCTTTCGGCGGTGGCGTCGATGAACGTATTGTTCTTAACGCCTTATGTGGGCGTAGGCTACGATTACGGCGAACTGGAAACCAAAGATATTTACCCCGCCCGCTCCACTTCGGACGGCGATGTGCGCTATACCGCCGGGGTAAACGTTAAACCGTTCCCGTTTGTATATATGTTTGCGGCCTACACCAAAACGTCCGACAACCACGCCCTGCAAGGCGGGATTGGGCTGAATTTTTAAACCCTATGGATTACAAAGCAGAACTGAAAACTTTTTTTGGCGATAACTGCCTGCTCGATGAACCGATGGCACGGCATACCACCTACCGCACGGGAGGAGAGGCCGAAGTGTACGTCTATCCGCAAACGCGGGAGGAGTGGAGCTTTGTGCTAAAACTGGCCGAAACGCACCACATTCCGCTGCGCATTATCGGCTTTGGGTCCAACATTTTAGTCAGCAGCAAAGGCATCGGCGGGATTACGTGTTCCACCAAGCGGATGAACCACGTAAGCGTGGACGGGGAACACGTAAAAGCCGAGGCCGGCGCCGCACTGGACAAAGCCTGCGAGCTAGCGTGCGAAGCGGGCCTGGCCGGAATGGAAAAATTATCCGGCATCCCCGGCAGCGTGGGCGGGGCCGTATTTATGAATGCGGGCGCTTTCGGCCAAGAAACGTTTGACTGCTTGGAATACTTCGACGTTATCGACCGTGAAGGCCGCCCGGCCACATTGCTGAAGGAAGACGTCAAATACGCGTACCGCAAAGTGGAAGGCATACAGGATTGCATCATCCTCTCCGCCGGGTTTAAATTGCAGAAAGGCGATTTTACCCAACTTATCGAAACCCGCAACACGGTGCTTCATAAGCGGATGGAAAAGCAGCCGCTGGAATATCCTTCCGCCGGAAGCGTGTTTAAACGCCCAGCGAACGACTACGCCTCTCGCTTGATTGATGACACCGGCCTGCGCGGCTTATCCGTCGGCGGCGCAAAAGTATCGGAAAAGCACGCCGGATTTATCGTCAACTTCAACCGCGCCACTCCGCAAGACATCAAAACGCTGATGGACCAAGTGCGCGAAAAAGTGAAAGAAAAACACGGCGTAGAATTGGAATTAGAACAAATCCTGTGGGGAAAATTTGATTAACTTCCCTATACAAAACGCGCCGTTTAAAATTTATTGACGCGGCGCTCCAAATTAAGCTAAAATATATCTGTAGCAAGAAACAAATGGAGCCGTGGTGTAGCCTGGTTAACACGCTGCCCTGTCAAGGCAGAGACCGCGAGTTCGAATCTCGTCGGCTCCGCCATTTGAAAAAATACCCGCCGCAAGGCGGGATTTTTTTGGCTTTTTTATATACAAAAAAACCCGGCGCTTTTGTCCCGCCGGGTTTTACGCAAGAAATTAAAAAAGATTACGGTTCGTCCCACGTATGAGAATTTTTCTGGGGCCATCCCAAGGACCGGCAAAGCTGCCTGCCCAATTCTTCGTCACACCCGGAATTAATCCGCACGTGGCAAAAGGCTTTCCCGGGGCGTTCGCCGCCGGCATTATCCAAATACACCTCATAATTGTTGCATAAGGAGCTTACGTTGTAAGCGGCCACGCGGTTTTCTTGGTTGAGAACAAGCACTCCTATTCTGCTTCGGCCGGACGGATACGTGATATCCAAATCTTCCATATTGCTGGCATACGACCCATTGGCCATATAGTACATTTCCTGGGCGTTTTTCATCGTGCGGGCCATAGCAATTAATTCGCTGAACCGTGCTTTTGCCACCGCCATTTGATATTTAGGCAACGCTACCGCCGCCAATATGCCGATAATTAAAACCACTACTAATAACTCTATTAGCGTAAATCCGGCGTTTTTCCCCGCCGAGAGGGGTTTTTGATAAATTTTGCTCATAGCCAAAATTTATCAAAAAAAAAAAACAAATCAAGGCCTTCCAGGCCGCGGCACTCTGCCTCAAACAGGATTCCGCAAAATACGGCGCTTACGCAAAAAGGGAACAAAAAGGTGGGGATGTTTCTGCAAGGGCCCAGAGCCTGGGCTCCCTTTCCTTTGCCCGCTAACTCGACTGGTTGGGCCACACTGCTTTCGAAATGTCGCGCTATTCAAAAAGGAAAGCTTTTTTCCGCTTTGCCGGGGACAAGGCCGTGGCCGTTTATCCGCCCCTTTAGAGCCGTCTACAAAAAGCCTTTCAAACGGAGGAGAAATTTTATTGTTTTGAGCGCGGGGCAAAGCCCGCGCGAGTTATAAAATTTCCCGTTTGAAAGTGATTTTTGTGGCTCCCTGGGGCGGCGCTCTTTTTCGCCCTTTTTCTGGCGCCAGAAAAAGGGCCCCTTCCAGGGGGTGGAACTCTATACCCATTAGCGCGATTAGTTTACGCCACACTGTTTCCGCACTGTTGCACCATACGCAACAGCCTAGAGCCGGGGCTCCCCTCTCTAGGCCCGCTAGCACGACTAATTAGGCCACACCATTCCCGCAATGCCGCACCCTACCAAAACAACGCTCCGCACTGTTCCACCAAGTTTCATTCTCGCAAAACACTAAATTTCCACAAAAAACCCCGCTCGAAAGCGGGGTGTTAGGAAAGCCCTTTTCCAATTAATAGCCGCGCTGGCCGGCTAAGGATTCATCGTTTTCAATCCATTCCTGCACGTTAATTTCGCGGTAGCTGTCGTGCGTATCGCGCACAATCACATTTTTGATACCGGCGTTAATAACCATCCGTTTGCACATCGAACAACTGTTGGAATTTTGGATATATTCGCCCGTAGATACTTCCCGGCCGGACAAATACAAAGTAGCCCCCAGCATTTTGTCGCGCGGCGCGCTGATAATGGCATTGGCTTCGGCGTGCACGCTGCGGCACAGTTCGTAGCGTTCGCCGCGGGGAATGTTTAATTGCTGGCGGATGCAGTAGCCTAAATCGCTGCAATTTTTGCGGCCGCGGGGCGCGCCGACATAACCGGTGGAAATCACTTCGTCATTTTTTACAATCACCGCTCCATAACGGCGGCGCAGACAAGTGCCGCGCTGGGAAACCACGTCTGCCAAGTCCAAGTAATAATTCGTTTTATCGCGTCTTGCCATAAGTCCTCCGTATCTATGCCAGACCGTCCACCCAACCGCGGCGGCAAAAGTTCTATATATTATAGACAAAACCGCCCGCCTGTGCAACGAAAGGCAAACTAATGCAAAACCAACCGCCGCCCCTTACGCCTAAAAAGTTATAATTTACGGGATATGCGAAACTTACTTTTCTGCTTGATTTGCTTGAGCGGAACGGCCCTTTGTGCCCAAACGCCGGTTACAACCGTCGGCCAGGTGCACGCCGCCACGGCCCGGATGAAACCCGAAACGCTGCAAAAGCGTTTTCTCCTTAAACCGGGCGACCTCTTTACCCCCGCCCGTTACGAACAAGCGCAGGATGACCTGCACAATTTACGCGTTTTTAAAAAGCTGGATTTTTCCACCCAGGAACAAAACGGGAAAACCGATATTTTTATCAACGCCCAAGACGGCTATTATATTTTTCCGCTGGCGTTTGCGGCGGGCGGCAAAAAAAGCGCGGCCGCGCTTTCCTTGGCGGCGGGGAATTTATTTAAACAAGGGGAAAGCTCTTTCTTTTTTGTGGGCGGCAGTGCAGACGGCTTTAGCACAATGGCCGGGATAAACCTGGGCAACGATTTCTTTTCCATTAACTATACCAAACTAAACTTTGACCAACGCTTTTACCAAAACGGCTGGAGCAACACGTTTGGCGTTTTTTCCACTACCGATGACGAAGACGAATACGCCTCCCGCCTGCTGGACCAAGTACACACCCGCCAGGAAAAAGTCACCCTTACGTATATGCGCCGTCTTTCGCGCACCGTACGGGCGTTCATCCGGCCGGAATATGTGCGCAACACATACAGCCAAGAACGCTTGGACGGCGGCTTGCACAACCAAATAACCTTCGGCTTGCGTCTGACAGACGACCACCGCAAAGGCGCCAATATGGGCGCCCTATCCGGCTATGGGTTAACCGACAAAAAGAAAAGCCTGCAAAACTTGCCCCGCGCCCGCCAGGGCTACGCGGCCAACTTGTTTTATTCCGCCGGCGGCAGCTGGACGGGAAGCGATTATACTGTTTCTAAATTGGGGTTGGAAGGAGCGTGGATGCTGGAACTGAAAAACCGCCATATGCTGGTGGCGGAACTGCGCGCGCAGGACGCTTTGCGCGCGTCTTTCAGCGACGAGATTTTATCAACCGATTTGCTCAGCGGGATGGGCCGCTACGACCGGCAGCTGCGCGGCACGCGCGGGGCGGGCGGGATGGTATCGTTTATTTACTACCTGCTGCGCAACGAAACCGGGCTCTTGTCGGCTGCACCGTTTTACGAAATTGCCTACGTATATACCGGCGGGCGCTACCGCCCGCACAGCGGCGCCGGGGCCACGGTATCCTACAAATTATGGCGCTTTCCGTTTCCTTTCGGCGTTAATTACACGCACAACTTGCAGGACGGCAGCAACCAGATCGGCTTTGTATTCGGCGGGAAATTCTAACACGGCAGCAAGCGCGTTTACTTTTTCACCGGATAGGGCCGATAGAGGCGCCCGTACTTAAAAATTCCTTTTTTATTTTTTCCGTCCGGCTGCACCAAGCGTTCTTCGGTATCATCCCGCCGCTGGAAAGGGGTGGCGTAAAGAACCGTAGTGTATATATTAAAAGATTTCATCCATTGTTCCAGCGATACCGGCTTGGCAAACAAAAATTTATCCAGCACAACCGGCGTATACTGCTCGCCGTGTTTCAAAATAATCAATATAGCCTCGTGGTAATACCAATCCGGGTACGTCCCGCCGGCAGGGGAATAAAAATGCCCTCCGTGGGCCGCCCGCAAAAAGGCGCCCTCTAAAGGTTTTATATGCAGCCGGTAAATGCGGGAAATTTTCCTTTCAGCCGGCGCCTGTACAGCCAGCTGCTGGCATACGCCGCTTCCGGTTAAATAAGCCCGCGCGGCGCATTCCTGCCCGGCCGGGCGGTACAAATAAGCCAAATTGCCGCGGGCACTGTTCCCCACCCGTTTATCCAACAGCGAAAAATCCCCTTTCGCCGTTTGATACAGCACTACTTTTTTGCCAATGTCCCGTTCAACCCGCTGCAGCGCCTGGGAAAGCCAGGCCATATCCTGCGGCAATAAAGAGGATTTCCAGCGGGGAGCCGTCAAACGATACCGGGCACGGCCGCTGGAATCGGCGCTGTTGGCCAATACCCGCAGGAAATTCCGCTCCGCCGCGTCGTTGCGCGGGTCATCGGGGCGGTAGGAAGCCAAGTGGGTGTTATCAAAAAAATGCTTGAGTTTCTTTTTGATTTCGGCTTTGTTTTCATCGTAAAATTCCACGGCGCCGCGCACATCAAACCTATTTTTCAGCCGCTCCAGCCCATCCAACACCCCCAAGTGGTTTACCGTCAAATACCCGTGGGGAACCGTTCCATAGGCCGCGGCCGATATATACATCTGGTATAGATAAAACGCCACCGCGCGCTGTTGGTCCTGCACGCAAAACAGGCGGTAGAGTTTATCCCACCAATCTTCCTGCGGGGCTACCTGGGCGGTGGGAAAGTAAAAACGCATCCAGCGAAAGCGGTTCATACCCGGGTTCTGCCGGATAGCGGCGGAACGTTGCAGGGTTTGCGTAAGCTGCGTAAAGAAAGAAGGTAAAGATGCTGCCGGGATAGCGGAAACCAAAAAGGTTAGGAACAACACGGAGCAAGCTGTTTTTCTAAGCAAAAACATATATATAATTATAAAAAAAATCGAACCGCCTCTAAAAGCCCCGCCGGGCGGACCGCTTTGCTTTAGGCGGTATTTTGCAGTGGATTTTTATTATAATATAGGGGACGTTTTACCATTGTCGTAAAGGAGATTGCCAGATGTGGTACGGAATTGCCTCCCTAAGACCTTTTGAACAATACGCGCTGTTCGGTGTATTATTCATTGCAGTGTTAGGGCTTTTATATGCGCTGTTCCTGCGCAAACAGGTCATCAGCGAAGACGCCGGCACCCCCGAAATGCAAAAAGTATGGGGCGCCATCCGGGAAGGCGCAAACGCCTATCTCAAAAGACAGTTAAAAACCATTCTGCCGTTAATCGGGTTATTAACGGTTTGTTTGTTTTTATCGGTATACATTGTTCCCGTGTCGCAGGACTCGATGGAACGGTTTGCCGGATTAAGCCCCGAAAAAGTAAAACTTATCGCCGCTTTTGGGCGCGCAGGTGCATTTATTTTGGGAGCGGTATTCTCGCTTTTAGTCGGCCAGCTGGGGATGCGCATCGCTGTAGACGCCAACGTGCGCGTGGCGGCGGCTTCCAAACGCAGCTTCGGCGACGCCCTGCGGATTGCTTACCGCGCCGGCACCGTAACCGGTATGCTGACGGACGGTTTGGGCCTGTTGGGCGGAACGGTTATCTTTATTATTTTCGGCATTGCCGCGCCGGATGCTTTGTTAGGGTTTGGCTTCGGCGGTACGCTCTTGGCGCTGTTTATGCGCGTGGGCGGCGGCATCTATACCAAAGCGGCTGACGTAGGGGCCGACTTGGTGGGCAAAGTGGAAGCGGGCATCCCGGAAGACGACCCGCGCAACCCCGCCGTCGTGGCCGATTTGGTGGGCGACAATGTGGGCGACTGTGCCGGTATGGCAGCCGATATTTTTGAATCCTACGAAGTCACCATTGTTTCCGGCTTGATTTTAGGTATCGGCCTGTGGCGCATTACCGGCCACCACGAATGGATTGTCTATCCGCTCTTGGTGCGCGGCATTGGCGTGTTGTGCTCCATCATCGGCACATACGCGGTGAAAGACTCCAAACGCACCGCGGGCAACGCGATGAAAGCCATTTTTAAAGGGTACAGCATTTCGGCGGCCATTTCCGTCATTATCTTTGGCGTATTGGCTTATTATTATATGCCCACCGTGCCCGGCGGCTGGTGGAGGCCGTTTGCCACCACCACCATTGGTATTTTGCTGGCGATTATCATTGACCGCCTGACCGAATACTTTACCGGTACGGAAAACAAACCCGTGCAGGAAATCAAAAAATCCACGGCCACCGGATCGGCTACGACCATTCTGTCCGGTATTGCCGTGGGCTTTGAATCGGCCGTGTGGACCACGCTCGTGATTGCGGCGTCCATTTTCTGCTCGGTCGTCATTTTCGGCACGATTGACGGCCTGACCCCGGCGGAAAAATTCAACTTCATCCTCTATGGCGTAGCGATGACCGGTATCGGTATGCTGACGCTGACCGGCAACAACGTGGCGATGGACTCCTTCGGCCCGATTGCCGATAACGCCAACGGCATTGGCGAAATGTCCTGGCACGGCCAGAACGACGAAGAAACCAAAAAAGCCCGCCAGATTATGGCCGACTTGGACGGCGTAGGCAACACGACCAAAGCCATCACCAAGGGGGTGGCGATTGGTTCTGCCGTGATTGCGGCGGTATCGCTGTTTGCGTCCTATATGGTGGACGTAAGCAACGTACAGCGCCTGCTCAACGACGCGTGGGCCGCCGCCGGAGAAGACAAAGTGCTTACCTTGCTTTCGCAGGTGGGGATTGTGGTGTCCAACCCCGTCGTATTTGTGGGGATGCTGATTGGCGGTGCGCTGCCGTGGCTGTTCTCGTCGTTTGCGATTAACGCCGTCAGCCGCGCGGCTGCGCTTATCGTACAGGAAGTGCGCCGGCAGTTTAAAGGCGGCGTGCTGGAAGGAAAAGCCCAGCCCGATTATACCCGCGCGGTGAACATTTCCACCATCGCCGCACAGAAGGAGCTGATTATTTTAGCCCTGCTGGGGATTGTGTCCCCTGTGGTGGTGGGCCTGGCGTTTGGCGTAGAAGCCTTGGGCGGTTTCTTGGCGGGGATTATCGTTTCCGGCCAGCTCTTGGCGGTATTTATGTCCAACGCCGGCGGCGCGTGGGATAACGCCAAAAAAGTGGTGGAAGATGAACCTTCCGACCTGGCCGCCAACACCGGCAAAGGGTCCGAACGCCACAAAGCCAGCGTGGTGGGCGACACCGTGGGCGACCCGTTGAAAGATACGGCCGGCCCGGCGGTCAACCCGCTGATTAAAGTGGTCAATATGGTGGCCGTTATCGTGGCGCCGATCATCGTAAACTACCACAACGATTTTACCCCGCTGGGCAAAATCGGCTGGGTGGTTGTCATCTTCCTGCTGGCGGTGCTGAGCTGGGCGATTTTATCCAGCAAAAAACCGGCTGAACAGTTAGACAAATAAGTTTGTTTGACCGTAATAAAACCCCCGCTTCCAACGAAGCGGGGGTTTTTAAATCAGCCGGCACGGATTTAATTGGGGCACTGGTACACCAAAGCGCCGTATTCCACATTGTTGATGTAAAACGTTTGGGAATAATCGGTATCCACGGTTGGATTCTGCCAGCTTTGGGTGCGCACCCAAACCGTGTTCCCCCCCATTTGCTGGGCACTGGAAACCAACCCTTGGCGGATGGTTTCGTTCAAATCTACAATAGCTTTGGGCCACCCCGACACATCCGGGTTGGTATCGCCCAAAACGGCTCCTTTAAATACGCAATCCGCCGCCGGTTTTTGGGCCACCAGCTGCACTTGGGCTTCCTGCACGCCGCCCGCCGGCACCAGCGGAGCGTTGGCTTCCTGCCACCGGGCGCAGCCGCCCAACAGGCATAAGCCGATACTTCCATATATCCATTTTGTAGGAAAACACATAACTCCCCCTTATAAGATGAGTAAATTATAGCAAACTCTTTTTTTGTTTTTGCTATGATATGGTATATGAATATAATTATCGTTCTGCTGATACTGGCCTGTGGGGCCGGACTGATTGCCACCGCGCGCACGCGTGCGGCGCAGATTGCCCGTATGGCTAAAATGAATGGCTGCCGCTACGACCGGGAAAAAGATTCCGTCACCACCGAACAAACCGCCGGACGGCTGGAATTTTTTACGCTCTATTTCCACCAATACCAAAACGTCTGTACCTGTTCGGACAAATTTGCTTTTATCCGCGTGGCCGACGATAATATCTATAAAGACGATGACCCCAAAACCAAACCTATTGCGTTTACGATTTTTACGGCGGAGTTAAAAAAACGTCAGTTCCCCGCGCTTAAAATCGCGCCGATTGACTCCCCGTTTGCCCCGTCGCAGTACGCCTTGATGAAAACCAATATCCCGCAAATAGACAGCCGCTACCGCATCCACACGCCGACGCCGGCTTCCGCCCTGGTGCTGACGCCGTACATCATCGGCCTCTTAAAAACGCGCGACAACATTTATTTAGAGCTCAACGACAACGCGCTCGTCTACCACGAGAACGCCCAAATGCCGCTGGCCCAATTCCAACAGTTCCGTTTCCGGGCGCTGCAGCTGCTGCACGAACTGGAAAACGTCATCGTCCGCCTGGACGAGGCCAACCCTTCCACCACGGCCACCCTCACGCCCAACACCAAGGACCCGGCCGAAATGCGCGCCGAAGCGATGATACAAGCGCTTTGCTCCACGCACTACAAAACCCCGACCAACGAAAATGCCAATTTCCGCAGCATTTGGATTGTGGTGCTGCTGCTGGTGCTGGTGGGGATTTCCCTGCTTTCGTGGGTCGCCTTAAAAAATTGGATTCCGCACTGATTATTCATGCCGACAAAAAATCCGCGCTCGTTTCCGGGCGCGGATTTTTTATAGGCGTTTTTACTTACTCGCCGGCAATGCCCAATTCTTTCAAAAACGCTTTATCATTATACGGACGGCCTAAGAATTTTTCCACCATTTCGCTTTCGTCATACACGGTGCCGGGCGTGTAGATGTATTCACGCAGGCGCGCGCCCAATTCAGCGTTGAACAGCCCCTGTTCTTGGAATTGGCTGAAAATATCCTGCGCAATCACCAGCGACCACGCATACACGTAATACCCCACGTCGTACGGGTCCGTTAAAGACATAATATGCCCAAAGCTCGCCTGCGGAATTGTGCCGGGCGTCATCGGTACGCCGGTGATGTCTTTCATCATTTGGGCGTAGAGCTTTGTCGTATCCACCCGTTTATCAGCGGCGTGGGCCGCTACGTCAAACTGGCCCAAAAAGTTCTGGCGGATAAACGCCGTAGCTGCGCCGGCGTTTTTGGATTTGACCAGGGCCTCCATCATCTCATCCGGCAAAGGTTCGCCCGTTTGGTAATGCGCGGAAATTTGCTTGAGCACCTGCGGCTGCCAAGCCCAATTTTCCAGCAGCTGTGAATGGGTTTCGATATAATCCCAAGCCACATTGTCGCCAGTCAGTGTGGCGTATTTAGACGTCGCCATAGACATTTGCAGCACGTGCCCAAACTCGTGGAACAGCGTTTCCACTTCGCTGTGTTCAAGCAAGGCCGGCACACCGTTGCCCGCCGGCGTAAAGTTGGCGGCAATCACCACGGAAGGCGTTTGGTACGAACCGTCCGGCAATTGGAAGCGGTCCACAAAGCTCCACGTAGCGGCGTGCGTATATTTGCCGTCGCGCGGATACATATCCAAATAGAAATTGGAAAGCAGCTCCCCGGTTTTTTTGTCTTTAATCTGGTATACCTGCACGTCCGGGTGCCACGCAGGAAGATCCGCTTTTTCAAACGTCACGCCAAACAGGTTGCCAAAGATATCAAACATCCCCGCCACCACGCGGTCCGCCTGGAAGTATTCTTTGATTTTATCGTTGTCCACCTGGTAGTATTTCTTTTTGTATTCGTTTTCCCAATACGGCAATTCCCAGGCGGTCATTTCTTTGGCTTTTTGGCCGGTGGTTTCTTGCTTGAGTTGCAAATACTCTTTCAATTCTTTTTGTGCCAGCGGGGTAACTTCTTTTTGTAAATTTTTCAGAAATTTTTCCAGCGTTTTATAGTCCTTGGCCATCCGCACCGGAAGCACATAATCCGGGTATTTTTCATACCCCAGCAGGGCGGCTTGTTGGCGGCGCAGTTCCAGGGTGTCCTCCAGCAGGGCGACGTTTTCCTTCCCGCCGCGGCGGGCGAATTTTTCCTGCAGGGCTTTGCGCGCTTTTTCGTTTTTGGCAGACGCCATAAACGGATTGTAATCGGGGTATTTTAGCGTAAGAATGTATTTTCCATCGTCGGTGCGCGCCAGGCGGTTGATGAATGTTTCGCCCATACCGTCCAATTCTTCGCGCGTGACGAGCAGCTCGTCCTGGTAATTGTTTAAATTGACGTTAAACTGGGTGATTTTATTCAGCCGTTCGGTATTTAAACGGGCATATTCGGCGGCTTCTTTGTCCGACAGCGCCATCCCGGCGCGTTCGTAGCGCTCCAGCCACTTGGAAAGGAGGCGCGCGTCCTCGTGCGCCAGGCGCGGGTTTGTGTCCGCGTATTCTTTAAGCGCCTGGTAAATATCTTTGCGGGCAAACACGGCCGCTTTGGTTTGGCTGCCTTTGGCTTCCAGCTGGGCGGCTGCTTTGCGTACGTCCGGGTCGGCGTGGAAATACGCCAACAGCGACAGATTTTTCGGCACAAACCAATACGCCGTATACGCGCTTTCCAGCGCCAGGACCGTATTATTAAAATCCCGGTCTTGGGCGGGGATTTTGGCTAAGAAGTTCAAATTCACTTCCAGCTCCTGGGCGGCTTGCGCCTCCAGGGCGGCAATTTCTTTAGGCGTGTAGTCAAAGCGGAGGTGACCGTTTTTAAACATATCGCCATATGCGCCGGCAAACGCCGCACACGGCAGCGCCATGGCTGCCAGGCTCATCATTATTTTATTCATATATTTATTATAGAAAATATGCGCTTTCCCCACGCCTAAGCCGCTAATTTCCTATAATATAAATATGGAAAAAGAACAGGACGTCACCGTTGCCAAAAGCGCGGGTTTTTGCCCGGGCGTCAAGCGCGCCATCGATAAAGTGCTCGAATTGGAAGCCGCCGGCAAAAAGCCGGTCTATACCATTGGTCCCTTGATTCATAACAAACAAGTGACCGATATGCTGGCTGAAAAACAAATCACCTCCATCGACCGCCCGCAGGACGCCGCCGACAAATCCGGCGTGCTGGTTATCCGCGCCCACGGCATCACGCCCCAGTTCCAACAGGAAATAGAATCCTTCGGAATGGAAGTGGTGGACGCCACCTGCCCGCTGGTAAAACACGCGCAAAACATCATCGCAAAATTTTCCGAACAAGGATACCATACCGTTATTGTAGGTGACGGCGGCCACGCCGAAGTCATCGGTCTGTTGGGCTACACGCAAGGCAAAGGGCTTGTGGTATCCGGGCCGGAAGAAGCCGCCCAACTGCCGCATTTCGATAAAGTAAATGTGGTTTCCCAAACCACCCAAAAAGAAAGCGTTTTTTACGAAACAGCCGAAGAAGTAAAAAAACACGCCGACGTCTGCCAGGTTTCCAATACCATTTGCCAACCCACCAAGGACCGCCAAAAAGAAACCATCGAACTGGCCAGAAGCGCCGATTTGGTAATCGTGGTAGGCGGCCGCCACAGCGCCAACACCGCGCGCCTGGCGCTTTTATGCAAAGGGTTGGCGCCTGCAGTGCTGCACGTGGAAACGGAAGAAGAACTGGAGCCCGCCCCGGTACAGCGCGCCAAGAAAATTTTTATCACGGCCGGCGCCTCCACCCCCAACTGGGTGATTGACCGCGTGGCCGCGCGCGTGCGCGAACTGCGCAAACCAAACGCTAAATCCATTTTATCGGACCTGGCCGGCAAAGCGTGGCATTTTTTGGTGCGTAATTGCTTTTACACGGCTTTTGCCGCCGCCGCCCTTACCTACGTTTGTATGCGCTTGGAAGGTGTGCCGGCCGATAAGCGCCTGCTGGCGTTTGCAGGCCTTTTTGTGTATGCGCTGACCGCCTTTAACCGCGCGGCCGAAAAAGGGCCGGGCCAGAACAAACGCTTTTTGACAGCGGCCTCTTTGGCGGCGGCGGTGGGCGCATTGGTCTGCGCGGCCACGCTAGGCAAGGGGGCCTTCGGGTTAGGGGCGCTCTTTTTAGCGGCGGGATTTTCGTATCCGTATCGGCATATTTTTAAATTGCAGCTGTTATCTTTCCCCGGCACGAAAGATATTGCCACCGCGCTGGGCTGGGCGTATGCCTGCGCGTTCCTGCCGGCGTACAGCCACGGGCTGTTGCTGCGCAAAGCATCTTATCTGGCGGTTTTCTATACGCTGCTTCTGGTATTTATGCGCTCGGTGACGCTGGGGTTTACTTCGGCCAATAAAGATTTAATCATCGGCCGGGAAAGTTTCTACAAAGCCTTCGGTATGAAAAAAACCAAATGGGCGGTGACGCTGGTGCTGTTGGCTTTGACAGCCGCCCTGGGCACGCTTTTATCGCTCACCTGGAAGCCAGTCCTGGTGGGGATGCTCCTTATTGGGCATTTGTATACCGTTTTTATTGTAATATATTATTATAGCAAGAGCAGTACCCGCAGCGTAAAAGACGAAACATT
>CALUQD010000011.1 GCA_944322825.1 Candidatus Avelusimicrobium pullicaecorum
CCGGCAACACGTTTGTAATCGTGGCTTCGCGCAATATCACCAAAGATAAATACGCCTTAAAAACCGTTATGGTGGAAGACGCCACCACCGGTACTATTTCCGCCACCCGTTGCTGTGTTTCCAGTTCTTCGTTGACGGCTTCCTGCGTCTCGTTTATGACGCGCGGTGTAGAAAAATACTGCAGCGCTATCACCAGCGGTAAAAATTCGGATTTCTAACCGCTTCTCTTAACAAAAAACCCGGGGCGTTTGCCCCGGGTTTTTTGTTGATACATTTTTCTTTTTCCAACAATTTAGGGATTATCGGAATAGGGATAAAATACAAAGTTGCCGTTCCGCAGCCGCACTTCCCCCCACGTTAGAACGCCACTCACCTTTAGCAGTACGCTGACGCGTAAAATCCACGACGGCGGAATATCGTGCGGAATGGAAACCGTCATCCGATTGCTTGCTTTCTTAATATGCAAAATAACAGGCAGATAGTTTTTTACATTGGCTTTAGTGAGTACATAAGTTTCCGCCTGGTCCGGCCAGGAAGAAGCATAAATAGCCTTCGTCTTTGCGGGATACTCTTTCCCGTCATACGCGATAAAATTTTCATAATGGGATTTGGCTACTTCCAACCCATTTTGTAAAATGTGCCGCAGTTCTTTTCCTTCCGCGTCCAACGCCATACCGCGGTAGATTTCTTTGTCATTTTTTTCAAAGGGGAACCGAGGAAGAAGATAAGCGGCCACTAATTCGGATTTCTCCGGCGCAAGGGCTTTTAGGGAACGCGCCTTCACCGATTGTTTGGCTTTGACCGAGGCCGTCGGCATACACCGGGCCGCCGCCACGCGCCGTATGGCGGCTTCCGTTTTTCTTTGAAGAGAATAAAAAGAAATTTTAGCCCGTATCGGACAGAAGATTTTTTTAGAAAGCGCCCATTTTTGCGCATAAGCACACGGAGAAAACGACACTAAACAACCTATAATAAAAACGCTAAAAAACTTTTTCATATATAGATGATAGTTTTTTAGCGTTTGGCACACATGAGTCTTTGGTCCTATATCCGAGGGCTTTTGGACCTAGAAAAGAAGCCTTTCAGTTGCATTCGCTTTCATCTTGGCACAGGCAATAATGCACCAAAAGCGCGCGGGCATTTTGGTCATTTACACCGGGGTCTTGGTAGTCAAACGCCACGCGGCAGGCCGAAGTGTTACTTGCTTTTAGCGTCCTGCAGCCGCCTGCGCACATCGCTAACAGACATATTATTAACACGATTTCTAATCTCATTTGCCCGTTCCTGTTCTTTGGCTGCCTGTTCGGTTTCGGCTTTTAAAGCGTCTAACTGGGCGGCCTTTTTGCCGCTGGTTTTAGCCAACGCAACGACCGCCCATAACATCAGCCCAAAGCTGCACACGCCGCAAAAGGCCGTCCACATCTTATTTTCCTTTGCCGATAAGCGACCCGTCCGGGTTGCACAAAGACAAGGCCGCAAGCACTTTTAGCACCTGCGCCCAGACGGTATCGTCTTTTTCGGTAGAAGTCAGTTTTACAACGGCGGTAACAATCAAAATCACCGCGCCGATAATACTAAGCACGTCATTCCAGTTATTCTGTATCCATTCCATTTTGTTCTCCTGTTAAAAACGCTCCGCATAAGCGGTTAGTTTTTGATTTCAATGTGCGGGAAGTCCTGCAGGGTATTCCACTCCCCGCCCCATTCAAATTCGCTTTCAATTTCGCCGCGTTCGCGCAGCAGTTGGGCTACTGCGTCGAAGCGGTGCCACATTTCGCGAAAGCGGGCCAAATTGCCCCAGTCTAGCGGATAAGGAGCAAGGTCTACCGCGTGGCTGGGAATTTTATTATGTGCGCTTTGCGGGTAGCTTAAGCGGCTTGTGCCGTTTGCGAAAGCGGTGTTTTGCTCGGCTTTTCCGCGGTGGCCGCACAGCACGGAAAAATCGTACTGTTTGATGAGTTCGCGGCAAACGGCCACCAGATCCGGGTGACAGGTTTTTAAACGCGCCTCGCTGGTTTTGGAAAACACGGGCATTAATTTATCCTCCCGTGAAAATCCAAAATATGCGTTTTGATGGTTTTCACGTCGTCTAAAATAATGTCTATTTTTACGGTGCTTTCGGCGAGTTTGCGGTCGTGTTCGCGCACGCGTTCTTCCAGCTTGTCCACCCGCGGCGGCAGGCCGTACATCGTAAAAAACCAAAACAGTACGGCGCAGGCCACGCCAATGAGGTAAATCCAATGATGGATTTTTTCCGTATTCATACTCTCACTCCCGCAATACGGCTGCCCACGTTTCCAGCTCTTGCGCCAATTCTTTCACGTAATCGCTCGCGCCGGAATTTTCCGCCAGTACCAGCTCGCGCACCGCCCGCGTAAGGCCCGTTTGCAATTCCTTGGCCTGCACGCGCTCCTGTGCGGTGGGTTCGGCCGGGGCCGGGTTGGCGGCAATCACATAACTGCCGTTTTGCGGTTCAATATGCGCGCCGTTTTGGTTGCACCAAATGGCGGCTTGCGTGTAATTTTCTTTCGTTATTTGTTGTCCGATGGTAAACATAATTATTCGGCTCCTTGCCCACAGGCAGTGATATATACTTGCATCGCCACATCTGCCATAAGTATCTGAAACGAAGATACTGTCTTGTTATCTTTGCAAATTGTGCGCGCCAAGGAATAATTGCTCGTATAGGCAGTACTCATTTGCACGGCATAAGAGGTGTCTTGAAACGGCTTTAACAAAGACACCGTGTGTGATCCGATGGCGGAAGGCAAAAACAACCCCTGTTCTATCCACCCGCTTTTATACACGCGGTACCAGTTGCCTTCCCCATCGGAATAGCTGTCCACCACGTAGTCCATATCGTCGGGCATAATGTTGTTGATATTGGCTTGTGTGGCTTTTGAACCGTTGGAGAGGTCCTTGGCGGCCTTGCCGTTTAAGGCAGTTTGCACCGCGGACGAAGCGGAAATGCTCGTCACGTTGGAGAGGTCCTTGGCGGCGGGATCGCCAACGGAAGCCACCAATTCCTGGCACGTTTGGGCGCTTTGGCTGGCAGCCGAAGCTGAACCGGCCGCGGCGGAAGCACTGGAAACCGCCTGCGTTTTAGCCGTTTCTGCCGCGGTTTTGGCTGTTTGCGCGGCGGTTTGGGCAGCTTCGGCCGCCGTTTTGGCGGTACTAGCCGCGGACGCGCTGGAAGCGGCCTGCTGGGCGTGGTATTTGGCCGAGTATTCCCCGCCCGATACGACGCCGCTTGTTTTAACCGCCCAGTTTTGCGCCAACGTCGCCGATGTGCTGGCCGCGGCAGCCGAGCTGGATGCGTCGGCGGCGGAACCGGCTGCTTGGGTCTTGGCGGTTTCAGCCGCGTTTTGGGCAGATTGGGCCGCCGTTTTGGCGGTTTCGGCCGCTGTTTTAGCCGTGCCGGCCGCAGACGCGCTGGACGCGGCTTGCTGGGCGTGATACTTAGCCGAATACGCCCCATCCAATACGGAACCGTCCGTTTTAACAGCCCAATTTTGCGCCAACGTGGCCGACGTGCTGGCCGCCGTGGCCGAGCCGGACGCATCCGTGGCGGAACCGGCCGCTTGCGTCTTAGCCGTTTCCGCCGCGCTTTGCGCCGTTTGCGCGGCGGTTTTAGCGGTGCTGGCCTCCGCTGCGCTGGACGCGGCCTGCTGGGCGTGGTATTTGGCTGAGTATTCCCCGCCCGACACGGCTCCGCCCGTTTTAACGGCCCAGCTCTGCGCCAGCGTGGCAGAAGCGCTGGCCGATGTGGCCGAGCCGGACGCATCCGTGGCGGAACCGGCCGCTTGGCTCTGCGCGGTTTCAGCCGCCGCTTGAGCGGCTTCGGCCACCGATTGGGCCGCCTGCGCTTGCTGGAGCGATTGGGCCGCCTGGGTTTGGGCCGTTTGTGCGGCTCCGGCGGCGGTTTGCGCTTGTTCCGCAAACTCCTGGGCCGACGTTTCCGCGGCCAGCGTATCCTGTTTAATAGCCTGCATCGTACTTAAAAACTGTTCGGTTTCCAAGTTGCTTTCTTGGGTGGAAACAGGATATTTAATACTGCGGTTTATTTGTTCGTTCAATTCTTGCACGAGCAAGGTTAATTTATCGTAGCCTTCTTCCAGCACTTCGGCATCCAATTCGCCTTGGCGGATTAAATCAATTTCCTGCGTCAGCGGCGTATGGCGCAGCACCGTCAAACGCCACCCCTTTGCCAGCGGCGGCTGTCCGCTTTCTGCGGTGGGATAAGTCAGCGTGTGGGCCAGTGCGTCCACAGCATAATGGGACGAAACTTCTTCTTCCACCCCTTCCGGCGAGGTGATATACACACATATATCAGAAGCGGACATAAACGGAAAATCCACATCCCACTGGGTGCTTACTCCGTTCCCTTGGTAAATACGTTTGGTTATTTGCATTGAAACAGTCATCTTTTTCTCCTACAAGTCAAACAGTGCTTTCACTTGTTTCCAAGCGGTCAACGGTTCGTTCGTTCCCGCGGCGGAAGAAAGAACGGCATAGGTGATATCCTGCACGTCTTTTTCCGGCAATCCTTTTTGCTGGCCCCAGCGTTCAATTCCCCGGCAGAGCAGTTGGGTTTGCCGGTCGTCGCGGCCGGACTGGCGGGCACAGCGGGCCGATTCCAGCACACAATAATCCCGGGCGGAAATCTGTCCCTTTTCGTAGGCGCGGGCGGCTGCTTTTTCATCAGACGAAAAATACAGCTGATTAAATTTCCCCGCCTGGGAAAATCCCTTCGGCTGGGCGAATGCTTCCTGCACCGCCCGGCGCGCCAACGCCAACTGTCCGCCTTCCAACACGCGCTGGCGGTTTAACACGCCCTGCGCTTCCTCCGCCCCGCCGCAGGCCAAAATATCCCGGTATACCTGCGCCTGCTGGCCCGCCTGCCGGGCTTGTTCCCCCGCCCGCAAAGCGGAAACCGCTTGCCGCACCGCGGAAGCAAAGGTGTCGTTTTTCTCGCCGTCCAATTGCTGATGAGCCCATTTTTCACGCGTTTGAAGCGAAGCGTCTTTTTCCAGGGCGGCGCGTTCCCATAATTGCCGGGCGCGGTTATCCGCTGCCGAAAACAGAATTTTCTGTGCACACTCCTGCCGCTGGGACGAGCTGAACTGCGGGGCGTATTTTTCAAATACTTCCTGCGCCAAACCGTCCTGCCCGGCGGCCAATGCCCGCCGCACGCACGAAGCGGCGGTGTCCGCTTGCAGCGCGGCGGCTAGTTTTTGCACGGTTTGCGGCGGCGCGCCGTTATCTTTAAGCCGCTTTTCGTAAGCGGGCAGCTGGCCGGTTAAATACGCGTCCAACGCACGGGCGGAAGGCGCGGCGGAACCGACTTGCCGCACAAGGTTTTCTTCTTGCGCGGCCAGCTGCCGCTGCTGTTGCTGTTGGACGGAACGGGCTTCTTGCTGGGCGGTGCGGCGCAGGAGCAAATAATCGCGCACGGCGGGCGTATCCGCTTGTTCGGAAGTGAAATGTTCGGCGGCAAACGCATCCAAATCCTGTGTTTGCACGGTGCCTTTTTGGGCGGCCGTATCACGCACGGACTGCAGCAAATCGGCGCGGAGGGACACGTCTTTATCCGCCTGCGGCCCGCTGGACGGAGCCGCGTCGGACAGGGGCTGCGTCTGCGCCGCCTGCGAACCCGTGCCGGCGGCGGAAGGCGAGGCGCTTTTTTGCCGCTGGAAAGGACCTTGGTCCAGGCGGCTCAAAAAATTCAGCGTATTCCTGGAAAACGTGCCAAATTCCTGCAAGTCATTTTCGTACGCCTGGGGCAGGCGCGTGGGCGCCGGGGCGGCGGTAATTACGCTGGGCGCTTCGTAACGCACTTGGCGTTGGTAAGTGGGAATAATCGGCATATATCCTCCTAGCTAAACAGGCTCAAAATGTTATTGCCCAGTTTCCACCACGAACTGCGGTTTTGGGCCGCACTGCGGTATTGCGAAGCCGTCTGCGTTAAGCTGTAAATGCGTTCGGCGGCGGCCAAGTCGTTTTCGTACAGGGCGTCGTGCAGGGACTCTTGCAAAGATTCTTGGTCCATCAACGCCTGGAAACGGCTGTTTTTAAGCAAGGTTTGCACGGTGGCCGAACGAGCCGTCAGCCCGGAAGCCGCCAAAGCGGCTTTCTGCGTACCGGCAGTCTGGCGGTAATTTTCGTACAGTTCCTGCCCGCGCTCGGCGGCGGATTTAAACAAATACGCTGCTTGCCGCTGGGCGGCTTGGGCTGTATAGTTGGCCTGGCGGTCCGCATCGCGGGCCAGGGAATCGTAATAATCTGTTTCGGATTTACGATCGCCTAAAAGCGAGGCGGCGGTTGATACAATTTTGCTGCCCGCTTTAAAAACTCCTCCCATATTAATTCCTCCTGATGGTGAAACGTAAAAATCGGGCGGACTCCGTTTGGCAAAAAGTTCCGTCAAAGGTGCCGCCCAGCCGCCGGACAAACCGCAACGCGGCTGCGTAGCGTCCGTCGGCAAAATTGTAAAGTTCCGCATATTGCGTTAAAGCGGCCGCCACAAACCGCCGGGCAATGCGTACGAAAGTTTTTGGAATACGCTCGATCAACTGGCCTGTTAACAGCCACACACAGGCGCGGTTTCCCAGCCAGGCGTCGGGCGCCAATCCGAAAATGGCCGCCGGACGGCCTTGATAAAGCAAGGCAAAACAATGAATAGAAGACTGCAAAAAGTTCTGCAATAAAGCGGCCGGTTCCTGGCCGGGGTGGGAAGCCGCCAGTTCCGCCCGGTCCGCCGGGCGCAGAGTTTGGGCCAGCGCCATACAGTCTGCCGGCCGGGCCGGGCGTAAAAAAATATCTTTATTATCAAACATAAAAAGTTATAATAGATAGACCTTATTTTTAAAAGGAGAAACCCTATGATCTGGTTAATTCTGTTATTGCTGCTAGGAATCTTGGCCGTGTATGCGGTATGTTTTCTGGTATTTAAAGTCATTTGGATGCTTTGCAAAAAAGAAGGAAACAAATGGCCGCTTATTTGGGCGGGCGTTACCACGGTGGTATTGGGCGTGATAACGGGCGCTACTATGGCTTGGGGCGTATACAAAGTAGTATCGCCGTTCCGCGGGATGATGACCCGCTATTCCGAAAATCCGGCCCCGGTATACGGCGAACGGGTATATACGGACCCGGTATACCGCTTCCAGCTGGACGTATTTGACGGAATGGATTTTTCCGAATGGATGGAATGGGACGATGTGGACGTGAAACTGGGCATCAATATGAACCTATTTAAAAAAGCCCAGGAAGAAAACGCCCAAGACGGCAGTGTGCTGACGGCCCTTTTGCTGCGGCAAAACGATATTGATATGACCGAAGAACATCCGCTGGAAAATTTGCGCGAAGGGCTGGCATCGGCCGCCAACTCCCGCAAGCTGCAAATTTTGTCGCAGGAGGATTATACCGTCAACGGACTGCCGGCCGCTTTTGTAACCGGCCAGGCGTTTGGCAACCGGGGTGAAATCGTCCCGATCTGGCTGACGGCGATTACCGCGCCGCACGGGCAAGTGTTTTATGTCGCTACGTTTGTTTTCCAAGCGAACGGGGAAACGGATCCCCAAACGATTGCCCAAGCGGAACAAATGGCCCGCAGCCTGCGCTTAGAAAACGGGGAAATGCTGCCGCAAGCGGCGGCGCCGGCGCTTCCCGCGGCACGCTAAGCCGACGTTGGTTTTACCAGGGGCTTCCCAAAAGGGAAGCCCCTTTTTTTGGGTATCCGCGCTAGACGATGCGGCAGATAAACGCCAGCAACGTAACGGGCAGGGGCTCGGTCTGCTTGAAAATAACCGAAGGCGCCAAGGAATGCGTGCCGGAGAGGGTTAGCACGTAATCCCCCGTTTTAAGCGCGATGGGCTCGTTGAAATTTTCGTTGCTGCGCTGAATAATTTCATCCAGCTGGCTTTCGTCCGTACCGACTTTTCCGCCCCGGCTGTCGAGCATTTTTACCGTTACGGAAACGACGCGCCGGCGCCGGTCTAGGGAAGTTCCGTCCGCATACTCCACCACCGCCGGCAGGGTTTGCAGTTCCGCCTCGTAGGGCAGGCCGGCGTGGACGCATTTCATCGGGCGTGGCAGTTGGATTTTTCCGTCCTGCACCGTCATTCCTTCCAGCGGGCTTCCGTCCGCCAGCAGGCAAATGGTTTTGCCTTCCAAATGGTCCAGCCCGTCCATTTCGGAAAACGCCGTATCGCTTCGGCGCGACACCGCGCAATCCAAAAAGAGCTGGTCCTGCGGTTCTTTGCTGGCCAAACGTTGGGACAAACGCTCAATAAAATACGTTCCGGCCCGTTCCACCACGCACCACAATTCATCGTATCCGCGGTTGGGAATGGTGCAAATGCTTTTAAAGCTGCCCTGGGTTTGGTGATGCGTCCAGGCGCAAATGTTTTGCTCCGGCAGATAGGTAAGCGTAGCCAAAAGGCCGTCATCCAGTACGCACCAGATGAGGTTATCGGGCTCTTGCTGGTAGCAGACTTCGGTTATCTCCCGGTTAAAAAACAAGTGCTTGGCGTAGAGGGTTAAGTCGTTGCTGGTGTACGATGCGGAGGTATACTCGTAGTAAAAATCCCGCAGTACGCCGCCGCGCGCCTGCACGTACAGGGCTTTGTTGCCCACCATCAGCGGGGCGGTGCGGCTGGCGCCGCGTTCGCTTTGCTGTTCAATTTGGATATTGTACGGCGTAAGTGCGCCGGAGGTGCTGAGTGTCCATTCGCTTCCCGCCGTAAAAATCAGCAATTTGCCCGACACGGCCACCGAGTGGATGGCATTTAGCTTTTTGCCGGACAGATTAATGCTGATGGAGTCGGAATCTTCCAGCGTGTTGCGGGCGTGGCCGAAATGAGCGTATTCTCCCGTCTTGGAAAACCAGATTGTTTGCGCTTCCGTAGCGGTGCCGGCCAAGCCCAAGCGGTCCTGGTAGAAAAACACGCAGGACGGATATCCCGCCGCCTGGCTGAAGGAACCTTCGGCCCACTCGGCCGTCCATTCGTTTGAACCAAACGGGCGTTCCAGCTCCACCAGCAATTTGCGCGGGCTGATATATCCGCTAACTTTAACAATCCCTTCCTGCTGGCAGGCGTCGGCCTGCAGTTCGTAGCCGGCTTCTCCGGTGATTTGCTGCCCCGTCAGGCGCAGGCAGTAGAGGATGTTTTCGTCCTCCAACTGGCCAAAGGTATTCAGGTTTTCTTCGCCCGTTTCCCGCGTGAAAATTTTGGCCGTTTCCCACGTTTCCCCCAAATCGGATGAAACTTCCAGCGCCAGTTTTCCGGTCCAAGAACCGGTGGTGCGCAATTTCCAGTCCCCCGATGATTTGATAAACCCGGAAGACTGCTCATACCCCAATAGGCCCGAAAGATATTGGCTGGGCACTTTGTGGGTCAGCGCGAAACGCCCCCCCACGTGCCCGGGTTTAAAGCAGTCAAAATCGCTTTCCAGCTGGTATTGGTTTTCCCCCACCACGGCCTGTTCGCCGGCGTTGATGCCGCCGCTAAGCGTTTGGGTGACTACGAGCTTCGGGTCTTTAAAAAAGTTGGAATAGTACTTCAGCACCAGCTGCTTGCCGTTCCAATCGCCGCCGGTATCGGTTGGGGTTTCGATCTTCACCACGCCCCCCATCGAATGCGCAGTAACCCCTTGGGACGAAAACATATTATTAAACATCGAAACCATCAGTTCGATATCCAGGCCAAAATCCGGGCCGGAAAAGAACCACACGTCATCAAAAAAGCCCAATACCGCCAATGTAGGGTCGATAAACGGCTGGAAGGAGAGCGTCGCACTGACGCCGGTGGATACTTGGGTTTCCTGGGATTGTACGACGCGCAATTGCTTGGAAGCATCCGTATTGGCCAGCATAAAAGGGCCGTATTTAATCGGCACATCGGAAAAGGTGAACACGCCGCGTTCCACACGGGTCAGCTGTTTGGGCGGATATTGGGGATGGGCCAGAAAGAGCGTTTGCTCGTACTGGGTATAATTGAGGTTCCGTAAATCATTGGAGGCATAAGGCGTCTGTATTTCATATGGCTCCCCTTGTGCCGTACACAAACGGCCGCTGGAAGTATATACGCGCAAGTACTTTTCCCCCAATTCCAGCACATAGGCTTCGTCTTCCCCCAGGACAAACGGAATAACCCGGCAGGCCTGGGCAGGCAGTTTGGCCGTGCCCATATACAGCGTTCCCGGCCGATTAGAGGCGCCGCCCTGAGGATGAACGTAAAAATTTTGGGCATTTTTGAGCCAGGAACCATAAGCCGCGCTGTCCACACGGCCGTGTAACGAAGGGCTGATTTCTCCGCCCGCAAAAGACGGCTGTAAATGATGAATAGGCATATCAGCGCACCTCGGCAAACGCGCTGGAATCATTGGCGCGGGTGAAATTTTCCGTCATATTGCTGCGGCGGGCTTCATCGAGGCTTAACGTATACTTTTCAAGCAGTTGGGCCGCCAAGTTGCCATCCCCCGTCAGCGCGACGGCCAAATCACACGCCAACGCCAGCGAGAAGGATTTGACAAAGGCCGGATCAAATAAACTTTCATCCAAAATCCGCTGGGTATAGGAAGCATAAGCCCGCGGAGCCGTTGTTTCCAGCACACGGCAATGCAAATCCGCCCGGAAATACTCCCGGAACGGCAGCGCCTGCTGGGCTCTTTCCGGGCAAAACACCCGCCGCACAAACAGCGCTTGCACCGGATATTTGTATAACACCTTTCCCGCCTGCGGGGTATCATCTTCCACTGGAGTAAGGGGTTCTTCGGCCCCGGCAAAGGCCCAATTATGGGTGCGCAGGACTTCATCGCGGACGGGTTCGTAAAACAATTTTAGCCGGCGGGCTTTTTCGTCATCTTGTTCCAACGAAGAAATAGGAGCCTGCCCCAGCTGCGCCAGTGCTAAATTACAAATTGCAATCTTTGATATCATTTTTACCTCCAATTTTAATTTTATTTATTTTTTAATATATTTTTATTTTTATAAAATGTTATTTTTTACTGTTTCGTAAAGATAATAAAAAAAATATATATTAATTTTATTTATATTTATTTTTTAATTATTTTTTGAATACATAGTTATTTATGGTTTTGCGTGCCCGATAAAATAAAAATAAAATGTATAAATTTATTTTTTCTTATTTTTTAAGCATTTATTTTTATATCTATTATTTTTCCAATAGTCTTTATTTTTCGGCACTTTGATTAAATTTTATATATAAATTTAAAAATCCTTAAATTTTAAAGACTTTTATTTTTATACATATTTTTATATTTTCGATATAATTCGTCTTTCATTCAATTTTTTTATAAAAACACATTGGATTCTTTTGCTTTAGCAGGCGGTCCCAGCCAGTAGAGATACAGCCAAGATAAGGGGTTTTCCCGCCGCTTTTGCCGCTTTCCGCCTTTGCGGTCTAGGAAAACAGCCCTAAATCCAAGTATTTGTTTCAAAAACCCCATTTTAGGGCCTGTTTTAGCCAAAAAGGCCTCTTATTGCTGTTTTTTAAGGAGAGGTGGGCACTTGTCCCATCGTAATAGGCGTAAAGCGGAGGCCTTTTTGGCTTAAGGAATTGTCCCCCGAGGCTTTTGGCTATTTTTTTGCGCCAAAGGCCTGTTTGGGAGTAAGTGTTGGTTGCAACGGTTTTGCCAATGTTTTTACCAACGCTTTTGGCCAACTGTTTTTTTGCAGCCATTGCCTGGAAAGGCCAAATGCGGCTGGAAAAGCGGAAGCGGAAATTGTTGGGGTAAACGGAATACTTTAGCGGATGTTTCCTTCCCCCCCGTTTTTGGGCTGTACGGAAAGGAACGAAGGCGGATGGGGTGAGCGGAAAGAAAAACCGCGTTAGGAACGGGCCCGCCGCGCTAGCTGTGCGGCGGGCCGGGCGGTTACTTCATATCCACCCCGTCGGTCAGAAAGCAAGAAAGCTTGCCGGCCGAACCGGTACCGGTAACCGTGTAGTAGGCGCGCAGGTAGCGTTTGGCGCCGTTGGGCATTGCCAAGGCAAAGAGGTTTTTTACCTCTCCCAAATCGGCCTGGGCAAACGTAGCCGAAAGAAGTTCTTCTGCCGCGGAAAACGCCTCGTCGTCATCCGTCTGCAAAGACACTTTCAGCTGGGTTACGCCGGTAAAGGCTTCGTCCACGCGGCACACGGCAAACAACGCGCCGGGCACGGCGTTGCCGGGGGCGCCCAAGTCCATTACATTGTCGGACGCGGCGGTAGCCTTTACGGCTTGTTTATCAGACATTACGGCATTTTGGTCAAGTAACATAGTTCCTCCTATTTCACCACCGCTTCGGTATCGGTGATGGCGTCGCAGATGTGGACCGGGATTTCGTTAAACGTCATCAGCGGGCGGGACGTGATTTGGTCCGGCGTGTACTGGACGTTGGTGCGGTTGCTGGTCAGCTTTCTAAGCGCGGCCTTGACGGTGCGGTTCATATACCACACGGGCTTGCCCATCGACAGGCTTTGGATGCGTTCTTCCAGTTCGCACATCTGGTCGATGAGGTCGGACGGCACGTTTTTGACGTCGATGTTGCAAATGCGTCCGGCGTAGCGCCAATCCTGCACGGCCAAACCCAGTTTCCATTCGAAGTATTCCTTGTAGGCCGGGTATTCGTTTCCGTCGGCGTCGATGTGGTTGACAAGGCCGTGGTCCACCCGTTGAATGCCTGCTTTGGAGCCTTTGGGGAAGAAGGTGAACACTTTGTCCGTATCCCATACCACCAGGTAGATGGAGGAGTTTTGGCCTTCGGTATCGCCGCCGGCGTCGATGACGTTGCGGGAGCTTTCGGCGCCGTCCAATTCGCAGTAGCGCGCGGCCAAACCGGTGAAGCGTTCGGGGTGTTCGCCTACGTTGCCGTAGATGAGGTTGGAAGCCATCGTGTTGGACATCCCGGCGATAATCGCGCGGGACTGGCCGGTGCGTACGGCTTCCACGTGGCCGCCTTTTTCAGCCACCAGTTTATCTACCACGGAATAGGCCGAGAGGGTGCCGTAAGACTCCACGACTACTTTGGTAGTGGCTTTGGCGGGTTCAATGCCTTGATAGGCGCGGCGCCAGGTGCCTTCTGGGATGCCGGTGCGCACGGCGTATTCGTGGCCGCTGTCCAAAGAGCTTTCAGTCACCAAGGCATCGGCGATGATGTCGTTGGACTGGCTGAGTACTTCGGCGATGGCCAGCTCCTGGCCGGACGGGTCGAACTGTTTGGCGTAATCCACCAAGCTGTAATGTTTGTCAGCAATAATTGCCATTTGATTCTCCTTTAATTATTTTTACCGTACAACGCCTCGGCGAAGGTTTTATCCTGCGGGGCGGAAGGTTTGCCGCCGGGCATAGCGTCTTCGCTGATACATTTGCCAATCTCGTTAAAGGTACGGACGATAACGGGATGGTTCCCCAGCCCCGTGGCTTGCAGGAGCTCGCGCAGTTCGGGGCCGCCAAAGGCGTCGGCCGCGCGGACGGCCAGCGCGACGGCTTCGTCGCAGCGGGGGCCGTAAAACGCTTTGGTCTGCTCGGCCCAGCGCGCGACGATTTGGCTTTTTTCTTCTTCGCGCTGCTGTGCACCGGTGCGGGCGTAGCGGGCTTCCAGGTCCACGAGTTTCTGCACTTGCTCGGACGTAAGGCCCATTTCGCGCGCGGTGTTTTTCAGTTCATCAAATGCGCCTTCGGGCAAGGTTACGTCTTCGGGCAGTTTTAGTTCTGCATAAGCGGCCGGGTCCGGGGAAATGGCCGTCCGCCGGATATCCGAATCCGGGTTATTTTGGCTATCCGGCTCCGGGGCGGTGCCAGCTGTTGGCTGGGCGGACGGGGCGTTCAAATCGGGTTGCGGGGCGGCCTGCGGGGCCGCGGCCGTTTCTTGTAAAGCGGCTTGCGAAGCCGCGGGTTCAGTTGGGTTCATTCTGTCATTTCCTCCGTTTGGCGGTTAATTTCGTTTTGCTCGGACTGCAGCTGCGAGAGGTATTCCCCCCGCATTTGCGCATAGGCAGAAGGGACGGCGTCTTCTATTTCCGCCAGCAAAAACAGCCCGATGCTCTGCTGCCCGCAGTGGAATGCGGTAGCATAAGGGTCCTCCGGTACAAAGCTGTGCTGGCGGATTTGAGCCGCTTGCAAAATCCGCCATAACAGGCGGCGGCCTTGTACGGTTTTTAAGACGGCCTGCAAATCGCAGGCGTTGCGTTTTTGAAGTTGTTTTTCGTTCATAATACCTAGGGAGCCCGCCATTGGGCGGGGCGGGCTCCTGGTCCGCCCAGCGTTCGTTTATGTAGACGCCTGCGGCGGAACCGCAAATTTTAGGCGGGAAACGGCCGGCCAGCCAACCGTTTCCCGCTCTGTGCCGGGCCGTACCGCTTATGAAGACGCGCCACGGGCACAGCTTTATTTTTACTTGTCCGGAAGGGGAGCCGCCAGCGAGGCGGAAGCGGGCTGCGGGGCGGCCGCCTGCACCAAAAGGGCGGCCTGCTGGCGGGCGGAACGGATTTGTTCGGTTTCCTGGGTACTGCGCAAGAGGGCGGGTGCAACGCCCAGGGTGTTGAGGCCTTCTTCCAGGGCGCGGTCGTAATCGATGCGGTCGAGCACATCGGGGCGGGCGGCCGCCAGCGAAGAAGCGTAATTCAGCCCCTGCACCAAGGCCGCCAACCCAGCCGCTTTTTGCGCTTGTGCAATCATCGATACATATTCCACTTTCATTTCCAAGCCCTGGATGCTTTGCGGCGGCTCGGGCAACAAGCCTTGGCGCACCAGCAAATTAAACGCGCGGTCAATCAGCGGGTCCAGCAGTTCGTTTTTCAGCCGTTCCAGGACGGGGCCCAACACCAGGAGTTTTTCCTGGTGGCGTTCGGCCACTTCGGCGGCGGTCATATTGGAATAATTTTGGGTGGAAAGCATTAAAAACACGTCGGCAAAGAACTGGGCGCGGATGGTGTCGCGCACGCTTTGGATGGAAGCTTCGAGCGATTTTAAATCCGGCTGCACCTGGTAGGCGGGTTTGACGGCGGCGTCGGTAGTGCCGTTGTAGCGGGTAATGCCGCCGGGCAGCAAGTTCACTTCCCCCTGCACGTTGGACGAAACCATCATCGGCGGGTTGGTGCTTTTATCCAGCGCGACGAGTTTGGTTTTCTGCATTTTTTGCAGCATTTTCACGTCGCCCAGGCACTTCCAGCCCGGCCCGCGGCCGTAAGTGTCGGAAGCGTTTTTCACTTCCCAGCGAGCGGCGATGACGGGGAACTCGCGGTAGCCGCTTTGGCGCAAGAGATGCCCGTTGTCCGTCAAATAGACGGAAGTATAGGGCATATGCGTATGGTCCCGTTTGGCGGGGTCGGCAGACGGGTTGGGCCAAATCAGGTGAATGATTTTATGCCAACGCTGGGAGCGGTTATCGTCGCATTCGCGGCGCACCGCCGGGGGCAGGTTTTCGGAGCCGAAGTTTTTTTGCATTTGTTCGGCCGTCATAAAAAATTCCCGCCCAAAGCGGTCCACGCGGCCGGCGGCGTCGGTACCCAGGCAGTACTCGCCAATGGTAAACGGGCGGCAGCGAATGCCTTTTTGGGCGTCCTCCTCCACCAAAAAAGCGGCCGTGCCAAATACGGCAATTTCCTGGTAGAAGCCGTGCAGCACGCTGTATACGTTACTTTTGGCAAACACGTCTTCCAGGCGTTTTTTAATTTCAAACACCCATTCCCGCGCGCCGGGCAGGTTCATCAGTTCTTCGGGCGCGAGGGTCAAGTCGAACCAACTGCGTGAAGGACTGGTCAGCCCGCTCATCATCCCGGCGCAAAGGACTTCTACCGCCAAGCACGGGTCGGAATCCAGCAGGGTTTTGTGGTCGATGCGGCGGCCTTGGTTCGGGGTTTGCCCGTCAAAAAAGCCGCGGGTAGGCGCCAGGTAGGAGGTGAGTTCCTTCCAAACGGGCGTCCAGGTGGAGCGCTCGTTTTTCAGTTCTTCATACAGGCGCAAATAATCGGTTTTCGGTTGGTTATTATTTTTCATAGGGAGAGAATGCGCAACAGAAACGTGCGCTGGCAGGATAAATTTACTAAGATAGAAGAAAGAAGGAGGGAAAAATGTTGCCTTTAATTACTATTTATGTGTTTGTCGTATTGCTGGCTGTGCCGGGGTTTTACATCATCACGCGCAAAGTGTTTCCGCGCGGGAGCAAAAAATCCGCTATGTGGATTTCCATCCTGCTGACTATTTTGCTGCTGGCGATATTGGCTTTTGCTACGGCGGCTACGCCGATGTAAAAAACGCAAATGTTTTCGTGGAACCCGCCCCGCAAGGGCGGGTTTTTTGATATAAAAATCCCCATCCGCAGGCGCAAAAAAAGCCACAGCCGCTTTACAACACACAAACAATAAATAGGAATTTACTTCGGTAGGATTACTTCTATCTTTTAATTATAGCATAAAATAGGCGGTATTGTCAAGCAAAACTTTATTTGAGGGGCGTATCTCCGTCGGCAAGCGTCTTGCGCCTGTTTGATAATTTACCCATTACCTAAAAGGAAAGGAAAAACTTACCGGTAAGAGGCCCGGCCTTTCCGGGGGATGTTTTCCCACGAATACCAGGCCCTCATACGAAAGTACGAATTATTTGGAATGGAGGATGACCGCCATATCAGCGCCCATTATTTTTTTAAGAGGCGTATCTTTTTTCCAGGATTCCACCAATTTTGCTTTTTGGGAAGAGCGGAACTGGGCGAGGATATCGTCGGATTCCCGGAAGTAGCGAAAGAAAGGGTTGTTATAGGATAAATAATCCGGGGTGGTAAAAAGCATCACAAACGCATCTTTGCCCAGCAGGCGGGGCAGATTGGAATCGTAGTGATACCCCAGGTGACCGAATCCGGCATATACCACAATAAGCGCATCCGACTGGGCGGCGCGCAAAGCGCGCAAACGCCGGGCCCACGCCTGGTTGCGAAAGCGCATCCCCACAAAAGAAGTGGCATAATCCATATACATCTGTTCGGAAGGGAAGGTATGGGTTTCCTGCCAGACTTTTTTGAACAAAGCGTATTCTTCTTCCAACCCCACCACGCCGATACCGGCTTTTAAGGCTTCGTATAAAACGGGTGTCGTGTGACGTTTGACTCCCTTCAAGCGGCGGGCAATATCCCGGGGGTGGGTGATAACGCTGCCCAGCGAAAAGGGGGTTTCTTCGTCGGCGGGCAAAAACTCGGTAGCCAGATAAATGGGGCGGTTTGGATAAAGCTGCGGCAGCATACGCACCAGGGAGCGGACTTCGTTGGCCAAGCCGGGGATATCGTGCACTTCGCCGATATAGAGCGTGTTCAGCTCTTTGGGCAAAAATTCCCCATAGGGAAGGGCCCCTTTTACCACCCGGCTTTTAATGAGGGAAGCCACTGCCGGCGCCTGGCGGGAAAATTTTTCATAGTTTTGCGCAAAGCGTTTCAGCGAAAGCGTTATCCGGGCATTATTCTTTACGCAAGCCCGCGGAAAGAGCTGCGCATCCAACTGAAAGGAAAGGTGGGAAAGGAACAAATCTTTCCCGTGCTTGTTCATTACCGGCGGGGGCAGTTTCACCCGGATATTTCCGACGGAAAAAGAGGCCTTTTTATAGCTGCTGCGCAAAAATTCTTTGCCTGCCTGGGAAAGCACTTTTCCCTGCCCGTAGAGCGGGCCTGCGGCGGCCAACAACAGTGCAACCAGTATGCAAGTTCCTCTTTTCATTCTGCTTATTTCCCGGTAAAAATTAACGCATAGTCAAACCCGGTTTGTTTAGCCAATTGCCGGGCGTATTGTCCGTTCCAATAGAGCAAAGTGGTCGTTTCCCGCAGGCGGAAGACGGCGTCTTCTCTGCCCCACACCGGGTGCAAAAGGTTATAGCGGGACAGGCTGTTGTCCGACATTTCCACCACCACCGGCTGTTCGTTGGCAAAAAATTTAGGGAGCGACTGCGGCACCATCCACGACGTGTGCCCAATTCCGGCGTACACGACAAACAACGCATCCGGGTCCGTCTTGCGGATTTCCGCCATTTTGCTTTCTATCACGCGCGCCCACGTTTTGTTGCGCGAACTGATAGTAAACAAACACAATTGCTGCTTTTCTTCCAATTCCGTTTCAAAAATTTTATTTTGCACGGGGTCTTCCAGCGGATACACTTCCACCCCGGCCTTGTCTAAACGGGCAAAGACTTTTTCCCCGTATCGGTCTTCGGCCAATTGCTCCGGCTGAAAAGTCGGCAGTGTTTCTTCGCTCACGCGGCGGTAATAGCGGGACAGCGCCGCACCGTCGGGTTTTGCAACCGGCGGCAGATCCAAAAATTCGCTGAATACCACCACCCGGCGCGCCGGATAGGCGTGCTTGATCTGCAACAGCAAATCCACCAATTGCCGCTGCACATGCGGGGAGCCGTGCCGTTCTCCGATTAAAAGCATCTTTTGGTGCTGTACTTGCCGCACCAAAAAAGAAAAGGCCTGCCGGGCATAGAACGCCCTTAATTCCTGGCGGCCTTTATCCGGCCAGCGCTTCAGCCAATTCATCCGTTCCAATAAATTTTGATTGGCGTACAAAATTTCTTTATTAAGGGTTAACGTCAGCGGGGTCACTTGCTTAAACGGCTGATAGATAATCCGCTGAATGAGGACATCCTCCAGCTGGGGAAAATGTTCTTGCTGAAATTGGATTACTTTTTGATAACTTTCGTCGACGGCTTGCTTTAAGGCTTTGCGCGAAGTGAACCATTCGCTTCCTATCCGCACCGGCTGGAAAGGGCCGAACTGTTTTTGGAGGGACTCCTTCGCCCACGAAAAGGGATTTTGGGGAGAGTCGGGGCGGATTTTCATTGTTGCGGAAGGCTTGGAAGACGGTTGTTTAAAAACCGCCGCCGCGGCGCCTTTTACAGACGCCGACGCACCCACCTGCAGTACGGGTTTCCAGGCCGTCTGCGGCCGAACCGCCGCGGACAGCGCTTTCTGGCCGGTTTTTTGGCTGACGCCGGCCGAAATTTTAGGCAACACCTGGGCCGCCGCCGGGCAGGCAGCCGCCAAACTGATTGCCAAAGAAATTAAACCTATGCAGTTACGACGTACTTGTTTCATAAATAATTTTTTGTTATCCGTTCCTTACGTATGATTATCGGAAAAACACATTATATATTCTTTTGAGCTTGGGCCACGGTTTTTCCGCCAAGACAAGCGAGTAATCAAACCCGCTGTGCTGGGCCAGCGCGCGGGCGTCCGGGCCGGTCCAGAAAGAAAATGTATCCGTATGATGCGCGTTAAAAAATGGATCATTTTTCCCCCACACGACGCGCAAATTATTGCTTCTTGCCGGGGATCTTACCCCAATTTCCACCACAACCGGATTTTCGTTTGCAAAGAATTTAGGTATAGAATACGGCTTGACCCACGACGTATGGCCGTTCCCCGCATACACCAGGAACAACGCATCCGGGTCCGTTTTGCGGATTTCGGCCATTTTGGCCGCTATCACGCGCGCCCACATTTTATTGCGATGAACCACCGCCAACAAAGCGTTCATATGCCCCAAAGTTTCCGCCTCCAACAACTGGCACTGGGTATAGTCTTCCAGGGGGTATACTTCTATTTGCCGGTTCAACAGCTGCGCAAACGTTTTTTGAGCATATTCTTCCACTTTCACCCGGGGCAAATCGACTGCGGGAACTTCCTCTCCGGTTACGCGCCGGAAATAGGTATCGGTAGTATAACCCATAGGCAGTTCCGCACGCGGCAGATTGATAAATTCGGTAAACAGCACCACCCGGCGTTGGGGATTTTGCTCTTTTAGCCGCGTGACCAATTGCACAACCGACTGTTGAATTTCGTCAAAATAATGGCATTCGCCCAATATAATCATTTTCTCATTTTGCAGGCGTTGGGCCAGGTCGGAAACCGCTTGCTTGGAAGCGACCGTCTGAAAAGCGCCCCGCCCTTGCTGGGGATAGGCGTCCAGCCATTTTACCCGTTTAATATGATTGGCAAGAGAAACTTTTACCAGTTCATTATTTTTCTGGGCGAAGGGAGAGTATTGGCGTATCAACGAAGGCTCAAAGAACAGCTCTTTCACCCAGCGTTCGTTTTCTGCCGCCAACCGGGAGATTTGCTGTAACGTGCTTTCAAATTTTTGTTTGACTTGCTCGTTGGGCGCGCGAAGCCTTGCCTGCGCCGCGCGCGTCAGCAAACTCCAGCGCAGCTGCAAGAGCAGGTTTTTATCTTCTTTTGTGAAGGGGATTCCGATCTGTTTGGGCGCAGTCTGCTTGGCCGGTTTAGGCTGTTGGCTCTTGGCGTTGTAACTGATCCCCGCCGCCGCCTGATCTAAGCGGCGCGCAAAATTGGATTGCGCCGCAGAGGCGTTTTGCCGGGCGTTTGCGGAAACTTTCTGCGCTTGGGCACGCACTTTCGCCGTCGGACGCAGCGTTGGCGTCTTTTGCACCGCGCCCGAAGCGGCTTGCCGTACCGCGCGCGACCCCGCCGCCTTACTCAGTGCGGCCTTGGCCGTTTGACGGCCGACGGCCGTCTGCCCCGCGGTTGCACCCAGCGTGGCCTTGGCGGCGGGCAGCAGTTTATTTTGCGCCCGCAACGGTGCTGCAATTACCATAATGCAGCACAAAAATACAAGATGATAAAATACGGTTTTCTTCATTTTTCTGGCACCACTAACGCATAATCAAAACCCGTTTGCCGGGCAAACAGTTCGGCATGGGGGTCGTCCCAAAAGAACAAGGCTTTGCGTTTAAAAAAAGGATGTTTTTTATTCCATACGACTTCCAATGTATTTAGGTCTGAGGGCTCCTCTTGGGTCATTTCCACCACGGCCCGGTTTTCATTTTCAAAAAATTTAGGCAACGCATACGGCATCAGCCACGACGTATGCGCTATCCCGGCGTACACGACAAACAACGCATCCGGGTCGGTTTGGCGGATTTCGGCCATTTTCTGTTCCATCGTCCGCGCCCAACTTTTATTGCGCGCGGAAGTGTATTTGGCCGAAGTTTCCGACAAAAGCAATACCGGCTGTTCTTGGTTGGCCAACCGGCATAATTTGCGGTCTTCCAGCGGATAAATTTCAAAATTTTCTTTCAGCAAGGCGGCAAATAAATTCGGGGCATAATCTATTTTTTGGGGGGCCTGCAAATCGCTTGGGCGAAGCGGCGCAAGCGGAAAATCCGCCGCGCGGCGATAGTACGTGAAAAAATTTTCCTCCTTCTCCACCTTGGCAGTGGTGTCGGGCAAGTCGACAAATTCGGTAAACACCACCACCCGGCGGTTGGGGTTTTTATTCCGCAAAGCTCTTAACAAGTCGCCCACGGCTTGTTGCACGCAAGAAAGATAATGCACTTCCCCCAAAAACACCAAATCATATTGGGACAAATACTCCGCCAGCGCGCCGACGGCGTTTTGTTCAAACGGGATTAGCCCCAGCTTATCTTGGCCTTTGTTGGGGAGCGAATCGAGCCATTTGGCTTTTTCAAAAAAATGTTTGCTGGAAGACAGCACAATTTGATTATTCCGCAAGGCATACTGCGAATGCTCCCCGAATGTTTCATACAAAACGTCGCGTATCCCCGTGTGAGCGAATTTTTCATTTTTGGTCCATACGGTGCGTATGTCGTGCAAAGCCTCCGCATTGGCCCTTATGATTTTTTGCTGGTTTCGGCTGAGCGGATGCGGAATGCTGTTGACCAGCCCCTGGTAGGAAAGCACGTTTTTCCTGCGGGCATTGGACTCCGAACGCGTATGCGCCGCGGGCACCCGCACGCCGGGAACGACGGCGGACGCTTGTGCCGCCGTATGTCTAAGGGCGGCCTGGCCGGCGATTTGGCGCGCGGTGTTTGCGGCAACGGTTGGGCGCGCAACGCTCTTGGCAACGTTTTCCCCCAGCGCGGCCTTGGCCGCGGGCAGCAGGTTTTTCTGTGCGACAAGCGGCAGGGAAAGGCTCAGGCCGACCAAAAAGACGGCAAACGAGTTAAGAAATTTCATTTTTTCCCTTTCCTTTTTCCAATGGGTCTTGCGGCACCACCAGCAAATAATCAAATCCCGTATGTTTAGCAAGCGCCTTAGCGTCCGCTCCTTTCCAAAAAAAGAAGCTGGTCTGGCGCGGCGGGTGTGTAAAAAAATCCTCATCCTCCGCCCAAAGGTTTGCCGCCGAACTGACGGCTACGTCGCTGTTTAGGCTTAGTTCAATGACCACCGGATTTTCCGCTGCGAAAAATTTGGGCAGCGAAACGGGTTTTATCCACGAGGAATGCCCCAAACCAACATAAACGATAAACAATGCATCCGGGTCGGTTTGGCGGATTTCGGCCATCTTGGTTTCTATGACACGCGCCCACGTTTTATTACGCATGGAAACTGCCAAAGGCGTATCGTGGAAGCGGAAGCCTTGCTGAATAATCAAACCCCGCTGTTGGCCGTCTTCCAGCGGATAGATTTCCACCTGGTTTTTAAGCAAGTCGCGGAAAAGCTGCTTGGCGTACACCTTTTCTGTAATGTCTTGCAGGTCCTGCGGGGGCAGGGAACCCGGCAAAATCCGGCGGTAATAATTTTCCAATGTTTGGACGCTGGCAAATTGCTGTTCAGGCAGAGCAAGGAACTCGGTAAACAGCACCACGCGGCGGGCCGGATATTGTTTTTTTGCCGCAAGGAGCAAATCCATTATGGCGCGCTGAAAAGGCCGAACAAAATGATATTCCCCCACGATTACCAATTTTTCCTGCTCCAAACGCCGGGCCAATTTAAAAAACACCGCCGGGCCGGACTCCTGCGCCAACAAGTGGCGGGCTTGGTTGGGGTATTGCCGCACCCATTGTATTTGCTGCACATAATGCGGCAAAGCGGCCAACACCATTTGGTTGTTTTTCTCGGCAAAGCGGGAAAATTCAGTTAAGTGGGCCAAAGAAAGTTCAAACGAAAAATCCTTGTTAAAAGAGGCATACTGTTTTTTCAGCGCATTAATTTGCTGCAAGGTTGCTGCAAATTGCTGTGACGGCTTGGAGTGTTTGCAGTCCAATTGCTGCAAAAAAGCATCTTTTTCCTGCAAGGTTTGCATAAACTTTTTGCTGTTAAAAAACTGTATAGCGTTTATTTCCAAACGCGGCGAAAACGGCTGCGCCAGTTGTTTCCCAAATACGCGTTGCCTGCTTTCCACGGGGGCGTTTTTCCCCGCCGCGGGCACCCGCACGCCGGGAACGACGGCGGACGCTTGTGCCGCCGTATGCCTGAGGGCGGCTTGCCCGGCGATTTGGCGCGCGGCGTTTGCGGCAACGGCTTGGCGCGCAACGCTCTTGGCAACGTTTTCCCCCAGCGCGGCTTTGGCCGCGGGCAGCAAATTTTTCTGCGCGGCAAGCGGCAGGGCCACAAACAGTAAAAAGCAACAAACGCACTTTTTCATACATATACTATATCGTTTTTCCGTCAGAGGAAACAGAGTCCTTAGTCCTATTTTCCCCCACCCAAAAGGCCTACTTTCCCTTGGGCCCCGCCTACGCATTCGAGCATTCTAGCATCTGCACACTGCCCCGGCCTATGCCAGGTGTGGCCGCATTTTTAAAACACCCGCAAGGGGTTCAACGGGCTATGCGGCTACACCACCTCATACTCGCTATTGGCAAATTCGCGCGGGGCTCCCCCGGTGCGCGGGCGGACGGGCGCGGCAAAGGTCAGGGCCAACGCGTCGGCAAGGTCGGGGCTCTTGCCGCAGCGTTCTTTGATTTTTTCTTTCGGCTCCAGCCGCATCCGTCCGGCGGCGTCGAAATCATAGCACACCTGACATAAATCAGCCTTCAATTCCGGGCAGTCGGGCAGTTCCCCGCCGGACTTAATCCATGCGGCCATTTCCCCCCACATTTCGGCGCGCTTGTTGGCATATTGCCCTGGGCGGCTGGGCGCACCGCCGAAGGGGATTTCGCTCACGCAAAACCCCAGTTGGCGCAGGCGGTCAATTACGCCCCCGCCGCAGCCGGCGTCCACAAACACCGCATCGGGGCGGAAGGACTCAATTTGCCTAGCCACGCGGTCCGCCAGCGCCATATTATCAAGCCGCCGGAAGACGAGCGGTTCCAACGCTTTGAGCCCCTGGCGCAGGCAAATGACGCTGCGGTCGTCGCCAAAGCGGGCCGGATCCACCCCAATCACTTTGGGCGCAAAACGCAGTTCGGCCGGCGCATAGCGGCGCGCACAGGCCAGGGAAACCGCGTCAATGGGGATGAGGACGTTTTCGGCCGACGCGGTAAAATCGCACAAGTATTCCTGGCGGAAAATGTTTTCCGGCGTTTCGCGGCGCAGGCGGTCCAATTCGCCGGGGGCGATGACGCCGGACTCGTCGGCGCGGAACACGCCCACCCACCACACGGCGGGCTCTTGTTGGGCGGCTTTTTGGGCGCGGTTGAAAAGCTCAAAAAACGCGTTTTGGCCTTTGGGCGTACCCATAAAAACAGCCCAGCCTTCGCGTGAGAGAAGCATCGGGCGGATGATTTCGGTAAACACGTCGGGCTTGATTTGGGCGTATTCGTCCAGCACCACGCCGTCGGCGTAGGTACCGCGCAGGGCGTCGGGGTTATCGGCGCCGCACACCCAAATGCGCGCGCCGTTGGGCAGGCGCAGGCAGAGTTCGGCCTCGTTGGCGCTGACGCCGGGCAGCGGGGCGGAGTAGCGTTTTAAGTAATCCCAGGCAATCATTTTGGCCTGTTTTAAAAACGGGGCCAAATAAAAATACCGCGGGTGCGGACGCGTGTTTTGCAGGGCTTTTTTAAGCAAGTGATTAATGGCACAGACGGTTTTGCCCAACTGGCGGTGGGTAACCAACACGCAAAAGCGGTGGCTCTCCAGCTGTGGATGTATTTTTTGCTGGGCAGTGCGCGGCTGGTACGGAATGACGACGACTAAATCCGACGGACGCTTTTTCATTTGTCGCTCTCCCACCGCACGACAAGCGGCGCGCCGGAGGAGGCGTCCTCCTTGCCGTCCTTCCACCCCAGCAAATTTTTGGCGGTAAATACGGCAAAAGACGAGGAATAGTTGCCGCGCAGACTGTTTTGGATTAAGATATTGCCCTGCAAATCACGCGCTTTGCGGGCGGCCTCGCGGAAGGCGGGGTGTTTTTGCTCCCAGCTTTCCAGCACATCGCAGGTCGTGCCCAAGAGCTTGGCAAACGCGGCGAAGGTGGGCAGTTCGGCGGCGGTTTCCACCAGGGTGACGGAACCGTCGCGCTTGGCGACCTCCGTCACCGTAAAGGGCGGCACGTCAAAGAAGGCCAATAGACGCGCGCAAAATTCAGGTTGATAACGTAAAGGCTTCCCGTCGGATTTTTCCGCACGGGAACGGGTTTTGGCAGGCATAAGAACTCCACAAAAGGCAGGAAATACAAACGAAACCGGGCCCGTAGGAACGGACGCGGCGAACACCGGAAAGTAAAGGGATTTAAAAGGGCGGACGCCCGAGATAAAAAAATTACAAACCGCCTAGGCGCTTTGTAATATGTTTTATTATAGCAAAATCGACGGGATTTGTCAATACAGCCGGCCGCCAGCAAGCCGCCGCTGGGCCGCCAAACCGCACGCGGCGGATGCACCCGCTGGGTCCAATTGGACTGGCGTGTACCCGCATAAAAGCCCCGCACAAGGCCGTAGGAATTTTAAAAAAGCCCTGGCCGAAACCAGGGCTTTTTTAAAATTTATTCTTGGGCATTGATGATTTTGCAGAGTTTTTTGCCTTTGTCGGTTATTCCGAGGCACTCCCGTTTGCCCGGATTGGCGGAATTGTCTAACCAAACTTTATATAAAAATTCCCGTTTTGGCGTACAATCATCGCCTGCAGCTTCCCCTGGGCAATACGACAGATCTATATATAAATAGCTTGGATCTGTCACAATGGCTGTGCCCCCCAGAAGATCCACCACAAAGTCCTTACACCTCACCACATCATTTCCTGTACAGGTGCCTTTATAATCAAAATCCAATTTATCCGAGTTGGCTTCGTAATAACCGTTGGCCATATAATAAATTTCTTCGGCTTTTTTGAGGTTCTCTGCCACAGTGCGCATTGTGGTAAAGCGGGATTTCATTACCGCCAGCTCATATTGCGGCAACGCCACCGCCGCCAATATGCCGATAATTAAAACAACCACTAACAGTTCTATTAGCGTGAATCCGGCGTTTTTCCCCGCCGGGTGGGTTTTTTGATAAATTTTGCTCATACGCAAAATTTATCAAAAAAAAAACGCGTCAAGGCCTTCCAGGCCGCGGAGCGCTGCCTCGGACAGAGTTTTGCAAAATACGGTACCCACGCAAGAAGGAACGACCCGTTGGGGATGTATTGGCAAAGGGGCCAGAGGCTGGCCTCCCTTTCCCTTGCCCGTTAACACGACTGACTGAGCCACACTGTTCCCGCACTACCGCGCCCTTACGCAACGGCCTTCCAGGCCGCGGGGCTCTGCCTCGGACAGGGTTCCGCCTAATACGGTGCTTACGCCATTAGGGAACAACCCGTTGGAAATGTTTACGCAAAAGGCGAGCCGGGCCAGAGGCTGGCCTCCCTTTCCTTTATCCGCAGCACGACTGGAACACTTCACCAAACAAACGGGCCTTGCCTCATCTGCAAAGCCCGAAATTTTCCGTTCACAAAGCCCCAGAAACTACGGCAACGTATAATGCTGCCAACTGTGACTTAAGGTCTTTTTGGTTCCCTTTTCCAGTCCCTGGCAAAATTCTCCTTCCGCAATAGTGGAAGCTCCATTGCGGGCCTCCGTGCAGACAATCTCCCCGTCATCGCTTCCACCTCCTAGGCGAAACCCGTTGCACTTATATTTGCCTTCCGTCCATACCGCTACGGCGGAACTGATTCCATTCTCATCCATTTGACTTAATACAATCTGAAAATTTTTGCCCTTTCGGATGGAGTCTGCGGACCTGACAGCCAATGCACAGATAGGCTCATTCCCCGCCGATACATTCACCGAATCCAACTGAAAGTCTAAATCTAACTGGTCAAAAGAGGACGGATAGCTCCCGTTTGCCATATAGTATGCATTAATTGCTTGACCAATGGCTTTAACCGCCGTTTTAAGTTGGACATTACGGGATTTCCAAACCGCTTTTTCATATTGCGGCAACGCCACCGCCGCCAATATGCCGATAATTAAAACAACCACTAATAACTCTATTAGCGTGAATCCGGCGTTTTTCCCCCGCCGGGTAGGTTTTTGATAAATTTTGCTCATACGCAAAATTTATCAAAAAAAAAAAACGCGTCAAGGGGCCAGAGGCTGGCCTCCCTTTCCCTTGCCCGTTAACACGACTGACTGAGCCACACTGTTCCCGCACTACCGCGCCCTTACGCAACGGCCTTCCAGGCCGCGGTGCTCTGCCCCAACCAGGGTTTCGCTAGGTACGGTAGTTACGCAAAAAGGAAACAAAAAAGCGTGTACGCTTCCGGGCCAGAACCAGGACTCCCCTTTCCCAACGGATGCCCGCACACAACAAAAACGCGGCCCTTATAACAAGGGCCGCGCAGGAAGTTTTATACTCAAATTTGTTCTACACGCCGGTTACGTTAAAGGTTTTCCACTTGCCGGACAAGAAACGTGCCAGCATAAACACCGCCGTCAGCGCGGCGTAAAACGTCAGCCAGCTCCATACCCAAAAAACGGATAAGCGCAGTTTGTACACAATCAGCCACGTCCCCGGGATCAGCAATACCCACGCGCAGAAAATCATCACATACATATAGAATTTCGTGTCGCCCGCGCCGCGGATAGCCTCGCCGAAAATCAAATAGGTGGCGTCAAACAGCACAAACGCGCTGACGAGCTTCATCAGCGGGTACGTTTTGGCCGTAATCGCCGCCGCGTCCGGCGACGAAGCCGGAATAAACAATCCCACAAAAAGCGGCGCGAAAAAGAAGAAAGACAGCCCCACCGCCCCTGCATATGCATAGCCGATTTTGCACGCATTTTTGATGACTTTTATGCTCAAATCCGGCCGTTTTAACCCTTGGTACTTGCTGACCAAAATTTGTATGCCGATGCCTAAGCCCAAGATAACCGTAAACACCACCGGCTGCATAGACATCACTACATTGCTGGCCTGCAGGGAAAGCGTATCGATGTTGCCGATCATAAACGTAAAAAGCGTAAAGGATAAAATATCCATCAAAAAGCCGAACCCGTTGGGCAGGCCAAAGCGCAGCAGGCGCGAAAATACCGGCTTGTAAAAACCGGCCAGGCGGCGGATTTTAAATTCCTTACGCACTTTCCCGGCAAAAATGAGCGTACAGAAAATAAGCGTAATGGAACCACTGCCGATAATAGTGGCCCAGGCGGCGCCTTCAATGCCCATCGCCGGGAAACCCAGCTTGCCAAAAATCATCACATAATCCAACACGATGTTGACGCCGTTCCCCACCACGGTGGCCCACATCGGAATTTTGGTATGCCCCCGCCCGCTGAAAAAGCTCGCCAGCGCATTATTAATCACCGCCAACCCACCAAAAATGTTCAAAATGGCAAAGTATTTTATTTCCAACAGCCGCACCATTTCTTCGTGTCCAAATGCGTTAATGACGGCTATTCCGGCGGGCGTTAAACTGGCCAATACCAAAGACGACAACACCGCCAACAAAATTCCCTGCCACAGCGAAACGGTGACGGAAGCGTATTTCTTTTTGGCATAATACTGCGAGATAAATACACTGGTATAACTAGCCAGCCCCATAAACATAGATCCGAATGTCATCGCCAACACGCCGGCCGGCACACACGCCGCCAACGCTTCGTGGGAATACCAGGCCAAAAACATACGGTCCACAAATTGCATTACCACTTGGGAAGCCATCGTTACAATCAGCGGATACGACAAAAACCACAGCTCGCTAAGTGACGCTTGCGGATATACTTTCTTGCTCATTTAAAACACATTCCTTACAGACGGGCAAAAAAAGCCCCGAACCAATGGCTCAGGGCTTTCTAAAAGTCTTTCAAAAAATTACAGTTTGACGACTTTCACGGCCTTGGGGCCTTTTTCGGATTCCACGACTTCGAATTCCACTTCCTGGCCTTCGGCCAAGGTTTTGAAACCGTCGCCCTGGATTTCCTGATAGTGAACAAAGAGATCTTTAGAACCGTCTTCGGGGGTCACGAAACCGTAACCTTTCTGGTCATTAAACCACTTAACTTTTCCTTTAGGCATTTTACTATTTACTTCCTTTTATGAATTATCAGGTACTTAAACTTAATAAGTACCTACAACTATTATACTATAAATCGGCGGGAATAGCACAAAAGTTTTTAAAAATTTATTTTTGAAGGCAGTTCCCGCAAAAGGGGTATAATAATTGTATGAAAATTATGGAAGCCGTGCCAAACATTTCCGAAGGGCGCCACCCGGAAATACGTAAAGAAATCATCCGCCGGGTGCGTTTGTGCGCGCCGCAGGCCAAGCTGCTGCACGTGGATTCCAACGCCGACGCCAACCGCACCGTGCTGACGCTGGCGGGCGCGCCCGAAGCAGTGCGCCGGGCCGCCTTTGCCTTGTTACAGGCTTGCGCCGACATTTTAGATATGCGCACCCAACACGGGGCGCACCCGCGGCTGGGCGCGGTGGACGTATGCCCGTTTGTGCCGGTGCGCGAAATGACCCTCGCCGAAGCCGCCCACGAGGCCCGCCTCTTGGGGGAAGAAGCCGCCCAAAAACTGCACATCCCCGTTTATTTTTACGAGGCCAACGCCGCCACCGCCGAGCGGAAAAATTTAGCGTTTATCCGCCGCGGCCAATACGAAAGCCTGCCGCAAAAGCTCTTGGATTTTCCCCCCGATTTGGGCCCGCGAAGCTGGAGCGAGCAAGTGGCCCGCACGGGGGCCAGCGTGATAGGCGCCCGGAATTTTTTAATTGCGTTTAACATTTCCTTAAACACCCAGGATGTGTCCGCCGCCCAAGAAATAGCCGCCGTCCTGCGTGAAAAAAACGGCGGGCTCCCCGCCGTAAAGGCCATCGGCTGGCTGATGCCGGGCTACCGCGCGGCGCAAGTGTCTTTTAATCTGACCGATTACCATCGGACGGGGTTAGCAGCCGTATTTGAAGCCTGCCGCCGAGAAGCGCAAAAACGCGGATTAGACACCACCGGCAGCGAACTCATCGGCCTCGCGCCCGAAGAAGCGCTTTTGCAGGCGGGGCGTTTTTATGCGCCCGCCGAAACGTCCGCGCCCGCGCTGCTGGAAACCGCCGCCGCGCAGTTGGGGCTAAACAAAATCCGCCCGTTTAACTTGCGCGAGCGGATTTTGGAATATCGGCTTCAAGACGTGTTAGAATAACGCAAACAGTTCTACATACTTTTCCGGTGCCACCTGTTCGGCCCGCGCCGACGGATCCACCCCGCACGCTTCCAATGCTTGTTGGATTTTTTGTTTATCGTACCCGCACAGCACCCAAGAATTAAACAACGTTTTGCGGCGGTGCAAAAACGCTGCATTCACCATTTTTTTAAAACGCGGCCACTCCTCCGCCGGCACCGGCCAGGACGTGCGCTTTTGGAAAGCCAGCACCACACTTTCCACCTTGGGCGGCGGATTAAAACACCCGCGCGACACTTTGCAAATGGGACTAATCTGCGCGCGCAGCTGGGAAAATATGGAAAGCGGCCCGTAGAACTCCTCCCCCGCCCGGGCACGGATACGCAAGGCTTGTTCTTTTTGGAACATAAACACCGCCGCCTGGAAAAACGGCCACGCGAGCGTTTTATCCAAAATGTCGGCTGCGTCGATATACGGCAGATTGCTCACAAAGAGCGTCGGCTTGGAGGCCAGTTGGGCTAAATCCGCCTGCAAAAAGTTCTGCGCCACAATCTGCACGCCGGCCTGCGGCGGCAGATTTTTTTGCAGATAAGCCACCATATCCGGGTCTATTTCCACGACGGTAAAATTTTTCGCTCCGCGCGCGATTAGTTGTTGGGTCAGCGCGCCTTTGCCGGGGCCGATTTCCAGCAAATTTTCCGCCCGCAGCACAAGCGCGGCATCCACTATCTGGCGGATGATACTTTCGCTTACCAAAATGCTGTCCGTATTTTTGCATAAAATTAATCTGCTAAAATTTTTAAATTGCGGGAAGCTACTTTGTTTTTAGGGTCGGCTTGCAGCGCCTGGCCGTAGTAGTCTTTGGCCTGGTCGTCGTTGCCGGCTATCACCGCGGCGGTGCCTAATCCCAAAAAGGCAAGCGGGTCCTTCGGTGAGATTTCGGACGCTTGCAAAAAGCTCTCCTGCGCGGCGGCCGCATTGCCGCGCGCCAAGGCCGCCAATCCCGTCAGCAATGCACACGTATCATCCGGCGGGCACTGGGCGGCATATTCCCCCAATTCCTCGGCGGCTTCATCCACAAACGCCAGCCAACTGCGGCCCATCACCCACAGGCCCATATCGTTACCCACGATGCGCGGGTCGTACACGGCTTTGGGGGCCGTGGTATTGTTTTGGGTCAACGCGCTGGGCGCATTATAATCCATCGTACGCCCCTGCAAAGACATATTCACGTTGTACTTTCCATCCGCCTGCAAAAGAGTTTGCTCCAGGCCGGAAATAAAATCTTCAATCTGTTTCTTGCGCTGGTCTGCGTCCCCTTCCGGCAGGGAAAACACACGCTTAAATGTGCGGGAGGCCTGCGCATCCCCGGGGTTGCCATCCGCGCGAAGGCGCTGGTAGGCTTCTTCGAACGTAGACGCGCGGCGCGCCGAAGCAGTGTCGGGCTGGGACACGGGATTAAATTCCAAGGATACTTCGACATTGACCACTTTGGAAGGCGAAACTTTTTCCAAACTGTCTTTAAATTGTTGGATTTGTTTTCGGAACGCGTCGGCCGAACTTCCGCTGGCGCGGTAGACGGCGTTTAGCGCCAGTCCGTCCGCTTTAAAACGCGTAATGGAAAACGCTTCTTCTATCACTTCGCGCGCTTTTTCGATATCCCCTTGGCGCACCAGCAAGAACGCATAACGCAGGCGGGCCACATAATCGCCGGGTTTGGTGCGAACGGCTTTTTTATAGTATTTTAAAGCCTCTTTAGGATTGTTTATTTTTTCGTACAACGCACCCAAGCTCAGCTGGGCGTCCTCGTAATACGGGAATAAGCTAAGCGCTTTTTTAAACGAAGCCTCCGCCTGTTCGTCGCGCCCCATTGCTTCGTAGAGCGTGGCTAATTGATAGTGGTACAGCGGCTCCCGCGGGGCCAATTCGGTGGCGCGGCGGAAGTGCTCCAAGGCTTTGTCCAAATTAAGCTGCACGGCATAGGTGGAACCCAAATTCATATGCGTATCGGCTTTGTTGGGGTCCAGGGCGTTGGCTTTTAAAAAATAATCCTGCGCCTGGGGGACGTCGCCTTTCCAGCCGCTGGCGATACCAAGCAGTTGGTAGGCCATTGCATTTTTAGGATCGAGGCGGAGGGCTTCGTTATATTCGCTGATGGCGTCGTCTACTTGGCCCGTCCAGTACAGGGAAGCCCCCAACAACAAGTACGGCAGCGGGTCTTTGGCGTTTTTGATGACGGCTTTGGCAAAACTGTTGGACGCCTCGCGGTATTTGGCTTGAGCCATTTCGCTCATTCCGCGGCGCATATCGGTGACGGA
>CALUQD010000012.1 GCA_944322825.1 Candidatus Avelusimicrobium pullicaecorum
TTGGCGCGGCCTCTTTATCTTTTTGTCCTTTTCCCTAGATTGCCGTATAAGGTGCCCCGCTTGGGGGAGGCAGAGCCTCGCGTCCTGGAAGGCCCTGCCCCCGGCAAGGGGGTACTTTTTCCGGCGGGAAAAAGTACCAAAAAGCGCCCGCCCTAGGGAGCCACAAAAATCACTATTCATATAGCCCTTTTTCTGGCGCCAGAAAAAGGGCGAAAAAGAGCGCCGCCCCAGGGAGCCACAAAAATCACTTGTTTTTGTATGTACTTTTTTGGGCGCAAAAAAGTACCAAAGAAGGGGGCGCAAGAGCGCGGCAGTGCGCAAACAGTGTGGCTTAAACTAATCGTGTTGACGGGCAAAGAAAGGGGGGCACCGGCTCGGTGCCAGGGAGCCACAAAAATCACTTTCAAACGGGAAATTTTATAACTCGCGCGAGGTTCCCCGCGCTCAAACAATAAAATTTCTTCTCCGTTTGAAAGGTTTTTTGTAGACGGCTCTAAAGGGGCGGTTAAACGGCAACCACCACGGCAACGGCAACCACATAAGAGGAAACAACTTTTTTTGAATAGTGCGACAGTGCGAAAATAGTGTGGCTCCACTAATCGTGTTAGCGGGTATAGAGAGGGGAGGCCAGGCTCGGTGTTGTTTCGGTAGGGCGCGACATCGCGGAAACAGTGTGGCTCCAAGAGTCGTGTTAGCGGGTATAGAAAGGGGAGGCCAGCCCCTGGCCCCTTGATTTGTTTTTTTTTTTTGATAAATTTTGGCTATGAGCAAAATTTATCAAAAAACCCTCCCGGCGGGGAAAAACGCCGGATTCACGCTAATAGAGTTATTAGTAGTCGTTTTAATTATCGGCATTTTGGCGGCGGTGGCACTGCCCAAGTATCAGTTGGCGGTAGCCAAAAGCCGGGCAGCAGCCTTTATGCCGCTTATTCGGGCCGTGGCGGATGCCAATACCCGCTATTATCTGGCCAATGGGGAATATACCACCGATTTTACACAGTTGGATATAGATTTGCCTCCCGGCGGTACTTTATCGTCCAATCAGGCTATAATGACTTACAAGAATCGCAGGATATTTCTTTGCGGCGAAGGCTGTTCGTATTCGGTGCAGGGTACGCCGGATTTAAATATCCCCTTCTATATTGAGTATTATGCCGGTGGGTCGATTCAGTGCTGGGCCAAAAATTCGTCGGACCAGGCCAACCAAATTTGTCGTTCCTTATCGGGCGCAGAGTCGACTGCAACGAGTACCCTGGGATATAATAGCTATAATATGGGCCGCTATCAATAGCGCATTCGTTTCCTTTTTTGCTTGACGCGGCGAACCGGACTGGGGCGAACCCTTATGGCAACAGTCCGGTTCGCATTTTTATCCGCTAAATTGCTACAATGAACATATACGTTTCCGCGCTGGCGGAAACGCGGTATTTTGCCGATTTCTATTTTTAAGAGGTTTTATGGCGAGTAATTTGTTGGAAGAACGCATCCCCCCGCAAGCGATTGACGCGGAAATGGCCGTATTAGGGTCTATGCTTTTGGAGGCGGACGCCGTCACGGAAGCGTTGGAAATTTTAAAGCCGGAGCACTTTTACAAAGAGTCGCACCAGAAAATTTTTGCCGCGATGAAGGCCCTGGCCGACCGCAACCAAGCCGTAGATATCATCACGCTGACGGAAGAACTAAAGAAAAACCAGTTGCTCACGCAGCTGGGCGGAGAGCTGTATTTGACGCAGCTGGTGGACAAAGTTTCCACGGCGGCGCACGTAAAGCACTATGCGGAAATCGTATACAAAAAATTCGTCGTGCGCGATTTAATCCGCACCGCTACCGGCCTGGTGCAGCGCTGCTATAAAGAGGAAGACGACGACCCCCAAATTTTAATCGACGAGGCCGCCGACCAGATTTATAAACTCAGCCAAAAGCAAAAACTTTCGGGCTTTATATCGTCCAAAGACTTGGCGCCGGAAGTAATTGAAATTTTGGAAAAAGCCGTGCGTAACAAAAGCGCCATCCAGGGCGTGCCGACCGGGCTGGACGAATTTGACCGCAAAACCGGCGGGCTGCGCAAGTCCGACCTCATCATTTTGGGCGCGCGCCCCAGCCAGGGCAAAACCGCGCTGGCGCTTAACATCGCCCACCACGCGTGCGTGGAGTGCAAAATCCCGGTGGCGTTTTTCTCGCTGGAAATGGGGCGGCACATTATTTTTGAACGTATGCTCGGCGCGGCCGCGATGGTGGAAATTTATAAACTGCGCACCGGGTATTACGAGCAGAGCAAATGGTCCGATTTAACGCGCGAACTGGGCCGCCTGGCCGCCGCGCCGATGTATATCGACGATACGTCCGGCATTTCCATTACGGAACTGCGTATGCGTTCACGGCGGTTGGCGTCGGAACTGAAAAAGCAGGGCAAGGATTTGGGGCTCATCGTCATCGACTACTTGCAGCTCATCCGCGGCGGCGAACGCCGTACGGAAAGCCGCCAGCAGGAAGTGGCCGAAATTTCCCGTATGCTTAAAGACTTGGCCCGCACGCTCAACGTGCCGGTGCTGGCGCTTTCGCAGTTAAGCCGCAAAAACGAAGATAAATCCCGCACCGACAACAAGCCCCAGCTTTCCGACTTGCGCGAATCCGGCTCTATCGAACAGGACGCCGACGTGGTGGCCTTAATCCACCGCGAAGCTTATTACAAGCGCGACGATGAATCCCTTAAAAACAAAGCCACGCTGATTATCGCCAAACAGCGCAATGGCCCGGTGGGGGACATTGATTTGGCTTTCTTCGGCGAATATGCGCTGTTTACCAACCCGGCGCCGGAGCATATGGAAGCGGCCCAAACCGCTGGCGGAAACACGATGCTCAATTTACCGGAGTAATGTATGCAAATGCCCATTTTACGTCCTACCGTTGCCGAAGTGGATTTGAAAAAACTGGCCCGCAATATGCGCAAAGTGCACGAACAAGCGGGCGCGGGCGTGAAAGTGCTGACCGTTCTGAAGGCCAATGCGTACGGCCACGGCGCGGAAAAATTAGGGCAGTTTTTGCAACAGCACCAGCTAAGCGATTTTTTCGGCACGGCCTCGGTGGAAGAAGGCCTTGCCTTGCGCCAAGCAGGCGTTACGCTGCCTATTTTGGTGCTGGGCAGTATTTACCCGTTTGAAGCGTTTGAATACGCCATCAACAACCAATTGGCCATTACGATTGCCAGCTTGGACGCGGCCAAAGCCGTCAGCGAAATTGCCGCCAAACTGGGCAAAAAAGCGCTCTGCCACGTCAAGCAGGATACGGGAATGGGCCGCATCGGCACCCGCCGCGGCGGTGTATTTAATGTAATCGAATTTTTAGCCCATAATCCAAATGTTATTTTGGACGGGCTGTATACCCATTTGTCCAGCGTGGAAACGGACCCTGCTTATACCGAGGAACAAATCGGCTACTACCGCGATACGCTGACCAACGTAAAACTGCACGACATCCACATCAATCATTGCCACGTGGCGGCCTCGTCGGCCATTGCAGCCCGGCCGGACGCCCATTACGATATGGTTCGCACGGGTCACAGCGCCTTCGGGCTGGAGAAAGGCTTTGAACCGATTTTATCGTTAAAAACGCGGGTTGTATATGTGAAGGATGTTCCCGCCGGCAGCAGTATCAGCTATAACCGCAGTTTTATTGCGCCCTGCGCAATGAAAGTGGCCACCCTGCCCGTGGGCTATGGGGACGGATACCTGCGCGCCTTGTCCAATAAGGCCGATATTTTAATCCGCGGCAAACGCTGCCGCGTGTTGGGCAACGTAACAATGGATATGCTGATGGTGGACATCACCCAAGCCGGCCCGGTGGCAGTAGGCGACGAAGCCGTGGCGGTCGGCCGCCAAGGGGACGAAGAAATCACCCTGGCCGAACTGGCCCAAAAAGCCGGTACGATTGATTACGAACTGTGCACGCTGTTAATGCCGCGCGTGCCGAGGATATACAAAGAATAATGTTTACCGCTATCGGGCGCTATATGACGCATATGTTCAGCCAAGTGGGCGGAGCCACGGAGATGGTGCGCTCCTGTTTGTTTTGGCTGACGCATTCGCGTTTTGAGTTCCGGCAAGCGGTGGAACAGAGCGTAACGATTGGCGTGGAATCTTTTGGCGTAACGGCGCTGACCAGTTTGTTTACCGGTATGGTGCTGGCCTTGCAGGCGGGCAATACCATCGGCAACATCTTTGGCGACCCGATTTTTGTAGGTACGATTGTCACGTTTTCGCTCATCCGCGAATTGGGCCCGGTGCTGACGAGTGTAGTGGTATCCGGGCGGGCGGGCGCAGCGGTGACGGCGCAAATCGGTACGATGGCCGTCACCGAACAGATTGACGCTTTGTACACATTGGGCACGAACCCCATTCGTTATTTAGTCATTCCGCGGATGTTCGGCTTCGTGCTGACGATGCCCATTTTGACGCTTTTTTCCAATTTGTTCGGCGTATTGGGCGGCTACTTGGTGGCCGTTTACGCGCTGGGCGTGCCCGGGGAAGTGTATATCACGGATATCACTTCGTTTATGGGCGTGCGCGATTTTATGCACGGGTTTATCAAATCGTTCGTGTTTGCCTTTATGGTGGGCACCGTGTGCTGTTATAAAGGCATCAGCACCCGCGGCGGGGCCGAAGGGGTGGGTAAATCCACCACCGGCGCCGTGGTGACGACGATTGTGTTAATCCTGGTGTTGGATTATTTCTTAACCGCCATTTTGACGGCGTTTGGAATTTAATATGATAGAAATCATCGGCTTAAAAAAGAGCTTTGGAACCAAAGAAGTGCTCAAAGGGGTGGATTTAAAAATAGAAGAAGGCAAAACCACCTGCATTTTGGGCGGTTCCGGCTCGGGCAAAAGCACGCTGATTAAATGCTTAATCGGGCTGGAAGCGGCCACGGGCGGAAAAATTATGGTGGGGGGAAAAGACATCACCCAAATCCATAGCGAAATCAAACTGGCCGCACTGCGCCGCCGGTTCGGGTATTTGTTCCAGGAAGGGGCACTGTTCGACTCGATGAGCGTGGGGGAAAACGTAACTTTCGGCTTAAAATACTTGACCGATACGCCTGAAAAAGATTATCCCGCCGTCATTAAGGAAAAGCTGGCGCTGGTCGGCTTGCAGGAAGACGTAGCCAAGCTCAATCCCAGCGAACTTTCCGGCGGTATGAAAAAGCGCGTGGCGCTGGCGCGCGTGCTGGCGGTGGGCCCGCAGGTAATTTTGTACGACGAACCCACCACCGGGCTGGACCCGATTATGTCCGACATTATCAGCGACCTAATTATAGACTTAAAAGCCAAACTGGGGGTTACATCTGTGGTCATCACGCACGATATGCGTTCGGCTTTTAAAATTGCGGACTATATTGCATTTTTGTATGAAGGACATATTTTAATGTATGGCACGCCGGAGGAATTCCGCCGGACGGATAACCCATACGTAAAGCAATTTGTGCAAGGCAGCAGTCACGGGCCGATACAAATGAAACTGATGAAGGACTGACGTCCGGGCCCAAGCGGCCGCGCACGTAAATTTATGGGATGCAAAGGAAAAATATGAAACCAGAAACCAAATTGGGCATTTTTACCGTATTGGGGATTATCGTTTTCGGATTTTCGCTCTATTTTTTAGGGGGGCTTTCCGTCACGCGTTCGTATGACGTGAATGTTACTTTTTCGGACGTTTCCGGGCTGCCGGTTAAAGCGCCGGTGAAGCTGTCGGGCGTAGAAGTGGGGCGCGTCAAACAGATTAAAATAGAAAAAGGCCAAGTGGTCGTAGTGGCGGAAATTAACGAGGATATCGAGATTTACCGCAACGCGCGCTTCAGCGTGGTGATGACGGGTATCATCGGTTCCAAATACTTGAAAGTGGAACAGGGTACGCCGTCGGCGGGCGTACTGAAAGCGGGCGACTATATCCAAGGCGCCGACGAAGTGCCGATGGACGCGATGATTGCCCAAACGATGAGCAGTATTAAAGAATTTGTGGAAAGCGTCAACGCGCAGGGCCAATTCGGCGAGCAGCTGAACCGAACGATGGACGAAGTGCACCAGCTGTCGGCCAATTTAAACCAGCTGGTGGCGCAAATGCGGCCGTATTTGTCCCGCTCCGCCCAGAACCTGGACGAAGTGCTGGCCAAGGCGGATGCCTTGATGGACAGCTTGGAACAGAGCGAAGGCTTGATTGGCAGTTTAATCAACGATCCGCAAATGAAAGAGGACGTGCAGTCCAGTATGAAAGATTTGAAAGAAACGATGGGCGAAGTGAAAACCTTTGTGGGCAAGATGAGCCGCTTCCGCGTGTATTGGGATTACGATTTTTATTATCTGCCTGAACCGGCCTTAGCCACGAGCGACCTGGCGCTTGAAATCTATCCCGCCAGCGGATACACCTTCTACCGCGCCGGGATTGCCAACATCGGAAACGAGGACGACGCCCTGGACTCCAAAGATTACCTGGAAAAGAACCAGTTTGACGTCCGCTTCGGCCTTTACAACAAGTGGGCTACCGTATCGGCGGGGTTAATCCGCGGCGCGGGCGGCGTGGCGCTGGAGCTGAAACCGTTCTACGATACGGAATTTTTGGAACGCTTTACTTTTACGGGTGAATTTTCCGACTGGGGGCGCGACCGCGTGATTAACGGGCGGCTGTTTAATAAGCCGAATTTGACCTACGGGGTGGACTTCCGCTTCAACCGCTATTTCTCCGTGGGCGCCTGGGTGCGCGACGCGCTGGAAACCAACGATTTTGCCGTCAAAGCCAATGTGTCGTTTAACGATGAAGACATCTCCTCGTTCTTCGGCTTGGCCGCTATGGCGGGTTCTTAAGGAAAAGTATGAAGTTTAAAACGGTTTTCGTCTGCCAGAAATGCGGATACGAATCCCCCAAGTGGTCGGGCAAATGCCCGGACTGCGGGGAATGGAATTCGCTGGTGGAAGAAGTAAAGCAGCAGGAGAGCAAAAAAGCCCCCGCGCGTACGCGCAGCTTTACGGATTTTTCTTCCGAGATTGTAAAACTTTCCGACAGCAAAGCCGTGCAGGAACCGCGCATTCAAACCCATATCAGCGAGTTTGACCGCTTGCTCGGCGGCGGGCTGGTGAAAGGCCAGCTGACGCTTTTGGCCGGCGCGCCGGGCATTGGCAAATCTACCCTTATGCTGCAGGTGGCGGCGGAACTTTCCAAAACGCTCAAAGTGCTCTATATTTCGGGCGAGGAAAGCATCGGCCAGATTTCCGGCCGCGCCCAGCGGCTGAACGTAAAAGGCGATAATATCTTTTTACATTGCGAAACGGACATCCAAAAAATCGTGGAATCCGTCCAACAAGTAAACCCCGATGTGCTGATTTTGGACTCTATTCAAACCGTCTACCACCCGGAATTTACGTCTTCGGCCGGTACGGTGGCCCAGGTGCGCGAATGCACCAGCGAACTGGTGCGGCTGTGCAAGCCCAAAGGAATTATTACCTTTGTGCTGGGGCACGTGACCAAAGACGGCGAACTGGCCGGCCCTAAAATTTTGGAGCATATGGTGGATTGCGTGCTCTATTTCGATACGGAAAAAGACAATGTGCTCCGCCTGCTGCGCCCGCACAAAAACCGCTTTGGCTCCACGGGCGAAATCGGCCTTTTTAAAATGACGGGCCACGGGCTGGAATCGGTGGACAACGCCAGCGAATACTTTGCCCAAACCTCGCGCGAACGGGCCCTCAAAGGGCGCGCTTACTCCCTGGCGGCGGAAGGCTCGCGCCCGCTGTTAACCGAGGTACAGGCCTTGGTGTCCCCCACGCGTTATCCGTTCCCGCGCCGCGTGGCGACGGGGGTGGATTTAAACCGGTGCCTGATGTTGTTTGCCGCGCTGGAAAAACACATTGGGCTGTCGTTGGATAACAAAGATATATTCGTCAGCTTAACGGGCGGCGTTAAACTCAAGGACCCGGCGCTTGATTTGGCCATTTGTGCGGCGGTTATCAGCTCCTGCAAGGATATTCCGCTCGCGCCCGATTGGGTATTTATGGCCGAAGTCGGCATTTTGGGGCAAGTTTCCAAAGTGCCGCTGATTGACCGCCGCTTGGAAGAAGCCCAGCGCCTGGGTTTTAAAAAAGCATTTTCCGCCGCGGTTACCAAAAACGAAAAGCAAAAACTGAAAGAACTTTCCCTCTGTGAATTGGCCGATTTGAACGCCTTGGCGTTAAAATTGCGCTGACGGAGCGGCTTGCCCGTCGGGGCATCCGCCCAAGAAATCCTGCAAAACACGCCTGCAAAGTGCTAAAATATAGCTAGTATTATTTGGGGAGTTTCCCTATATTTTGGAGGGCATATGCCTATTTGGATTTTTCGTATTTCTACGTTGGTGGCGTTTCCTTTCCTTACCTACAATTTCATCGACAAAGAATGGAGCAGTTTGCTGGCGGGCCTGTTGTGCGGCGCGCTGGTTGTAGGCGGGGAAGTGCTGTTCAAACGCCTCCGGCTGATTAAAATTATGATTGGCTGCTCCGGCTTTTTGCTGGGGTATATGCTGTATGTGTTTTTCGACTATGGAATGATGAATTTCGCCACGGCCGATGTAATGAACTTTTGGAACGCGTACGGTTTTAAAATCGAAGTCGGCCTGATTGTGTTTGGCGTGCTGGCGTGCTTGATTAAATCGCGCGATTTGGAAGGGCTTTCCTACAAAGGGCACCACTTAAAAGTGGCCGATGTGACGGCCTTGATGGACGGGCGCATTGTGGATTTGTGCGAAATCAATTTCCTTTCCGGCATTATCGTGCTGCCGGTGTTTGTGCTGGACGAACTGAATAAAATGGCTTCCTCCAAGGACCCGCTGGAACGCGCCAAAGGCCGCCGCGGGCTGGATGTGGCTTCCCGCTTGCAGGAACTGAGCGAAATCGCTGTGCGCGTAACTTCCAAAACGCCGAAAGCGGAAACGATGGAAGAACGCGTGGTGAAATTGGCCGAAAGTTTGGACGCCGAAGTCGTCACGTTGGATTTTAATATCAACAAAATTGCGGCGCTGCATAATGTAATTGCTCTCAACATCGCCGACTTGGCCACCGCTTTAAAACCGGTGGTGCTGCCGGGGGAAAGTATGTCCTTGTTTATTATGAAAGACGGCAAAGAAAAAGAACAAGGCATTGGCTACTTGGACGACGGCACGATGGTGGTGGTGGAAGAAGGCCGCAAGTATATTGGCAAACGGACGGAAGTGTCGGTCTATTCTATTTTGCAGACGTCGTCCGGCAGAATGATTTTTGCGAAAGTTAAATAAGCGTATGGCAAACAAGACGGGTTTTTCGTCAGTGGTGATTGTAGCGGGAGGAAGCGGCAAACGAATGGGCCGCCCCAAACAGATGTTGCCGCTGGGCGGGAAACCCGTCTTGGCGCATACGGTGCAGGCTTTTAAAAATACGGCCGGCGTGCAGGAAATTGTGGTGGTTACACCGCCCGAAAACCGCCCGGCGCTCGACCACTATTTCCAAGGGTTGATTTATGCCGACCCTGGAAGTACGCGGTTGGAATCGGTAAAAAACGGATTTTCAAAAGTATCGCCGCAGGCCCAAACCGTGGCCGTGCACGACGGCGCCCGCCCGTTGGTGAATCCCGCCGCCATAGCGGTTTGCCTGCAGACGGCCGCCCAAGAAGGGGCCGCCGTGCTGGCGGTGCCCGTGAAAGATACGGTGAAAGTCTGCCAAAACGGTGTGGTGCAAAAAACGCTGGACCGTTCCGCTTTGTGGGCGGCGCAGACGCCGCAGTGCTACCAGCGGGAAATTTTGGCGGAAGCATTGGAAAAATTCGGTACGGAAAAAGACGCCACGGACGAATCCCAATTGGTGGAAAAATTGGGCGTTAAGGTGCGGGTGGTTCCGTCCGATTACAAAAATAACAAAATCACCACCCCGGAAGATTTGGTGTTTGCGGAGGCTCTCTTGGACGAAAAAGTAATTTACCGTACCGGTTTCGGGTTCGATTTGCACCGCTTGGAAGCGGGACGCAAGTTGTTTATTGGCGGGGCGGAAATTCCGCATACGAAAGGATTTTTGGGCCATAGCGACGGGGACCTCGTCCTCCACGCGCTGTGCGATGCTGTGTTGGGCGCTTTGTGTGCGGGCGAAATTGGCGTTTTGTTCCCACCGACGGATGAATCCATTAAGGGTATTTCCAGCGTGACGATTGCCAAAAAAGTGTTGGAAATCGTCCGTTCCCACCACGCGGAAATTGAACATATGGACGCCACCATCATCACCGAAGAACCCAAAATGAAACCGCATTACGAAACCGTTCGCAAGTCGCTTTCGGCGGTGTTTGAAATCCCGTTGGAGCGCATCAGTTTTAAATCAAAAAGTCACGAGCACGTAGGCGAAATCGGCCGCGGGGAAGCGGCTATGTGCCAGGCAGTGGCTACATTAAAAATAAGGAGCAGTCTATGAAGATTCGTGTAATGACCATTTTATTATTGGCGGGCTTAGTGTGTGCGTGCAGCAGTACGGATTACCGCTCGCGCAAAAAAGTAACCCAGGGCATTGATTATTCCCGCTACCCCGGCAACGAAATTTATTACGAATTTACGTCTGATATTCCGACGGAACCTTCTGTCTTGGGGGAAGCCTACCCGGCCGAAGAACCCTTGAGCGAAGATGAAGATTTTACTTCCGAAAACATCGCCAGCACGTATGGCAACTACGGCGATGTGGTGGTGAATGTGGCCGCGCATAAATTTAAATTGGGTTCGGCCGCCACGCGCCGGGAAATGACGGTTTTCCAAAAATCGTTGGATAAAGCCTACGCCGTAGCGCTGCGCAAATATCAGCCGGTGGGGTTTACCTATGCGATGAGCAGCGTCGGCGCGGTGAATCCGCTTTCGGATATCGAAGTGCGCTGTATGCTCAGCGAACAATCCGCCAACAATGTAGGCCAATCCACCTGCAAATTATTTTTTGATACTATTTCTTCCTCCTATGTGGAACTGATGCAAGGGGCCAACTGATGATGTACTTGTATAATACCGCTACCCGCCGCAAAGACGAGTTTAAACCGTTGAATGAACAGCAAGTTACGATGTATTGCTGCGGGCCGACCGTGTATAATTTTGCGCATATCGGCAATTTACGGACGTATATTTTTGAGGATTTGCTCTCCCGCACCATCCGCCTGCATTATCCGCTCAAACACGTAATGAACGTGACGGATGTGGGGCACTTGGTTTCCGACGCGGACGACGGCGAGGACAAAATGGAAGTAGCCACCGCGCGCGAAGGCAAAAGCGCGTGGGACATCGCCAAATTTTACGAAGCCAAATTCTGGCAGGATTACGACGCTTTGCACTGCACCCGCCCGACGGTCATCAGCCGCGCGACGGAGCATATCAAAGAGATGATTGCGCTCGTTAAAACGCTGGAAGAAAAAGGCTACACCTACCGCACGTCTGACGGTATTTATTACGATACGTCCAAGTTCGGCCGTTACGACGCCCTCGTCGGCCACGCGCGCATCAGCGGTTTGCAGGGCGGCGCGCGGGTGGAAATGAGCGACGAAAAACGCAACCCGACCGATTTTGCCCTGTGGAAATTTTCCCCCAAAGACAAAAAACGCCAAATGGAGTGGGACAGCCCCTGGGGCGTTGGGTTCCCGGGCTGGCACATCGAATGTTCCGCGATGGCGATGAAGTACTTGGGCCACACGCTGGACATCCACTGCGGCGGCATTGACCACGTAACCATCCACCACACCAACGAAATCGCCCAGAGCGAAGCCGCCACCGGCGAGAAATACGTAAATTATTGGGTGCACGGCGAATTTCTGATTTTGCGCTCGGGCAAAATGTCCAAATCCGGCGGCACGTTCGTAACGCTGGACGTGCTGAAAGAAAAAGGATACGAGCCGCTGGCGTACCGCTACCTCTGCCTGGGGGCGCATTACCGCACTCAGTTGGAATTTTCCTACGAAAGTATGGACAGCGCCGCCAAGAGCTTAAAGAATCTCCGCTCCCTTTGCGTGCAGGCTAAGACGGCCGCCCAAGGCAACGCGCAGGAAACGGAAAATTCCCGCGCGTGGAAACAAAAATTCACCGCCGCGATGGAGGACGATTTAAACGCTCCCAAAGCGCTGGCCCTTACGTGGGAAGCCGTACGCAGTGCGGAGCTTACGCCGGCGGAAAAGTTGGATTTTCTGCAATTTGCCGATACGATTTTGTCGCTTGATTTGTTTGCACAACCCGCGGCCGCGTCCGAACAGCTGCCCGCCGAAGTGACGGCCTTGCTCGAAGAACGCGCCCGCGCCCGCGCCGCCAAGGATTGGAAAAAATCCGACGAATTGCGCGACGCCATCGCCCAAGCGGGGTATATTGTAAAGGATACGCCGAAAGGGCAGCAAACGGAGAAAAAATAAAATGAAACGAGTGCCTGCCGAATTTTTAAAACGCATTCCCAAAGCGGATTTGCACGTTCATTTGGACGGCTCTTTGCGCTTGTCTACCTTGATTGAGCTGGCCAAAAAAGAGGGCGTAGAATTGCCCGATTATACCGAAAAAGGCCTGCGTCAAAAAGTGTTTAAGGACAAATACGCCTCGTTAGTGGAATACTTAAAAGGGTTTTCCTACACGGGGGCTGTAATGCAAAACGCCGAAAACATTGAACGGATTGCGTATGAATTGGGGCAGGACGCTATCGCCGAAGGCGTGCGCTATTTGGAAGTACGCTTTGCGCCGCAGCTGCACGCAAACGATAAACTTACCGCGCAAGAGGCCGTGCGCGCCGTGGTGCGCGGGTTGCAGCGCGCTCAGAAAGAACATCATTCTTCAGCGGCTGTTAAAAAAGGCGATGAATTGGAGTTTTATTTTGGCGTGATTGCGTGTGCGATGCGCAATTTCAACCAATTTATGTCGCCGTATTATGCGGGGCTGATGAAGGCGTTGTCGCAGTCGAGCAAGAGCGAAATTTTTGGGATTGCTTCCTTGGAATTGGCCAAAATGGTGGTGAAGCTGGCTAAAGAAGAAAAACTGCCGGTGGTGGGTTTTGACCTGGCCGGCGAAGAAGCCGGATACCCGGCCGCCGACCATTTGGACGCTTACCGCTATGTGCATAAACATTTCATCCGCAAGACCGTTCACTCCGGCGAAGCGTATGGGCCGGAATCTATTTTCCAAGCCATTACCGATTGTTACGCCAACCGCCTGGGCCACGGCACGCATTTGTTTGCCGCGGATATGATTAAGGACAAAAAAGTAAAAAATAAAGAAGAATACGTCAATTCCTTGGCGGATTATATTGCCAGCGAACGCATTGGCATTGAAGTTTGCTTAACGAGCAATTTGCAAACGCTGCCGCAGATTAAATCCGTTAAAGACCACCCGATTAAAGAAATGATTAAACGCGGCCTGCCCGTCAGCATTAACACGGATAACCGCTTGGTTTCCAACACGACCGTTACCAAAGAAATGGAACTGCTGGTGCGCAATGTACCCTTGGCGCCGAAAGAATTAAAAAACATTGTAATTGCCGGCTTTAAGAGCGGGTTCTTCCCGGGCAGTTATGTGGAAAAGCGCCGCTTTGTGCGTAAAGTAATAGACCGCTACAATGCACTGGCCAAGGAATACGGCGTGCCGTTGTATTAACGGATAAATCTTTTAACAACGCAAAGCCCCGGTTTTTGCCGGGGCTTTTTTAATTGAATGAGGTGTTTATTTATCTTCTTCAAATCCTTTGGGGTTGGGAATTAAGTGCTTGGTCATTTTTTTGAAGGCTTGTTTGAACATCGTTTTCCGATAGGGGATTTTGGTTGGGCGGAGGGGTAAGTCTGACGCTGTCGGAGCGGAAGGGGCTGTTTCGCCGGCTTTGCCGCCTTCAAGCGAAATGCGCTGGCTGGGGTAGATGCTTTGTTGCCCCGTCACCAAAAAGCTAATGACGCACGCCACGGCCGCATAAGGGGCGATTTCCGGCCCGAATAATTCGATGGCCATAATGCTGGCGGCCAGGGGCGTGTTGGCGGTGCCGGCCAGGACGGCTACTAATCCCAGGGCGGCCAAAGTGGCGCTGTCCACCCGCAAAAAATCGGCCAGCATTGCGCCCGCCTGCGCGCCGACAAAGAAAATCGGCGTAACAATGCCGCCAATGCCGCCGGCCGCAAACGTGACGGAAGTTGTAATCATCTTATACAGAAAACCAAACGGGGAATCCGGCGGGTTGCCGCTGAGTACGTTTTCGATGCCCGGCATCCCCAGCCCTAAATACAGCGGCGAAATAAAGTATCCCACCGCCACCAAAAACAGCCCGCCGATAACGCACGCCCAAAACGGGCGCGTTTTAAGCGCCAGGTAGCGAAAGAGGACGCGGATAAATTTGCTGATTTCAATAAACAGCACCGATACCAACCCAAAGAACATCCCGGCGACAATCATTTTTAAGAAGAACTGTTCCGAAAATACCGGCACAAAATGGAGCGGATGATAAATATAATCTACGCCTAAGAAAGAAGTTACCTGGAAAGCGGTTATTCCAGCCACTAAAGCGGGGAACATTACTTCATAAAAGATATGCCCGGCCCACAGCACTTCCAGCCCGAATAATGCCCCCGATATCGGCACGCCAAATACGCCGGCAAAACCGGCGCTTACGCCGCAAATCATCATTTTGCGCTGGTCTTGCGGGTTCATCCGCATCAGGCGCGCCAGGATGGAGGATATCCCGGCCCCAACGTCGGCACAGGGGGCTTCTTTTCCGGCGGAACCACCGGTTGCCATGGTGACAATAGATAAGACAAAACCTTTAAAAATTGAGATAAACGAAATCGGCCGATAGGAATTAATTTTGTTGATGACAGCATCGGTGGAGTAATCGATATCGCGTTTGGCCACTTTGCGCCCCAGCACGGCTACGCCGTAAAGCACAAACGGCAGGCCAATATAAAAAAGCGGTATATCCTGGCGGAAGGTAATGGCTGCATCCAGCGCTTTTAAAAAGAGCGCATCCAATACCCCCACAACCAAGCCAATAACAGTGGCCCAAAAAAACCATTTGATAATGCTGATTACGCTGTTTTTATGTTCATCAAACATAGTAATATCATACTAAATTGCCTGTTGGGGTACAAAAATATCTGCGGGCAAAAACGCGAAGTGGTAATTTTGCTATACTATATAGGAAAGGAGCCGGCTTTTTGACTGCGCCGGCCGGAAAAATTTAAGGTTGTTAAGAAGGAGCTGTAAGTATGGATTCGTTTATTTCGTCTGTCATCACGCTGGCGTTGGTGATGGACGGCTTTGGAAATATCCCGCTGTTTATTACTGCCCTTAAAAAGGTGGCCCCGGAGCGGCGTAAAATTGTATTGCTGCGCGAACTGGGGATTGCCCTTTTGATTATGGTCGCCTTTTTGTTTTTGGGCAAATGGTTTCTGCGTGCATTCGGCATTCACGAGTATTCACTGAGTATTGCGGGCGGTATTATTTTGTTTATCATATCGGTTAAATTGGTTTTTGGCGGAGAAGAAGACCCCAAGAGCGACCCGAAGGAAGATGAACCTTTTGTGGTGCCGTTGGCCATTCCGCTGGTGGCGGGGCCGGCTGCTCTTTCGATGGTAATGATTACCGCCGCCCAACAATCCAATAAATTGATGACGCTGGGTGCCGTGGTGGTGGCCTCTTTGATTAACTCGGTGATTTTGATGTCCTCCTTCCCGCTTAGCAATTTGCTGGGGAAACGGGGGTTAATCGCCATTGAACGCTTGACCGGTATGATTTTGATTTTGATGTCCGTAGATATGGTGATGGGCGGTATATCTACGTTTATGAGTTTATAACCAATGTATTTGTTTATAAAACAGGACAGGGAGAGCTTATGAACCAAAAAGGTTTTACGTTGATAGAACTGGTGATAGTGATTATCATTGTGGCTATTTTGGCCGGTTTTGCGGTGATGTACTACGGGCGTTTTATTGAACGAATGCGTATTGCCGAGGTGGATACCTTGGTGGGAACGTGTCTGTCCGCCCAGGAAAGAACCTTTTTGAAATTCCAACACTATACGCCGTATTGGCACCAGCTGGATGCCGCCCCCCTGCCAGTGCGTACCCCCAAAGACGGTAACGATTATGCCAACGGCAAAGATAATACAGTGTTCTATACGCGCGGCGGCGTGTTGACGGGTATTCCTAATCCTGGCTTTGCGGTTTCATTTGAACAAGACGGAACCGATCGTTGGTTTATGGTGGCGCGCCGCGTGGGCAAAGGCGGATATTCCTATCAGCTGGTGCGTCCGTTTGATTCCACACAGACCGTCTGTGTGCCTACCTGGTCCAACGAAAAAGATTTGGCTATTTGTATGGAGTATATGGGAGTGACGGAAACCTCGGAACTGAAGGGAAACCCGATGATTCCAAAACTTCCCGTCACATTATGATGTATCAAATAGGTTTGTGGCTGGGTTTTGCCGTTTTGGCTTTGTATGTGGCAATCCGCCGGAAAGACACGGTACGTTTGTATAACAGTGCGTGGCTGGCCGGCGGTTTTTTATTGCTGTGCTTGCTGGGACGGGGGGTGCTTTTGTTTGCTTACCCGGGCACGTTTTCTTCGCTTTCGGCGGGGCAGATTCTGTTGTGCTTGTGGCGGGGCTTGTTGCCGGATGTATTGGCGTGCCTGTGGTGGTGCGGGCCCGTGTTGCTGGCGTTAAACTTACCCGTTAAATCCGTTAAATGGCAAAAATTTTGGCTTTCGTTCGGGTTTGTGTGGCTGGGCGTGTTTGCATTGGCGTTGGCGGGGGATTTGATTTATTTTGGTTTTGTGCACCGCCACGCGGGGAGCGATGTGTTAAATTTGTTCAGTTTGCCGTCGTTTTTGTGGCAAATGGCTTGGCTGGATTATCGCGGGGTGTTGGCGGGAGGAATCGTCTGTATCGGTCTTGTGGGCTGGTTGGGGGCTTATATTGCTGGCAAAAACGGACATCCTGCAAAAGGGTCATTCTTGTGGGAAGGCGCATTTTGGTGTATGTTGGGTTGGGTATGCTGCCAGCCCTTTTTGGCTCGTCCGTATGCGTGGATCCCGTATGGCTATCAACACGGGGTGGCGCAGGGGCATTTAATTCAAAACGGTGTGTTTACTATGTGGAACCATTGGATATTCAAACAGCAAGGATATACGTTTCAAAAATATCATTTGCCGCCTGCACAAGCAGCCATGGATCCACAAAAGGCGCTGGAAACAGCCAAGTATTTTTTTATGTCTTCTCCGCAGGAGCAACCTGCGGATTTGCATTATCCGCTGCTGCGTAAGCGCGTTCAATTTAATGCCGACGCCCGTGGCCGTAATGTCGTAATTCTGGTCTTGGAAAGTTTGCAATGGAAGTCCATAGATGCACTGGCCGGCACTGCCACCGGGGCCACCCCTTATTTAGATAGCTTGATTGCGCAAGGGCAGGTATTTAAGCAGTTTTATTCTTCCAGTCCGGACGTCAGCCTGTTTGGGATAGGCACTATTTTATCGGGCGTGTGCCGGATAACCGGTTTTCCGTATTACGGCCGCGGGTTGGAAACAGTGTCTGTCAGTGCGCTGGGCCGTTTATTTGCCAAAGAGGGCTATCAAACTTATTTCGTGCAGGCGTCTTCCTATAAATGGATGTATATTGGTCCGTTGGCCCGGCAAATGGGTTTTACTGTTTATTCCGGGGAGGACTTAACGCCGCTGTTGCCATATCGTACGAAAGAAACAGTGTCGGATTACGAGGCGCTGATGCGCTTGGCGGATAGTGTGCAAAATGCATCGCAACCTTTTTTGGGCGTTTTCTTTTCACTGTCCACGCACGAACCGTTTGACGCTTTTTATCCGCTGGCGTTTGGTGACGGTAAGGAAAAAACATTTGCACAACAATTTGCGTCTGATAAATACGTCCGCAATTTGGCGTATACGGATTGGGCCATTGGGCAGTTCATTAACCGATTAAAACAAGCCGGTTTGTACGATAATACTGTATTTGTTGTGGTGGGGGATCACCCCCGCCGTGGCTTCTCCGGCAGTGAACCGAAAGAAATGTTCCGTATTCCGTTTGTCCTGGCGGCTCCCAGTGTTTTACCGCCTGGAGTAAACAATCGTATCAGCTCCCAGGCCGACCTCTTGCCGACGCTGGTGGATTTGTTCCATATTTCCCAGCCGTATGCAGCAATGGGGAACAGTGTGCTAGATAAAAACACGCCGGGAGTTGCATTTATTACTAATCTGGTGGGGGAACGTGTGGGCCTGATTTCTGAAGATGGCGTGGCGATAGAGCCGCTTGCCGGCCAGATGCCCAAGTCAGACGGTCTTTCCCGTCAGCGCCGGCAAGCGGCGGAACTTAACCGGGCTATGTACGACCTGTTGCGCCAAGGACGCTGGGTGCCGGCGGAAACCGCTGGTAGAAAATAAGACCCTTTGGGGCTTGATTTTTTATTTTTTTACTGCTACACTGAAAGAGTGGTGTAAATTCACCCATACAATATAAATAAAACTGTAGGAGGTTTTATATATGAATAAGAAGGGTTTCACCCTGATCGAATTGCTGGTGGTTGTGTTGATCATCGGTATTTTGGCCGCTATGGCTATGCCGCAGTATTTTAAAGCGGTGGAACGCTCCCGCATGACGGAAGCTGACCAGCTCTTGAGCTCTATCGCCCAAGCTCAGCAGCGCAAATACTTGCAAATCAACAAGTATACCCAGGATTATGGTACCTTGGACGTTGCTCCGAAAGGTGCGTCTGGTGCTACTTTCTACACCAAAGGCAGCACCGGCAACGGCTTTGCTGTGACCATGTCCGGTACGACTTATAACGCTGGTAAAGCCACCGCTACCCGTATGGGCCCCGGCAACTTGCAGTACAAATACACCTTGTCCCGCTACTATGCGAGCGATAAGACCACCTGCGACGGCACCGGCGATGCGAACGGTTCTTCCTTGTGCGCCGACTTCTGCGGTATTGACACGGCTTCTGCCAGCGTAAAATGCTGCAACGACGGTTCCACTTCTGAATGCGCCGCTCCTTCGGCTACGATGTAATTATTGCTGTTTTAGCTTTAAGCTCCCGCCCAAAGGGCGGGAGTTTTTTATGCCTAAAAGCTCCGCCCAAGCGGGAGTTTTATTTGAATGTCTTTTTCCAATGCTATAATAAAACCAGGAGGCGCCTATGCATAAACTTAAAAAAGTAAAGCTGGAAAAAGCCCTCACCTTTTTGGAGCCGGGCCCGCTGTTGCTGGTTACTACTTTCGACGGCCAAAAGAACAACGTGATGACGATTTCCTGGTCTATGCCGCTGGATTTTGCCGGGCGGTTTGCGCTGTGCACGGGACCGTGGAATTATTCGTTTGGCGCGCTTCGCAAAACGAAGGAATGCGTGCTGTGCGTGCCGGGGCCGGAACTGCTTAAAACGGCGGTACAGATTGGGATGGTGAGCGGGGAAGATACGGACAAATTTAAAAAATTTCATTTAACCGCACGGCCTGCTTCCTGCGTGCGCGCGCCATTGCTGGAAGATTGCGTGGCGTGTGTGGAGTGCACGGTGGAGAAATTTTTACCGTCGTATGGCATTTTTGTATTGCAGGCAGTGGAAGTGTGGCAAAATTCTTCTTGCGCGGACCCGCGGTTGGTGCACGCAGTGGGAGACGGAACCTTTTGTGCAGACGGTGAAAAATTTAATTTCCGCCGGTTGATGAAAGAGAAACTTCCGCCGGGGTTGTAGTTTATCCATTCCCCGGGCAGAGGCGCATTACAACGCCAGTGTGTTTGATTTTGGTTGGGATGTTTCGGCCTTGGGTGCGGCGGCCGGTGTTTCGTGCACAACGGAAGCGGACGGTTCCGCGGCGAAGTCCGCCGGTTGAACGGCGGATGCGGGAGTGTGTGAAGGCGCGGCGGCCGCGGGCGATGTATGTTGAGGGGAAGAAATTTCTTCTTGCGCGGACTGTTGCGAAGGGGCGGCCTCGTTGGCATCGGGCGGTTGGGCCGTTTCGTCGGCGGGAGAGGAAGACAATTCTTTGCCGTCCGATGCGGCGGATAAATTGTTGTCGGCGGTCGGGGCGTTTTCGGCCGTTGGTATGGCGGAGAGGCTTTCCGACGGCGTGGTGGCGCCGGCCGTGTTTGCTGGGGCCGCTGGGATGTCGTCGGTGCCGTCCGGTGCTGCGGATACAGGGGCATTTGCGTCAGCCGGTTGGGTTTCCGGTTGGGCGGCGGAAATCGTTTCGGGGCGGGGCTGCGCTTGCGGTTCGGCCGATGGCGCCGGCTCGTTTTCCGGGCAGACGGTCGGTTGTGGGTCCGGCGGCAGAATGAAGGCGGGTTCTTCTTCGTCAAACACGATGCCTTTTTCCGGTCCGGCGGGGGCCGGCGGTTCGGCCGGAGCAGGCGGCAAGGGGCGGCGGAATCTTTCCGGCAGCTGGGGCGCTTTTTCTTTTGGGCATCGGTTGATGACGTCTTGCGCGGATTCTTCAAAAAAGAGTTTTCCTTCTTTCCACGATTCATACAGCTGGCGGTCCGGCGTTTCGGGCCGGAAAAAATCCCGTCGGGCGGTGTGGTCCGATAAAGCAAATGCAATTAAATGCAGCACGGCGATATCATTGCCGGTAAAGTTTTTGCGCGTTTCATAACTGCTTACGCGTGCCAGCACCTTAATGGTATGGCCTTTTTTAATGCCGGTCATTTGCGGCATTCCGCGTTTATTAAAGGATACCAGCAGCATTTCGTAGGAGAGAGCATTCCCTTTGCCGGTGGCGTAATAGTACAGCGGGGCGTCTATTTTCATCACCAGCCGCAGGCGCAGGGCGTCTTCGGTAATGCCGGCTACTTCCCCGCCAAAAGAAACCACCTGCCCGCGGTAGGCGGTGGGGTCCTTTTCAATTCCTTGCAGGTAATCTAAGTTTTGGTCCTTGTACGGTATCATCGAACTGCACGCGGCAGTTAGGAAACACATGAATAAAAGTAAAAATTTTTTCATAAATCTGCTTATATTATAACTTTTCTGTATGTCCCGCGGGGAACGGCTTGACGGGCTTTTCCGAAACGGCTACCATAAACCAGGGGGATTTGATGAAGCCGCTTAACGAAGAAGAAAAAAAAGTCATTTTAAATAAAAGTACCGAAGCGCCTTTCAGCGGCAAATATAACCGCCACCAAATGCCGGGGCGTTACTTGTGCCGCCAATGCGGCGCGCCGCTCTATGAAAGCGCCGCTAAGTTCGATGCCGGCTGCGGCTGGCCCAGCTTTGAGGCCGAAATCCCCGGGGCCGTCCGCCGCGTGCCCGACCCGGACGGCGTACGGACGGAAATCGTCTGCGCCCGCTGCGGCGGCCACTTGGGCCATGTGTTTGAAGGGGAACATTTTACGCCGGCCAATACGCGCCATTGCGTCAATTCCGTTTCCCTAGTGTTTCAGCCCGCACTGGAAAGTCCCGCCCCGCGAGGAGAAACAGCCATCTTTGCCGGCGGCTGTTTTTGGGGCGTGGAGCATTTGATGAAGGATTTTGCTGGTATTTTGAAAATTGAACCCGGTTATATTGGCGGGCACGTGGCAAATCCCACTTACGAGCAAGTTTGCACGCACACCACCGGCCACGCCGAAGCGGTGTGCATCGTGTTTGATCCGGCCCAAGTATCTTACGAAACCTTGCTTAAAGGATTTATGGAAATCCACGACCCGACCCAAACGGACGGCCAAGGGCCGGATATGGGGCCGCAGTACCGTTCGGAAATTTTTTATACCACGCCCGAACAGCACCAAATGGCTTTGCGTGTGATTGGCCTTTTAAAAAGCAAGGGCTTCCCCGTAGTAACGCGGGTGACGCCGGCCGGCGTATTTTGGCCGGCGGAAGATTATCATCACCGCTATTACGAGCGGGCGGGTACTCAGCCGTATTGTCACCGCCGCGTAAAACGGTTTGATTGAGGGCCGGCTCAGTTAATTGCGGGTGCGTTCGGTAACGGCCAGATAGGTGCCCGCCAGCATAATGGCCAATGCCGCGCAAAAAGAAACGCCCAGCGGCTGCCCGACCAGCATAAAGGACAACGCTACGCCGATAAAAGGCGCAAAGGCGTAATAAATCCCGGTGCGCGCCGCGCCCAACTGCCGCTGCGCCCGGATGTAGCAGTACACGCTGGCCCCATAAGCAAACGCTCCCAGCGTCAGCGCGCCGGCTATGTGCCCTATCGGAAAAGTCACTTCCCTCAGGGAGACCGCCAACAGCAGGGCGCCCAGCCCTGAGCCGAATCCTTTTACCATTACTGTTTGGAGCGGGTTTTTGCCCGATAAAACACGGGTGGTATTATTTTCAAATCCCCAGCAAATGCTGGCCAACAGTGCCAACACTGCCCCGCGGGAAAAAGCAAGCGAGGAAAAATCTTCCACCGTCAGCAGAATGCACGCCGCCGTGATGAGCCCAATGGCCGCCCACAGCCGCCGACCTACTTTTTCTTTAAACCATACGCCGGCAATCAGCGCGGTGGCGGCAATTTCAAAATTATTCAGCAGCGATACTGTGGCCGGCGTGGCCGTTTGGAGTCCAAACAGCAACAGCACCGGCGCGGCGATATCCAGCAGGACCATTGCGCTTAGCCAAGGGATATCCGCCCGTGCGAGCGGTTTTTCCGCGGGGGAGTTGGCCGGGCGGCAGCAGGACAGAACCGCCATCCCCAGTCCGGCGCCTAAATATAAGAGCGCGGCCAAAAAAGTGGGGCTTAAGCGGTTTAAAAGCAGTTTGGAAAACGGCGCGCTCATACCATAAAACAGAGCGGCGGCCAATGCGTAGCCGATGGCGAGGAAACGGGGATTCATAGTAAGGATTGTAGCAAAGTATAAAACAAAAAAGGAAGAGGGATCTCGGCCTCTTCCTGGTAAAACGCCTAACGGCTAAATACAAAAAAATACGCCCTCTAGGAGAATCGAACTCCTCTTTTCGGATTGAAAATCCGACGTCCTAACCGATAGACGAAGAGGGCATTAAATGTGCGCCCGGTGAGACTTGAACTCACGGCCCCCCGCTTAAAAGGCGGATGCTCTACCACTGAGCTACGAGCGCAAAAAAGCAGTCAAAAGAACTATCCGGGTTTAATCTGTATCGGGTTAAACCCAACATATATATTATACTACAAATTTGAGCACACGCACAAGAAATTTATTTTTATTTTTGCGGCGGCTTTTTTCCGATGATTTATTATAACACTTTTTTGGTTTTTGCGTCAAACGCCTTTTTCCCGCCCATTTGTTTGACAACCTCCCCCGTGCTTGGTACCATATACAAAAGGGGTTTTTAAGTGCCCGATTTTATTTTGCGAGGGTTTTATGAAAAAAGTTATCAATTCCAATAATGCTCCCAAGGCCATTGGCCCGTATTCCCAAGCCATCGAAGACGGCGGTTTTGTGTTTACTTCCGGCGTATTGCCGATTGACCCCGTCACCGGCGAAATTTTCAGCGGCGATGTGCAAGTGCAGACGGAGCTGATTTTAAATAACCTGGAAAACATTTTAAAAGAAGCCGGCTGCAATTTAAAACACGTAGTCAAAACCACCGTGTTTATGACGGATTTAACCAAATTTGCCGAAATGAATGCCGTCTATGCGTCGTTCTTTAAAGAAAATCCGCCGGCCCGCAGCACCATCCAAGTGGTGGCCTTGCCCAAAGGAAGCGTGGTGGAAATTGAAGCCATCGCCAAAAAATAACGCCTTATGACTATCCAAGACCAAGTGCTTTCCAGCCGCTTAAACGGCATTTTGCTTCCGCTCGCCGCAATGAAAACGGAAACGGACTGGGGCGTGGGGGATTTTTCTTCCCTGCGGGAATGGACGGCGTTTTTGGCCTCGCAGGGGGCTAAAATTATCCAAATTTTGCCTCTGCAGGAAACGGCCCCCGGCGTGACGTGCCCCTATTCCGCCTTAAGCGCGTTTGCAACGGACCCCGTCTACACCGATATTTCCGACGTGCCCGATATCGCCGCCAGCCCGCGCGCGCAGGAATTTGTCGCCTCGCTGGTGCCCCAAATCCACGAGTGGCACAACGCCCCCAAAGCGCCTTTCTTTGCCGTCAAACAAGCCAAATTAAAAGCGCTCTGGTTTGGCTACCAGCACTTTTTGCAGACGGAAGCCGCCGCCAATACGCCCCGCTTTCAAGCCTTCGAAGCGTATACCGCCGCCCAGTCCGGCTGGCTGCGCGGGTATGCCGTATTCCGCGCGATTAAGGAATTTTACAAATGGCAAACCTGGACCCAGTGGCCCGAAGGACTGCGCAATTTTGATAAAACCGCAGTCCGCACCTTCGAAAACCAATACCGCGAATACGTCAATTATTTTGCGTATATGCAATGGATTTTGGACCAGCAGCTCCGCCGCGCCAAAGTGTTTGCACAGGAAAAGGGCGTCCTCATTTTTGGGGATATCCCCTTCGGCACCAACTTGGACAGCGCCGAAGTTTGGTCCGAGCGGGCCAATTACCGCCTGGGGTGGGAAATCGGCGCGCCGGCGGACCAATTTTCCAAAGGCGGCCAGCGCTGGGGGTTGCCCGCGTACGATTGGGTATACCAACATACCCACAACTTGGAACTGTGGCGGCGCAAAATCCGCCGCGTGACGGAATTGTATGATATTTTCCGCCTGGACCATTTGGTGGGGTTCTTCCGTACCTATGTGTTTGCGCCGGGCGATGAGGTTGGTTCGTTTGATGTACAGGGCGAACAAAACCAGATTGACCGCGGGTACAACTTTTTGCGTATGGTGTTAGACGAAGCCAAAGGCAAATTGCCCGTGGGTGAAGATTTGGGCGTCATTCCCAACTATGTGCGCCGGATGTTGGTGGATTTGCGCATCCCCGGCTACAAAGTGATCCGCTGGGAACGCGAGGACAACGGCTACTACCGTGAACCGCGCAACTATCCGCAAGTTTCGTTGGCCACTACTTCCACGCACGATACCGAAACCGTGCGCGGCTGGTGGGAAACGATGGACCCGCACGAACGCGCCAACATCTGGGAAATGATTTCCGCCCAAAAAACGGACGGAAATGTGCCGTTTAACTTGGACACTCAACGCGCTATTTTGCGCCGTGTGCTCGGTTCCAATTCCGCCATTACGCTTTTCTCCTGGCAAGACATCATCGGCACGCTGGATCGGGTGAATACCCCCGGCACCGTAGGCGAAGAAAATTGGACGTACCGCAGCCCATATACGCCCAGCCAGGCGGCCGAAGTCTACGCCTCCCAGCTGGCGATGTACCGCGAATTGCTCAAGGAGGAGGGCCGCTTGTAAGGCCCCGCTATGGAACCGTTTACGGCTATTATCCCTGCCGCGGGTAAAGGCGTGCGCCTATTGCCCTATACCGCCAATATGCCCAAGACGATGATTTCCGTCGCCGGCAAACCTATTTTGGGCCATATTTTGGACCAGGTGGAAAGTGTAGGAATCAAAAAAGTTGTGTTTATTGTGGGATATAAAAAAGAAGCGATACTGGAGTTTGTCCAATCGCAATACCCGCATTTGGATGTGACGTTTGTGCAGCAGCCGGAACCCAAAGGCTTAGGCCACGCTATTTATCTGGCCAAGCCGTATGTGTCCGGGCCGTGTTTTATTTTGTTGGGCGACACGATTGTAGACGGAAATTTAAAACCGCTGGTAGATGGCGGAAAAAACGCTATCGGCATTCGGGCGGTGCAGGATCCGTCCCGTTTTGGCATTGTGGAAATGAAGGGCGGGAAAATCGTTTCGTTTGAAGAAAAACCCGAAAAACCCAAATCCAATCTGGCCATTATCGGCGCGTATTCCTTTTTGGACGCGGCACAGTTGTTTGACGCGTTGGAAGAAGTCATCCGCTCCGGCAAAACGGTTAAAAATGAAATCCAACTGACAGACGCCTTGTCGGTCTTGCTTGGCCGCGGGGTGGAAATTGTGCCCGTGGAAATGGACGACTGGTTTGATTGCGGCACGGTGGAAGTGTTGCTGCAAACAAACCGCCTGTTGCTGGACCGCCATCACCGGGTGCCTGCGGGGTTGGAAAAAGAAAACAAAATCATACCGCCCTGTTGGATTGCCGACGGCGTGAAAGCCAAAAACTGCGTGCTGGGGCCGTATGCGTCGGTCGCATACGAAGCGGAACTGACGGATTGCGCGTTGCAGGATTGCATTGTCGGGCCGCAAACGAAACTAACAAAAAAAACCGCGTCGCACGCGGTATTTGATAAGCACAATCAATAAAAATTATTTTTTGGCGTCCGCCTCTGCCGTTTTTTCGGCAGGGGCTTTTTGTTGGCTGGAAGCGGTTTTTGCAGGCGTTTTGGCTGGTGCCGCAGCGGCTTCTTTTGGGGTGGATTGGCTGGCGGCCGACGGAGCAGCTGTGCCAGAGGAAGCCGTTTTGGAAACGGCTGTTTCCGCGGAACCTTCCGCCGGCTGAGCGGCCGCTTCGGCTGTGGGTTCAACCGTGGGGGCAGGCAAGGGGAATAATTCGTTGGCTAATTGTTCGGCGTTTGTCCGCGCTTCGTTGTAGGCCGATACCGCTTGCACAAATTGCGAAGTCGGGCGGTTCGTATCCGTGTTTTTGGCGATTTCCAACTCCAATTGCGCTTTTTTAATTTCAAAATCTTCCAAGGCTAATAACACTCTAATTTGATTAACTAGGCGGTCTTTTTCTTCATTCACTACAACGGGGCAAGACTGCAGGGCTTCATTTAAAATGTTTAAATTGCGCTGTGCCGTTTGTGCCGTGGTGTTTTGCAAAATGGGGTTTTCCTGCGAAAGCGGCGGGACCGATACGGAGGCCGCCAAGGTGGCAGCACGCGGCGGCAGGTAGATGTTTCCCACCATCATTCCGCCCACAAACAAAAGCGCCATCGTAAATAAATAGAGAATATACCGCATAAAAATCCTTTTCTATATTCTATCAAAATGCACTGAAAATAAATATAATAAAACTAATATGAACAGCTCCCTCGTAATAAGAACACGTTTTTGGTCTGCTTTTGGGCACCTTTTAGGTGCCTGGTTACGCTTTTTTCAAGCTCATGGAACAAGCGTTTTGAGAAAATCCTTCCTGGGGTTGGCGGGTTTGTGTTTGCTGGGCGCACCTTGTGCCTGGGCGGCGCCTCAAAGCGAATATATAGACCGATTTGACGCTTTTATTACGGTGAATAAAGACGCCTCCGTAAATGTGACGGAGCGCTTGGTTGTGCAGGCGGCGGGAGACCGTATTCAGCGCGGTATTTTTCGCGTGCTTCCGTATCGGGGCGTGGGCGGATACGAGATTCTTTCTGTCCGGCGAGACGGCCGCCCCGAACCCTACACTTTGCAGGAAAGCTCTTCGGCCAAGAAGCTCTACATCGGCCAAAAAGGCGTTACTATTCCCCAAGGCAAACATGTGTATGAACTGACGTATAGGGCCAAAACGACGGTGCGGTTTCAAAAAGATTTTGACGAACTGTACTGGAACGTGACGGGTAACGATTGGCCGTTTCTAATTAAGGCGGCTTCTGCACGTGTTACCTTGCCCGAAGGGGCGGAAGTGCTGCCGGACGGAGTGTCTCTCTACACGGGGATTATGGGCGCGCGGGAGGCGAATGCACGGGCGTCGGGCCATTCGTTTTTCTACACCACCCGCCCGCTGCTAGCCGGGGAAGGATTTACCATTTCGATGGCGTGGAATAAAGGCGTCATACAAGAACCTGGCTGGCAAGAAAAATACTTCCGCGGGTGGAATAATTTGTCGGCCCAAGCGGGGCCTTTGTTTGCTTGGTGGGGGCTATTGTTGGGGTACTATGCAGTGATGTGGTTTTGGCTTGGGCGGGACCCCAAAGCACGCGTACTGCGTCGTTTTGAACCGCCGGCGAATCTTTCTCCGGCGCAGACACGATATGTTTGGAATATGAAATATGACCAAGATGTGCTGGCGGTAGTGGTGATGTCTTTGGTGGAGAAAAAGTGCTTGCAGGTGGAAGAGGAAAAAGGGGACTTTACCCTCCGCCATACAGACGCTACCGCCCCGATGTTCCTGCCGCCGGAAGAATTGCGTTTTATCAGCGAGTTATTTAGAGACAGCAAAACTTTGTCTGTGTCCCAAAGTAATTACAAAAAATTTGCCGCGGCCGGAAAAGCCGTCAAAGACGCCCTGGCCAAATGGGAAAAAGGCCGCTATTTTTCTCGTCACTTATGGGCCAATATCCCCACGCTTGTTTTTATGGGTTGGCTGCTGGCCCTGTTGATGAAAGCGGTGGACGGATTGTTTGTGCCGTCCTCCATGCTGCAAGCCGTGCTTTTCTTTAGTGCGTGGATTTACCTAACGGCACAGTCTTTTTTGCGGTACCGGTTCCCGCAGTTTTTTGGCACGCGGTGGTTTTGGTATGTGTGGGCCGCGGCGGGGCTGGTGATGTGGCTGGGGCCGGGGATTGGACTTTTGGTGGCGGCCCTGTTGGTGCCGGGCGTGGTGTTTTTTTATGTGATACGCAGCTATACGGTGCAGGGGCGTTTGCTTATGAATGAAATAGAAGGATTTTTGGAGTATCTGCAAGTGGCGGAAAAGTACCGCGTTTTTGCTTCGGACCCGACGGACGCTTCCCGCATTTTCTGCAAGTATTTGCCGTATGCGGCGGCGTTGAACGTGCAGAATAACTGGATAGAAGCCTTGCAAAAAGAACTGGGCGAAGCCGCCGCGGAGGAAGCCCAAAACACCAATGGATTTGCGTTTTACCAAAACCGCCGTTTATTCTACAGCAGTTTTTATGGCGCCATGACGGCCCCTTCTTCGGGCGGAAGTTCTTCCGGCTTTGGCGGGAGAGGTTCTTCCGGCGGCGGAAGCGGCGGCGGGGGCGGCGGCGGTTGGTAAACTGTGGGAAAAATTTTGAATTTACATCATAAAAAGGAGCGTTTATGGCAAAAATCAAGTTCGGCAAAAAAGGACATTTGGAACTGGAAATTACACCGCTGACCATTTGGTCCAATCCAGGCAGTGAGGGGGAATTTATGGAGTATCAGCTGGGGCTGTATTGCGAGGGGAAAAGTGTTTTTAACCCGGCATTGGCGGAAAAACTGGTGGCGGTAAAAGACGAAGAAAGCATTTATCTTTCGGACTTTATCGCCGAAACGCTGGCCGAACGGAAGGAAAACAACTGGAATATGCTGGAACCGAAAGTATCCCTGTATATGCGTCCGGTTCCGCCGCCTGCGGCGTGCTGTTCCACCTATAACTTGCCGGATAATTTTTTGCTGCAAATCACGCTGGAGCAAAACATCTTTGCCGGGGAAGACAAAGTGTTCGGCCCGTATTCCAACACAGGGCTGAACATCAATTTTGAAGCGCCCGCCAAAGACTGGGCCGAATTCGCCAAGGCCATCCGCGCCGAAGAAGAAGATTTCGACGAGGAAGAAGAACCGGCGGATGACCCGTACCGCAGTTGATTTATTAAAACAGCTCTATGCCAAAACCCCGCTTTAGAAAGCGGGGTTTTTTGATAGGGGCTGTCTTTCAGCGGGTTAAGGCAATTGTTTCCAAATCGTCCGGCACATATACCGGGCCACTAAATTCCAGTTTGGCTTCGGCCGTATACAGGCGTTTGCGCGCGGAAAGATTGTTGTCTTGGGTGTGATAAAGCACCAGTTTTTTAGCGTCTAATTCACGTGCGGTGCGGGCGGCGTCCCGGGCGGTGCTGTGGTGTTTTTCGTAGGGGTTAAATTGTTCTCGTTCCGCATACAGGCAGAACGCTTCCGACAGCAGCCAGTCTGCCCCGTGCGCATAGCCGCGGCAGGCGGGGTTGTACGGTTCGTCCCCCAGGCACACCAGCGTTTGCCCGTCCGGCAGGACGGCGCGGTAGCCGAATTGTTTGGTTTTGGTGGAATGGATGTCAAAAGCGGTGCAGGAGAAACCGGCCGCAGTGAAAGTATCTCCGTCCTGCAGGCGGACGAATTTTATGCCGCGGTCCAATACGGCCTGCAACTTGGCGGTGAGCGTCATCCGGCAGAAGGTGCGCAGTTTTTCTTCGCACTCGTCGTGGCAGTAGATCGTCAAACCGGGGTGCTGGCCGCGCGTAAAAAGCGAGGCCGCCAAACGAATAACCCAGATGACCCCTAATATATGGTCCGTGTGCCCGTGCGTGACAAACATCACAGGGATATCGGCCAGCGAAATGGACGCTTTTTCCAGCTGAGCTAAAATGCCGTTGCCGCCGCCCGCATCGGTTAAGAAATACTGTTTGCCGTTTTGCAGGGTAAAACAAGTGTTATAACATTTGGTTACCAATGCATTTCCGGTACCCAATAAAGTAAGTCGGGTGTTCATAAAATTATTCTATCTTTTTTGTGCGGCGGACGGGAAAATGAAACGCTTTTAGCTTTTTTTGAACAAGACTCCGTTGGTGCAGCCGGCGGATGGCAGAAGCGTAGGGGAGGGGCATATATTTTTGGGGAACCGTTAAGCGCGCCGGATGGGAAGAGGTCTTTTCAAATAGGGCGCGGGGGAGCAGATTGGAAATCCCTGGCATTACACGTTGGGCGTATAAATCGGGTATGCGTTTGGCGCCCGCATAGCGCACCAGCGAATGGGCAAATGCGTTACAGTTCACGGCTTTATCCGGTTTACCTGTGCTGAACCGTTCCACGATGGAGTAGAAGGTTCCGTAGGATAAAGGATGCCGGCGTGTATAGCGCATATAATATCGGGCGCGCTGCAATAGGCGCAGGGCAAAATCTTCATCGGAATAAGGGGAGAAAACTTCGCCGAAGGCAAAATTCCATTTGTCGTTGCCGCGCTGGGCGAAGAAGTCTCGCACGGATTCCATTTCCCGCGGGGCGTTGAGGTGTGCGACCAAATAGCCGTCTGCGTGCCCTATCAGGGGCGTGCCTCCTTCCGCATAGGCCGCAATGATAAAACCTTTGTAACCGCGGCCAAAATCTGTTTCCAATTCTTTAAAATAAGCCTGGGGATTTTTGGGATTATACTTACGGGCGAAGGCTGGGGGATTTTGCGGAATGACAACCAGCAGCGAATGCCCGTACGAACGGACCATACGCCAATCCTGCTTGGTGTGAATACCAAATTGCAGGGCCATATCGATATTGCGGCCCAGCCAATATACTTTCGCTTGCGTGGGGGTAAGACCCAGCAACAGGAGGGCACCGCTAAAATAAAGAGATAGAAAAATCTTTTTCATCTAAATATATAGTATCGTTTTGGTAAACATTCCGAAAGGATCAAAAGACCTGTTTGTTTTATAGGACTTTTTTGTAAAGCAGGTTATGCCGCGCCATCCGCGCATATAAAAACCCCGCATAAGCGGGGTTTTAAATTCACGCGGAGAGGGAGGGATTCGCCTTCCGATAAAATCCCTGACGGAAATTTCCTGCAGGCCGGGCTCGCGGTTTTGGCCTTGTCCCCTTCGGGCGCAAACCAAAACATCGCTGCGCCTAGGGTGGGCTAGATGTTGCCTTGCTCTATTGCGTTTGAGCCGTTTTTGGCAAGAGATGCGCGGCAAAAAACAGGCTACAATGCGGTTGCATTGTAGCCTGTTTTTTAACAAAGTAGAATGCCAAAAACGGCCAAACCCGAAGGGCCGGCTGATTTTTTGCTTATCGCTCCTTTTTTTATTGCAGATAGTTTGCTATCTGCTGCTAAAAAATGACGCGCTAATCTAAAAAATCAGCTCGGCGCAAAGGCAAAAGCAACGTCTAGCCCACCCCAATCCCAACGCAGGGCAAAGCAGTTTGCCCTGCTCCACTCTCCGCCAACAAAAAACCCCGCATAAGCGGGGTTTTAAATCCACGCGGAGTGTGTAGTTTGCTCAGCAATATGCTGTTAGTTTTTTGTGCCAAATTCCCTGATATGCAGGGAAAATACAGGGAAAATGTTAATTTTTAGGGTTTTTTGAGCCATTTTTTGCCCTGTTTCCCCTATACAACTTGTATAAATTCCCTAAAAACAAAACAGGGAATTAATAGAAAATTTAACCAAAAATTCTTAATTCCAACTCTGTTTTCAGGGATTTATAATTGTTGTAATTTAAATGCCTTGAATAAGAGGTAAAATCTTTCAATTTTGCTTTGGAAGAATTAAAGCCAATGTGGACTAGAAAAATGCCAAGACTCCTTGTGAGGTTTGCTAGTACATTCGCTTGCTGTAGGCAATAGTAAAAGGGATTAGATTAATTTCTAGCCCCTATTTATATAGGCATCTAGTGCTTCCAGTAATCCACATGTGCTACAGATTTCCGTCTTGTTATCCTTCCGGCTTATAGCAGGGTAACCTACCATGTATCGGCCACAGTTTGGGCATTTTCGGCGTGTCTTGGGCATATTTAACCTCGATTGGTATGTAGATAGGTCATTACCGCGTAAACATTTTTTATGCGCTCTGCGGTGCAATCCAACCCATACAAGCTACCCATTATCAGGTTTTGGTCCGATGTGGCAATACCGTCCTTGGCGTCCTTTACTCTTTCCGTAAGGTCTTTCACGAGACTCTGCAATACTTCATAGGAATGTTTAATTACTTC
>CALUQD010000013.1 GCA_944322825.1 Candidatus Avelusimicrobium pullicaecorum
TGCGACAACTTTTTTCGTATAGATATTATTAACGGAGCCGGAATTGTAACAGACCCTAGTAAATTGTATATTGGTATCCGTTATTATTCGGACGGGTATGATGTAAGTACGGATTCCGGCAAAGGTCCGGTAGATTTTTCGTATAGCATTTGGTTGGATAATTCAGCTAAGCCCGGGCAGCGGACTTGCATCGGCTACACAGATTTGGGAAAAAAGTTTTGTAAACAGATGAATGCCGCACAGTAACCAAGCAATAAAAAACCCCGGGCAAACGCCCGGGGTTTTGCGTTCAATCCTGTTGGAACGATTAGAACTTATACCCAAACGTCAGCGCGAACATATCGCTCTTTCCGTCGGAGTATTCCATCGGCAAAACGCCCGCCGCGGTGGCGATTGAGTTGCCTTTTAAATCTTTGGCAAACACGTGCGCGTAAGCCAAGTCCACGCTCCAGGAGTCGTTTTTATAGCCTACGCCGACGCTGGCGATGTGGCGGTCGTCCACCGGCACGAGGGTATCCATCGCGTGTTCGCAAATCGGGGATTTGTCGTACACGTAGCCCGCGCGCAGCGCCCAGTTGGGCGTCAGCATATATTCGGTGCCCAGGTTCAAGCGGTAGACGTCTTTGTAATTCTTTTTGTTGTGAATGGTCGGGGCTTCTTCTTTTTCGGTATATTCAATCAGAATTTGGTCGTACGAGCTCCAGAAAGTACCCACGATGCCGGCTTCAATGGTCCAGTCGTCGGTCGGGCGGAAAGCAATACCGGCGGACAAGCTGTCCGGCAGGACGATAGAGCCCTTCGCGTCGCCGCTGTATAACTGGTTGGGGACTTCATAATTGGCAATAATGCGTCCGTTCAAATTTTGTTTTACTTTGGTGCGGTACATGGCGCCCAAGGACCATTTTTCCGCCCATTCGGGTTTGTAGGACAGAGCGAAATTGCCCCCCCAGCTGACACCCGAACCGCTGATGTCATACGCCGTGCCGTGCGCGGTCGCCGCCGAGCCGGGCTGCAACGTGGAGTTTTGAGAAAAACCGATAATCATCGCTTCCAAACCCATTGCGATGGAAAATTCGTCATTGGCTTTTACGGCCAACGTCGGCGTGAAGGAGAAGGTTTCCAGTTTGACTTTGTACGCCAGCATACTGCCGGTCCACGTTTCCCAATTTTTGTATTCTCCTCCCAATCCGTAGCGGGAGAAACCGCCCAGGCCGACGCTTACTTGGTCGCTCCATTTTTGGGTAATGAAGAAATTGGGCAGATACCACACGTCATTTTTTAAGGTGCGGGAAGAACCGGCCACAGTGGTTTTGGCATCCGCGGTGACGACGGTCAGCCCCACTTGCGCTTGGGTTCCTTCCAGTTCGGTAATCAGCGCCGGGTTGGTGGCTAAAGAGGCGGCCTCGGCTTTGTTGGCCATTACGGCGCCGCCCATTGCGGTAGCACGGCCGCTGTATTCGTACAGGGCAAATCCTGCGCCGTAGGAAAAATCGGCCAGCAGGACGGATAAAAGCAGTACGGCAGTAAGTTTCTTGTACATTCGTTTCCTCTGTTGTTTTAGTAACTGTTTTTGTGTTGGGGTCACACAAAAAACCCGTCCGGTCAACCGCCCCGAACGGGTTTTACGTCAAATTATTTTTGTAATTCGGCTAGTTTTCCTTTTGCAACGGAGCCAAAGTAAGTCGGCGCGTAAGCGTCAGCCAACTGTTTATAAGCGTTAATCGCTTCAGTTTTGTTTCCGGCCAATTCCTGGCTCATCGCCAGCGTTAAATAGGCTTGCGGAAGGGCAAAACTTTTGGGATTGTTTTGGATGAAATTTTGCATACCGGCCACCGCATCCTGGTAGTTTTTCTGCGCTTGCTGGGAAGCCGCCAGCGAAAGCGCCGCCACAGTGGCCACCGTCGGGTTATCGGACGTTAAGAGCGGCTTATATACATCGGCCGCCTGGGCGTAATTTTCACTGTTGTACAGGATATCGGCTTTGAGCAGCTGGGCGTATTGCGCGGCGGGCGAAGCCGGATATTTTTTGGACAGCTCGTCAATCATAAAGAACCCTTCTTGTTCTTGCCCCCCCATCAAGGCGACCTGTGCGGAATAATACGCCGCCCAGGAGTCCTGCGTCACTTTTTTGACGTGGGAGGAATAGCACGCGCCAATAACGGCCGCCAGCACCAAAATAATTACGGCGGTTAATACGCCGCGTTTATTTTTTTTGCAAAAATCAATAATGCCGGAAAGGAACGACACAATAATGTCTTTCTGTTCGGTAGGAACGGTAGTTTGTGTTTTCATATCTTTATTATAGTAAAATTTCCACACGGACTGAAACCCGCTAATTGGCGGCGATGTCTTTTTCGGTCAGTTGGCGGCATTCAATGCCGTTTTTGGACAGGAACACAATTCCGTCCTGGCTGCGGTCATACATATTTTTATAAAACACTTTTTTAATGCCCGCGCTGACAATCACCTTTGCACAATGCACGCACGGCGACCACGTCACATACACGGAAGCCCCCTGCGTGGCAATGCCGTTTTTGGCGGCAAAGGCGATGGCGTTTTGTTCGGCGTGCAGTTCGTTTTCGATGGACCATTTGCCGTGCAAATCGTAAAATAAGCGGCTGGCTACAAAATCCGCATAGGTAGGGAATTTGTCGCGGTAGTGTTCCTGGTAAATTTCGGTAAAGTGCTCTTCGCAGTGCAGCTGGCCGGTAGGGGTTCCGTTAAAGCCCATACTGATTACGCGGTTGTCTTTCACCAATACGGCGCCCACTTGCAGGCGGCAGCAGGTGGATTGTTCCGCCACCAATTCGGCCATTTTAATAAACAGACGGTGTTTGTTTTTCATACGCGTTTACCATTTTTTGAATACAAAAAACACGGCTGCTACTAAGCATAAAAAGCCCACCAAATGGTTCCATTTGAAACTTTCTTTAAAGTACAAAGCCGAAAACCCGGCAAATACGGCCAGCGTAATTACTTCCTGCATTACTTTTAATTGCGTGACGGAAAAATAATTGCTGCCGATGCGGTTGGCGGGAACTTGCAGACAGTATTCAAAAAAAGCGATGCCCCAGCTGGCCAAAATCACCAGCCACAGGGCGCGGTTTTTAAATTTTAGGTGGCCATACCAGGCCGCCGTCATAAATAAGTTAGAAGCGCATAACAGCGCAACGGTTTTCCACATAACTACCTATATTATATGAAATTATCCTTTGCCTGGGGAGGTTGCCCCCTACAAAAAGGTAGCCGCGCACGGGCAGAATTTCATATGATATAGATATTTCACGGAGGATGCCGTATATGGCCAAAACAAAAGAGGTGGTCACATCGCTGTTTGTTATTATTGGGGTTCCTGCTTTATTGGCTTTAGGGGTAACTTTTTTAGTGGGAGAATTTTTGAAATTTAAATCCCAGCTGAAAGAACAGCCGGTTTCTTCCGTCCGGCAGGAGGCCGCCCCCGCGCCGGCCAATCCGCCCGCTAAACAGCCTCCCGCTTTGCCGCTTGAACTTGAACAATCGGAAGGGTTTTTCCCGGCGGATTATACCCTGCCGGATATGTTTTATGTAAACGGGAATAAGCTGTTTAATATCTATAATGATGCGTCGCACAGCTGTATTTTCGACAAAAACCCCACTTGCCGCCAAGAAAATTTGCTAGACGGTTCGTTTATCGAAATATCGCGCACTCCCCTTGGCGGATTTGTGATGACCCGCCGGGCGGATTTGTCCGGCAAAGACCTTAGGCGCATTGGGATTACGCCGTCCGAAAAAATAGATTTTTTGTTTATGGACGGAAAGGTGTACTTCTTTTCCGAACAGGACGGTACGCTTGAACAGCTGACGGTGGTGTCGGACGCGGAGAAGATGAAGGGCGACGTAATCCATTTTAACCCGTCCGGCGCGCAGACCGATTGCCAATGCGCCGACGGCACCGTATCGTGCTGCGGGCGCGAAGAATATGATTTTTCCGGCAAGCCGAATACCTATTGCCAAATGTTTCCGTCGGACCCGGTGTTGTGTTCCCCCGCCGTGCTTGCGGCGGAAACGGTGCAATAAAAACTTTTCGCTTGGTGTTACAATAGAAGCGGCATAGGGCCGCCGGCGGCGAATGCCGTCCTACAACACAGGGACAAATTATATAATATGACTATGAAACATTTTTATATTTTTCTTCTTTGCGCCGTATTGTTGCCCGGCGTGAACGCCCGGGGCGAAGTGATTGCTCCGCTGGCGGATGCGTCCGCCGGCAAAACGGCTTCCGCCCAACCGGCCGCCGCCTCGGCCGCGGACGAAGCCGCCCAAGACGCGGTGCTCCCCCCCGCAGAAAGCCCGTCTGCCGCGGCGGAGCAAAAAGAATCCGTCCACCCGGAAAAGAACGACAAGCCCGCCATGGTCCTGCGCGACGCCGACGGAACACCCCTGCCGGACATCAACGGCAAGCTGACGCTGGAAGATTGCATCCAAATCGCGTTAGCCAACAGCCCGCAGGCGGTGGCTGCGCAATTAAATTTGCAGACGGCGCACGTGAATTTGAATTTATCCAAAGCGGAATTTTTGCCTACGCTTACGGCCGGCGCGTCGCAGAGTTATTCCAATTCCAAAATGGACGGTTCCTCCCGCACGGACCACGGTTCTTCCGACGTATACGCGCAAGCCCAGCTGTCGATTAGCGGGGTGACGGATAAAGTGCGCAATGTCAAAATCCAGCAAGGTGCGGTGGAACAGGCCGAGCTGAATTTGGACAGCGTCAAAAACGATATTATCCGCACGGTTAAGAAAAACTATTATGCCCTTTTGTCGGCGGTGCGTGCGGTGGGTATCCGCACCCAGTCGCGCGATTTGTACAACGACCAATACGAGCGCGCGGCGGAGTACTTCCGTTTGGGGCTGCGCCCGAAAGTGGATGTGACGACGGCCGAAGTGAATTTAAATAACGAAGAACTCAGCCTCATCCGCGCCAAAAACCTGGTCAAAACCGCCTCGGCCCAGCTGGCCAACACCTTGGGCGTAACGACGCCCAAAACGTTGGATATCGAAGATATCGCCACGTTTGAAAAATTCGAAATGCCCTTCGACCAAGCCGTCAAAACCGCTTATGCCAACCGCCCGGACGTGCTTTCCGCCCAGACGGACGTGCGCATCAGCCAAATTAAATTAAACCAAGCCAAAGCCGATTATTTCCCGACGTTTTCTTTTTCGGCGGGATATTCCAAATACGGGGACGATTTCTCGCTGGATAACGAAGAAACCAAGCTCTTGGCTTCTATTGAAATACCGATTTTTAACGCGTTTAAAACCTACAACGGCGTGCAGCAGGCCAAAATTTCGTTGGAAAATACGTTAAATTCCAACCGCAGCCTGTTAAACAATGTGTTCTTGGAAGTGCAAAGCGCGTATATTAATATGCAGGAAGCCTCGGAAAGTATTCCGATAGCGGAATTAAATGTGGAAAAAGCCAAAGAAAATTTGGACCTTTCCCGCGGCCGCTATAACGAAGGAATTGGAGATATCATCGAACTGAAAGACGCGGAAGTAGCCTATACGGACGCGGAACTGAGTTTACTGACCGCCCGGTATGATTATGCCTCTGCGGTGGCGGATTTGAAACAAGCCATGGGGACAAATTAATATGAAAAAGGAAAATATATTTAAACGTATTGTAAAAGGTTTTTGGAAATTGGCGTGGTGGAAAAAAACGCTGATTATCGTGGTGCTTTTAGCCGCCGCGTGGGGCGTGAAAGCGTATTTCTTTTCCGCGCCGCCTACGCCGCAGTACCGCACGGCCCGCGTAAAGAAAGGCGACATCGTGGATATTGTGGAAGCCTCCGGCCCGATTAACCCGGTTAATACGACGGAAGTCGGGGCGTTGGTATCCGGCGAAATTTTAAAAATTTACGTGGATTACAATACCGAAGTAAAAAAAGGCGACCTGATGGCCGTGATTGACCAAACGCAGATTTTAGCTTCGCTGGAAGAAGCCAAAGCGCGTTTGTCTTCGGCCAAAGAGAGCTTGGCCTCGGCGGAAGTATCGTACCAGCTGGCCAAGAAAAACTACGAACGCTACCAAACCTTGTACGACAAAGAATATGTTTCCAAGGTAAATTTGGAAGAATACGAGCTGGCTTACGTAAACGCCAAAAGCAGTTTAAATTCGGCCCAGGCCAATGTGGTGCAGGCGCAGTCCAACTTGGATACGGCGGAGAAGGATTTGTCCAACACCAAAATCGTTTCCCCTATCGACGGCGTGGTGCTGACCAAAAAAGTAAGCGAAGGCCAAACCATTACGGCGGGTTTCTCTACGCCGGAACTGTTTGTAGTGGCGCAGGATTTGACCAAAATGCAGATTGAGGCCAAAGTGTCCGAGGCGGACATTGTTAAAATCCAGCCCGGCCAGGAAGCCGATTTTACGCTCGACGGTTATATGGGCGAAACTTTCCACGGTGTGGTGCGCCAGGTGCGTACCAACTATGTGGATACGTCCGATTCCACCACTTCGTCTTCCAGCGGTACCACCTATACCGTCATTATCGACGTAGACAACACCGACTTGCGCTTAAAACCCGGTATGACCGCCACGCTCACCATCCGTACGCAAGATAAAAAAGACGTGCTTTTGGTACCCAACGAGGCCTTGCGTTTCTCCCCCTCCACCAACACCCATAAATACGAAAATACCGGCGTGTGGAAGGCGGAACCGGGTATGCAGCCCCAGCGCGTGGACGTGACGATTGGCATTATCGCCACCAAGCAGACGGAAATCACCGGCGGCGACGTGGAAGAAGGCGATATGGTGATTGTAGGCGAAAATAACTTAAAAGCTTCTACCACCAGCACCGGTATGAACCCGCCGCGGCCCAGAAGACGGCGCTAGGAGGCGGTTATGGCGCTGATTGATACGCGGGACCTGTATAAAATTTACACGCTGGGCGACGTGGAAGTAAAAGCCTTAAACGGCGTCAGCGTGTCGATTGAAAAAGGCGAATTTGTGGCCGTAATGGGTCCGTCCGGTTCGGGCAAGTCTACCTTTATGAACATTTTGGGCTGCTTGGATAAGCCGACGCGCGGTACGTATATTTTGGATGGGATAGATGTGACCGCGACGGACTTATCCAAACTGGCCGGCGTGCGCAACCGCAAAATTGGGTTTGTGTTCCAGGGGTTTAACCTCATCAAACGCACCACCGCGGTGGAAAATGTGGAACTGCCGATGATTTACAACCATACCCCCGCGCACCTGCGCCGCGAAAAAGCGATGGAAGCCTTAAAAGCGGTGGGATTGGAGTCCCGCGCGTTCCACCTGCCGAACCAGCTTTCCGGCGGCCAGCAGCAGCGTGTGGCCATTGCGCGTTCGCTCGTGTGCGACGCTCCCATCATCTTTGCCGACGAGCCGACCGGTAACTTGGATACCAAAATGAGCATCGAAGTAATGGAACTTTTTACGCGCCTCAATAAAGAAATGGGCAAAACCATTATTTTAATTACGCACGAGCCGGACATTGCGGAATATGCGTCGCGCTTGATTAAGTTCAAAGACGGCGAAAAAATTAGCGACGAGGTAAAATAAAATGTGGGATTCTTTTTACGCTATTTTTAAAATTTCGCTTAAGGCCATTTTTGCCAACAAAATGCGCGCCGCGCTGACGAGTTTGGGTATTGTTATCGGCGTGTCGGCGGTGATTACGATGTTGGCCGTCGGCTCCGGCGCCCAAAAAAGCGTGACGGACAGCGTTTCCCGCTTTGGCACCAACATTTTATTTTTGCGCCAGCCGTGGGATTTGGACGAAAGCATTTCCTCCCCCAAAGACGTAACGATGGATGACGTTTACGCCATCCGCCGGGTGGACGGCGTTGCGGCGGCTGCGCCGTATATTACCACCAGCTTTGATGTGAAATACTCCAACACCAGCGTCGCGTTAAGCGTGCTGGCCACGGACCCGGACATCTTTTTAACCTACGATTGGCCCATAGAAAGCGGCCGCGAATTTACCCAGCAGGAAGTGAACGATTACGCCCAGGTAATTGTGCTGGGTTCCTCGGCCGCGCAGACGATTTTCAGCGATGTGGACCCGCTGAATAAAACGGTAGTATTAGACAACATCCCCTTTAAAGTGGTGGGCGTCGTCAAAAAAACCGGGCAGAGCGGTATGGGGTTTGATATGGACGAAGGCGCTTTAATCCCCTACACGACCGGCAAAGTAAAAATGAACGCCGGGTGGAACAAATCGGACCGCCGCGCCCTGGACCGCGTGGTCATTAAAGTGGCCGATTTTAATACGATTGAAAACACCAAAGTGGACATTCAAAACACCGTGCGCAATACGCACCGCATCCACCCGCTGGGAAAAGACGACTTCCAGCTGGACGATTTCGCCTCGTTTATTGAGCAGGCCAAAACAATGGGCAAAACGATGAGCCTGCTGCTGGGGGCCATTGGGGCCGTATCGCTGATTGTGGGCGGTATCGGCGTGATGAACATTATGCTCGTGTCGGTTACCGAACGCACGCGCGAAATCGGCATTCGTATGGCCATTGGCGCCACCAGCTGGGATATCCGCCTGCAGTTTTTAGTGGAATCGGTAACGCTTTCGTGCATTGGCGGATTGATTGGGATTATATTAGGGGTGGTGATTACGCTGGCAGTGGCGGCCAATTCCACCATTCCGGCGGAGCTGAGCCTGTCGGCGGTATTGCTGTCGGTTGGGTTTTCGGCGGCGACGGGCGTATTTTTCGGGTTTTATCCGGCCTATAAGGCTTCTAAACTTACGCCGATTGACGCATTGCGCTACGAATAAGGCCTTGCTGTTGTGGGGGTAAATCAGCCGTCCCGGGGATGAAAGCCGGGGCGGCTTTTTGTTGTAGTTAAAAAGAGGGCTGCAGCCATACAATGTGATACGGGTGCAACGTGAAACAATGTGAGTTTCCCCCCTTTATAAGGCCCTGCCACAACCGGAGAACAAAAATGTTTATCCAAGCGGAAAAGGGGAATGCGTCCCTATAAAAAAGCCCTGGGTTTTACCCCAGGGCTTTTGTATTAATTGTTTTCCAACGGTGGGTTGTTATTTCGGCCCAGCAGTCGGTTGATGAGCTTTTTCAGCCAGTTGGTTTTGGGCGCAGCCGCCGTTTGGGCGGCGCCTTCCGGCGGCTGGGAGCGTTCAATCCGCTTGAAAAGCAGTGCGGACAATATGGCCAATGCGGAGGGAATGCCAATCATTGCTGCCATGGTAGCGTCTGCCGCTGAGAAAAGCCCCGTATTTATTAATGTTTCAGCCAAGTTTGTCAGCATCATCGGGCCGAACGCGCAGGAAATGGCGCTGGCTACAATCAAGGATACAATACGGTCCTGCGTGTGTGCATTTTTAGCGGTGCGGGCAAAGGCCAGCGTAAAGGCTGTAGAGATTCCCATTTCGGCGGTAAACAGGGCCGCCGTCAAGGCATACACGTTATCGGGGAACAGCAGGGCCGCCAATCCCCCCGCACTGGAGAGCGCCGTGGCTACCGTCATATTGTTTTTAGGGAACCATTTTAAGAACCCTTTAGCCAAATGCCGTCCAATTAAAAACGGCACCGCAAACTGCATTAATCCAAAAATATACTGGGACGAAGAACCGGCTGTCAGTTTTGGCAGCAAGAACAGGAACCCGTTGTTGTAGGACATTTCTACCGCGTTCATCAACAGCAGTCCGGTAAGCAGCCCGGCTACGCCTTTTTCTTCTTTAAACAGGCGGATGTAGCTGTTGTTTAAGATAGAAGACGTCAGTTTATACGCTCGGCGGTTCCGTTTGCCGGCCTGGGTTTCCTGCACCAACGGGACCGGTTTGGGTTCCAGTTCAGGCTTGGTGTTGGGGATTTTGGATAAATTAATCCCCATAGCGGCCGCCGCCACCAGCGGAATGGGCAGTGCAAACGTAAAACTCCAGTCCATTCCCAGCACATTGGTCGAAATGAACGGGAACGCAAACGACGCCATCATCCCCAGCGCGCGGCTGAATTCGGTATTGGCCATTCTTTTTTGCAGGACCAAATCGCTGGCGCCTTTGCTTAAATCAGTCATCATCGGGCCTACGGCGTTGTGTACAAACACGCCGCCCGTGCTGGCCAGCGTAATACAGCCCAGGATGTTGTAGAAGTGGGCCCACATATCCGGCTGCGGCACGAATGCGCCGTTTAAGCCAAACAGCGTCACGCCTGCCGTGAAGCCCGTTCCCATTAAGGCCAGGCCCAGGTTCATAGAGGCTTTGCGGCCGATTTTTTCTTTCAGCCAGTTGGATATGAAAGCCCCCAACGAATACGGCAAATAAGTGGCCACGGCTACTAAAATGTTATCGCTTAACGACAGCTGGAAGCTGGAGCCGATGTTGGTAATAACCGGGGTAGCCACTTCCAACCCCATAATAAACGAAGCCGCATACAGGCTGGCCCGCTGGATAGCGTTTTGCAGGCCTCCGTTGGTTTGTGGGCGGAAAGCCGCCGGATTTTGCGCCGGTTTGTTTGGAGCAAAAAGTTTTTTGGCCGAGGCGAAAACTTTTTTGGCGTTTTTCCACAAGGCCGGAAGCGGCAGCCCGCCGTACAAAACACCGGCGTTTTCGTTTGCGGATTTGGGGGTGCGTCCCAAAAAGCTGACCGTGGAGCGGGCGTTTTTCCCCGCCGCCTGCGCGGCCTGCTGGAACGCCGTTAAAGAGCCATTGGCGGTTGCCGGAGCCGAGAGGGTTCCCCCCTCCGGCATCGATACGGCGCCCACTTGCAGGGCCGCCGCGTCGGCCGGGAGTTCCAGCGCCGGCAGCTGCACCGCCGGGAGGTCAAGCGCCGCCTCCGCTTTTGGCGCGGCGGCCACAGTAGCCCCTTCGCGGCCTAAATTCATATACAGCGTGGTGGCCTCTGCCGAAGGGTCTGCCGCCATTACGTTTACTTTGCCCAAGGTTTCTAAAACGGGCACAAACGCATCATCTGGCTGGCTGGCCGGTTGCTTTCGGTCCACCGCCAGCGGTATGTTTTGGCGGCGCGCATAGGCGGAAACGCTGTCCCACAGCGGGCTTTGGTTTCCCGCCGCTTCGGCCAAGGCGGTTAATTCTTGTTTGGCGCCCAGGCGCAACAATGCTCTGGCGGCCGCGGCCGCGGCTAAGGGTTCAGCGGACGTGGCGGCCGTTTTTTGGTAAAAATCCAAAATCAGCGCAGCGTCTTTTTCCGTACCATATACGCCTAAGGCCGCTACATCGGCCAACGACTGGTTGAAGGCGAGTACGGAAGCGTCTTTGCCGCGAAAGGCGCTTACCCAGGTTTTTAAATCGCCGCTGGGCAGAGAGGAAAGAGCCTCCAGCGATTTTTGCAAATCGGTCCGCCAAAAGTCGGCTGCGCGCGCCAGCTGCCCGGCGGTAGCGTTGCCCGCCAGGGCTACTTGCATAAATTCGTTGCGCAGCATTCCTTCGCGCACGCTTTCGTTCGGATAGGTTAAAATGCGTTCTGCCACGCGGGCCGTCTGCCCTTTGGCCACCCGTTCGCGGATTTGGGCATACGTCAGGTTTTCTTCCATCGTGGCTTTCAAAACGGTTTCTTCCACACGGCGGTGCATCGCTTGCGGCATTTCTCCCGACAAGGCCGGCATTTCCTGCGCGAGCGGGGCCGTTTGGACGGCGGCCGGGCGGACCGTGGCAACTCCTAAAGTGGGAGTTTTCCCCAAGGCGGCGGAACCTGCCGTACGCGCGGCGGCCGGTATATTCACGCGGGCGTCTAAACGCGGGGCAAGGGCTTTTTTCGATCCTTGGGTGGTGAGTGCTTTTATACCGCGCGCGAGGTTGCGGGGCGCGGGTTGGGCCGTGGCAGGTGCAGAACTAAGCCCGATGATGCTGGCACTGACCCATAACGCTATGATTTTCTTCATTTTCTTTCTTTTTCCTCTTCATAAAAAAACCCGCTCTTTTTTAAAGGGCGGGTTTGTATAAACACAACAAAATTTTACGCTATATTATATACAAACTCCCTTTTGTTTCTTATACATAGAAATACGTACCATGCTAAAGATAATGTTTAGCATAGTATGAAACGTATTCTTAAACAAAAAAGAGTTGTATTGCGTCATAATTTATAGACGGCACCAAAACCGTTTGTAAAAAACATCCTAATTATTATAGCAATTTTTTTGCAAAAGATGCTAAAAAAATTCTAACCTTTTTTAAATTTTTCAAAATCGTTTTCCTTTGCTACATTATATAATGAGCGTGAAAAAATAAAAAGTGCAATAAAAAAAGGGAGAAGGGTGTTATAAGCATATGGATCCTACGTTAACGGAAAGAACAGACGATGAACTCGTCGAGCTCTTTAAGTCAGGTTCAGACGAAGCGTTTGAGGAATTGGTGTACCGCTATAAAAATTCTTTGTACCAATATATTATGAGTATGGTACAGGATGAAGGCGCCGCCGGAGATTTGTTCCAAGAAGTGTTTATTTCGTTTTTTAAACACGCGGATAAATACGAAGCTAGGGGCAAATTTAAATCGTGGCTGTTTTTGGCGGCGCGCAACCGGGTACTGAATTTTTTTAGGGACCGGGACCAATTAACCTCCCTGGACCTGACGGACGAAGAAGGCAACGCCTTCTTGCACGACACGCTGCCGGATGGGGAACCTTCCTTGCTGGAAGATTTGGCCGGACGCGAAACGGAAGACGAAATCCGCCGCGCCGCCCTGGAACTGCCGCAGCGTCAGCGCGAAATGGTTTATTTGCGCCAGTATTTGTCTTTTAAAGAAATTGCCGAATTGTTGGACAGGCCCTTAGGCACCGTGTTGGCCGATTGCCACCGGGCCGTAAAAAAAATGCAGCGTATTTTGGCGGCGCAGCAACAAGGGGCCGCGCGAGAGGTAAACATATGAAGGATTGTGAAAATTTGATGCTGTACGCATCTAACGAATTGGATGGGGCGGCGAAAGCAGCGTTTGAACAGCATTTGCAAACGTGTTCTTCCTGCCGGGCGGAGTTGGCGCTCCTGCGCCGGACGGATGAAGCGCTGGCGGCCCCGGCGGCACCTGCAAGCGTGGTGGAAAATCTGTTCGCCAAAACCACCCGCCGCCGCAAATCCTTTTTTGCCGGTTGGAAGCCGGCTTTTGCAGGGACGGCCTTGCTGGGATTGGGTCTTTTGACCTTCCTGGCCGGACTGCAACCGGACAAAACCGCTTTTGACGCGTCGGAAGTGATTGCGTATATGAGCGAAAATTTGGACGAAGAATACCTGAACTTTTCAAATGACTTGGCGTTGTTTGAGCAGGAATTCTAATAAGTAGGAGGGGTATTATGAAGAAAATGATGTTAGCCATAATTTTTGCCGCGCTGTGCGCGCCGGCGTTTGCCGAAGGTCCGCGCCCATGCAAAGGCGATGACTGCCCGCAGCCCAAAGGCCCGAAGGCCGTAGCAGTGCAGGGCAAGCATAAAAAAGATAAAGATGGTAAAAAAGACGCTCGTGCGGAAGAATTTAAAAAAGCCCGCAAAGAGCATAAAGCCAAAATGAAAGCCACCGAAGAAAAAATGGAAAAATTGGTGGAAGAATATAATAAGCTCAAAGCAGGTAAAAAGAAAGACGCTAAAAAAGCGGAAATTGCCGAAATGGTAGCTTCTATCCGCGACGAGCAGATTAAATTCAAAGAAGAACAGTTGGCTAAATTTAAAGAACGTCTGGACCAGATGCAGAAAGGGTTAGACGAAGAAAAATCCGACAAGGCCAAAAAAGCCTGGGTGGATGAAAAGACGGATGCCGTCATCACCGAAGAAGGCGACTTAGACGTGCTCTTTGGCCCGAAACCCGGCCCGCGTATGGGCCCCGGCCAGGCCCGCGGCCCGCATATGGGCCCCGGCCCGAAAGCCGGCCCCGAAGGCAGACCGGATGTACCGCCTGCTCCGCCGGCCGAACCGGCCAAATAAGGCCTTTGGCAGCCAATTTCCGGCTCTGGTTGACAGAGCCGGATTTTTTATGCGCCACCGGCCGGCAATAGGGCGTCATTCCCCCCTCGGGTGAGAATATAAAAAACCGGGGCACCTGCTAGTGCCCCGGTTTGGGAAATAAGTAATTATTTCAACAGTTCGGCCCAAGCGTCTTTTTCCGATTGGATTTGCTGCTTGGCGTTGTCCACTTTCTGCTGGAGTTGTTCCTTGGCCACGTCCGCGGCGGATTTTTGCCCGCTGGCTACCGCGGCGGCGTTTTTGGCGTCTTCGTAAGATTGTTTTGCGTCTAAAAGTTTCTGGCGGGTTTCAGCCGATTTTTGCAACGCTTGCTCCAACGTCATCGTTTGGTTGGCGGTGGTGGCAGTAGTGGTGCCGGTAGAGGCACAGCCCGCAGCTAACACGGCGGCGGTCACAGCGAGAAGTAACGTCTTTTTCATAGAATGCTCCTTTGTTTTAGTCTTTTTTTCATTGTATAACATATTTGTTTGCTTGCAAATCTTTTTTTACAGCCGGACGTTTTTTTTAAATGCGCGCTAAAAACTTTGTAAAATGGGTAAAAAGAAGGAGATTTTATGTATATTATTGCGATACTGATTGGAATAGGGGTAGGATTTTTCTTTGCGTGGCTGGTGCTTTCGGCCCGGGTGAAGTCGGTTCAAGCGGAGCGCCAGCGTCTGGCGGAGCTGGAGCCGGAACTGAACCGCCTGCGCGCGGAAAACGCGGGCTTGCTGGTGGATAAAACGCGGCTGGAGCAGGAGAAAATATCCTTGGAGCGCGAAAAAACGCTGATTGAAAAAAATTTTAAAGAAATCGCCTCTACCTATCAAGCGCAGTTTTCGGAACTGGCGTCTAAAATTTTAGACGACAAAGCCAAAGGATTGGAAGTTAAAAATGCAGAAGCGCTGCGTCCGCTTTCGCTGCATTTGGAAAATTTCGTTAAAAAAGTAGCCGAGATGGAACGCCAAAATACCGCCGTGCAGGCCCGGCTGGAAAAGGGCCTGTCGGACGTGATTAAATCCACCGAAAAAATCGACCAAAGCGCCCTGCATTTGACCAACGCCATCAAAGGCGAAGCCATCGTGCGCGGCAGCTGGGGCGAGGAAACTTTAAAACGCATTTTGGACGCCGCCGGAATGAAAGAAGGATTGGACTATTACCAGCAAGTTTCCGACGAAGGCAAACGCGTGGACGTGCAAATTGCGCTCCCGGGTGACCGGTGGATAGTGGTGGATTCCAAGACCATTTTCAACCATTACGCCCATTATTTTAACGCGCAGGACCCGAAGGAAAAAGCCGCTTTCTTGGCCGAACACGTCAAAGACGTTAAAAAGACGATTAAAGATTTAAGTGCCAAAAAGTACTATAAAAAATTCCAGTCGGAGGGAGACAAAGTCCAGCCCGATTATACCTTGATGTTCGTCTACCCGGAAAGCGCCCTGCTGGCCGCCGTAGAAGCGGACCCGGATATTTTAAACGAAGCGTGGAAAAACAACATCGCGCTCGTGTCGGCCACTTCCTTGATGAGCACCTTAAAGATGGTTTCCAAACTGTGGGACATCGACAAGCAGCACGAGTATATGGAAGATTTCAAGGAAGATATTTTAAAGCTGGTGGAAAAGTTTAACGACTTTTTGGTCAATTTTGCCAAGGCCGAAAACGCCGTGGCCAACGCGGCCGACGCCGTGAAAGTGGCCCGCGGTCATATCGACGGCAACCGCGGCGCTTTCCTGCCGGTAGCCCAGCGCATTGTGGACATTTACGAGGTCCCCCTCACCAAAGACAATGCCCGTTTGCTTAAACGTATGAATTACGATTATACCGGGCACAAAAGCAAAAATGCGCCCGCCGCAAAGGAATTAACCGGCCAGGAACCGCCCAAAGGATTGTTTGAATAACCCAAAAACCCGCCGAAAGGCGGGTTTTTTATGCCGCGTGGGCAGACCAGAAGGTTTGGGGGTTGGGCTATTTTTAGCCGCGGGTAAAGAAGCGGTCGTGTCCGTCGTCGTCTTGGTTATAATCGTGCCCGTCGGGGTTGTTCCAGGCCCAAAAATGGGCAACGCACAAGTAAGTACCCAGCGCGCCTAAGAACGCGCTTAACGCGTAAAATCCGTGGCGCATCTGCCATTCGTACCCTTCGGTGCCCAGCCATTTGTGCATATAGTCCCAATCCGGCAGGGTTTCGGGCCCGGCGTTTAGCAGGCTGATGACCGGGTCCAAGCTGCAGCCGGTATACTGCCCCACGCTGTAACAGGCCATCGCCAGCCACAGCAAACATATATCCGCCTGGATTTCTCTGCCTTTCCGTAAAAAATACAAGAAGCATACCAGCGGTACGCCCACTTCCATCAACGTTCCGCCCCAAATGGTGACGGCAAAATTGCCGCCTGATAAAAACCGGAAAATCGGGTGCCCCGCTTCGTGCACGCCGATAGTCAGCAGCCAACAAACCGATGCCAGCGGGCAATGGCGCGGCCCAACGTACCAACTGTATAGAAAGTACGTACCGGCCGCTATGAACAAAATTCCCTTCCAGCCGTAAGGCCAAAAAAGCGGGCCTTTGCGGTGCGGGTCCAATAAATCCCAAAAACGGTTCCAAAGTGCTTTCATTTTATCCACATATACAGCAAGCGGCGTGTGCGCTTGCGCTGGGGCGGAAATTGGCGCCGCCGTCATTTTACTCATTGTAACAATTTCAATTTTGGCTGTAAACAGCGAAAAAGACGGCGTGGTTTTTTATCAAACTTTGCAAACTAATCTAATTTTGGGATTGCACAGCGGAGCATAGAGTGTTATGGTTAAGCATATTGGCGGCAGAAATATGCCACTGAATTTTTAAACAGGGAGCGGTATATGGCTAGAACAAAAGTGATTAGGCGGACGGCGGCCGTGTTGGGCGTTTTTTTGTTTGGCGGGTGGGGCGTGCCGCAGCCAGCAGCGGCTTTGCCGGCTTCCTCCGCCAAACACGAACAACGGCAGGCTTCCCGGCGGGCGGTGGAACAGCACCCTTTCTCTTCTTTTGGGCAAGATTATATCGATGCGAAAAATTTTATCACGGACAAATTGGGCTTGCAAGTAGGGCTGGATATTTCCTACACGGCGCAGCGTCTTTCCCCCAGCGGCAAACAGACGGCTATCCAGGGAATGTATTATCCGTATATTACTTGGACGTTGTTTCAGGATAAGGCGTGGGGGTCTGGTGCGGTAAATTTTAACTATAATTTTGTGCATTATTGGGGGCAGGAAGCGGCTGTTTTGCAAGGCCGCGGCGGCGTGGTCAGCGCGTTTAACGATGGCGCTTCTGACGACGAAGATTTTTCCCAACTTACGTATACCCACACCTTGCCCGGAAAATGGGATTGGCTGTCTGTAACCGCGGGGCAGTTCCCCATAGGCAATTTTGACGGAACTTCCTATATGGACAACCAGCAAACTTCGTTGATGAACTATGCGCTTTCGCAAAATGCGTCGGCGGCGTATCCGGGCGCTTCGTTGGGGGCGTATGTGCAGGCGCAGAACAACCGTTTTACCTTGGCGGCCGGCTACCAAGACGCTACCAACATCGCCGGTGCGCAAATCCACGGTCGGACCGCTTTTGACGGGAAATACACGGGGTTTGGCTCTTTTTCCTGGACGCCTTCTTTTAAATGGGGTGACGGACAGTACAGCGTGCTTTATTATTACCAGCCGGCGGTAACCCAACAGGACGAAAACGTCAACGGCTGGTCGGTAAATGCCCAACAATTTTTAGGCAAAAAATTTGCTGTTTTTGGGCGGGCAAACGGGTCCACCGGCGGAGCGGTAGCGATTAAAAATTCCTATGCGCTGGGTGCGTCGTGGCTGGACCCGCTGGGCCGCAACCCGCAGGATGCCATTACGCTGGGGGCGGCCTACAACCGTACTAGCGCGCAGGCGCTCAATTATCCCCCCTATTTGCGCGGCAGCGAAACGGCATTAGAACTCCAGTGGGTGTGGGGTATAGGCAAATTTGTAACGGTCACGCCGGATTTGCAAGTCTATCCGAAGGCCGCTTCCAACCCGGACCAGGGGGTAACCACGGTGGTCGGGTTGCGTACAACAGTAATGTTGTAGTGGGGTAAAAACAAACTGTAACAAGGAGAAAACGATATGGAAAAAGAATTAGTTTTGGGAACTCGCTATCCTACTTTGGCGTTTATTACGGGCGGCGCCGGCCAGGCGGCGGACGGTATCCCGCCGCAGCCGTTTGAAACGTTCTGCTATGATTCTGCTTTGCAGCAGGCCAAAATCCAGGATTTTAACATTATTCCCTACACGTCCGTTTTGCCGAAGGATTTGTACCAAAACATCTACCCGGTGGACGCGGTGGCCGACCAGTTCACCCACGGCGCCGTGCTGGAAGTGATTATGGCCGGCAACGGCGCCCGCATTGAGGAACACAAAGCCATCGCTACCGGCGTGGGCGTATGCTGGGGCAAAGACAAAAAAGGCAATTTAATCGGCGGCTGGGCGGCCGAATACGTGGAGTATTTCGATACGCCTATCGACGACGAAATCGCCTCCGGACACGCGCATATGTGGCTGAATAAATCCCTCAACCACGAGCTGGAAATCCGCGGCGTGCAAAAGCATAGCGAATTTCAAATCTGGCACAACTATATCAACATCACCCAGCCGTTTGCGTATTGCCTGACGGTGATGGGATTTTTAAACTTCAAATTTGCGCCAGCGGCCGTGCCAAGCAAAAAAGCGCTGGACTGACAAAAATGCGTTCAGAAAAAGTTCGGGGGAATTATGGGAGATAAAAACAACACGGCGGGCAAACTGGGTGTAATCGGCTTGGCGTGTATTGTAGTTAGTTCGATGGTTGGGGGAGGTGTGTTTTCACTCCCCCAAAATATGGCCGCCGGCGCCAGCGCGGGAGCCGTGCTGCTGGCGTGGGTGGTGACCGGGATTGGCATGTACTTCATCGCCAATACGTTTAGCATCCTTTCGCGCGTAAAGCCGGATTTGACGTCCGGTATCTATATGTATGCGCGCGAAGGCTTCGGCCCCTATGTGGGGTTTACGATTGGCTGGGGCTACTGGCTGTGCCAAATCTTTGGCAATGTGGGTTTTGCCGTGATTACAATGGACGCGCTGAATTACTTTTTCCCCCCGTATTTTGCGGGCGGAAATAATTTGCTGTCCATTGCGTGCGGTTCGGTGCTGATTTGGGTGTTCAACTTTGTGGTGCTGCGCGGCGTACAGCAGGCGGCCGTTTTAAACATCATTGGTACGATAGGCAAATTGGTGCCGCTGTTATTGTTTATCCTCATCCTGTTGTTTTGTTTTCATATGGATAGGTTTGACTTTAACTTCTGGGGCCATATGGCCGAAAACGGCAAAACGCTGGGTTCGCTTTCCGCCCAGTTAAAAAGCACTATGTTGGTGACGTTATGGGCGTTTATCGGCATTGAAGGGGCGGTGGTATTATCCAACCGCGCCAAAAGCCAGTCGGCCGTCAGCAAGGCCACATTCTTGGGCTTTTTGGGCTGCTTGGTGATTTACATTGGCCTTTCCGTCCTGCCGTTTGGATTTTTGACGCAGGAGGAAATCGCCGCCGTAGCCAACCCCTCCACCGCCGGCGTGCTGGAAAAAGTAGTCGGTCCGTGGGGCGCGTGGGTGATGAACATCGGGCTGCTGATTGCGGTGCTTTCCTCGTGGCTGGCCTGGACGATGATTGCCGCCGAAATCCCCGCCGCCGCGGCCGAAAACGGCACGTTTCCCAAGCAGTTTGCCATTCAAAATAAGAACGGTGCTCCGTCGGTATCGCTGTGGGTGACGAGTATCATTATGCAGCTGGCTATTTTTCTGGTGTATTTTTCTAATAACGCTTGGAATACGATGCTTTCCATTACCAGTGTAATGGTTCTGCCGGCGTATATTGCCAGTACCGCTTATTTGTGGAAGATGACCGAAGACGGCGAATATGCCAAAATTTCGTCCAAGGGGCGTGCCGCCGCGCTGTTCACTTCTGTTTTGGGTACGGCGTTTGGCGGGTGGCTTGTTTATGCGGCCGGCTTAAAATACCTGTTTTTGGCGGTTATTTTCCTGGCGGCGGGGCTGCCCGTATTCGTGTGGGCGCGCCGCCAACAGAACGACGGAAAACCGGTATTGAGCAAAGGCGAAGTGCCCGTGGCGGCGCTGTTGGTGCTGTTTGCACTGGCGGCTGTTTATGTGTTTTCGCGCGGGTTAGTGCGTATTTAAATGGACCGTATGATTCAAAACGCTCCGGCCGCTTGCCGGAGCGTTTTTTTGTGGATAAACCGCGTAAAATCCGGGGCATTTTGTAAATTGACAAAGAAAGGCTGATTTGGTAAGCTGGAAAAAATTTACCACAGGGAGAATGTATGAAAAAACACTTAGTCGGTATCCTTGCACTGTTGCTGTTGGGGGCAGTCCCGCAGGCGGGAGCACAATCTTGGCAGTTGGTGGGTACGCGGGCGATGGGTATGGGCGGCGCCGGCGTGGCGACGGCTTATGGCGTGGACGCCCAGTATTGGAACCCGGCCGGCCTGGCGCAGGACGAAGAGGACTCTTTGAACGATACGGGGTTTGCCTTAAACGCCGGGGCCAGTTTGCAAGCTACTAAAAACACCTTGGAAAGCGTCAGCGATTTGACGGATATGGCCGACCGCTATAAAAATTTAGCATCCGCCATTGACCATAACGGTTTGGTCAGCGCGGAAAATTTAAGCACGATTTTTGAGGGCTTAAACGATATTTCCAAATTAGTTGGCCAGGAAATCGGCGCGTTGGTGGACGCGGACGCCGGAATCGGCTTTAAAATAAAGAATTTTGCCGTAACGGCCCGCGCCTTGGGCAGTATGGCTATTTTGCCGGTGGTGGATACCAAGAACATCGGGTTGTCCGATGCCGGCGCCGGACTGCAGCTGGGTTCCACGGGCGCGGTGGCTGGCGGCAATCAGAGCGCGGCGGACCGGCTGGCGGCCGCCATAGACCAGTATGGAGTATTTGACTCGCTTAACCAGCTTTTAGGCGGCGGCTATGCGGACAGCCAGTCTTTGGCCAATGCGTTTATTAATGCGGCGCTCGCGGCTGGCGCCACCAACCCGCAAATTACCGACGCCGTCAACGCGGCGGTTTCCAATATGGCCGGTGCGGCGGAAATTATCCAGCAGGCGGCTTCCTCCTCCGGTTCGTATGCGGACAACCAAACGCTGGCGATGGCCGACGCCGCCACTTTTGCCGAAGTTTCCCTCGGCTACGGCATGCAGGTAATCCCGGGGTTGAAGCTCGGCGCCAACCTGAAAGTAATTGACGGTTACACTGCCCAAAGCGGTGTGATGATTTTAAGCGACGACCAAGATATTAAAGATATTTTTGACAAAGCCTACGACAATAAAGAAAATGGCGTCAATATCGGGGTGGACTTGGGGGCACAGTTTAATTTTTCCCGCGCGTTGGACCGGGATATCCTGTTCAATCCGCAGCTGGGCTTGACGGTGAAAAACATCAACGGTCCGAAATTTGACCGCCCCGCCGCTCCCGCCGATTTGGACCCGGCCATTATTGCCCACTGGAATACGGATAAATACCAGCTCCGCCCGCAAGTGCGTGTGGGAGCGGCCGTCAATCCGTTTTCTTTTATGACGCTGGCCGCCGACGTGGACGTGACCGAAAACGATACCTTGTTGAGTGATATTCACTCCCGCCAGCTGGCGGTGGGTGTGGAAATCAATCTGTTAAACCGCCCCACGTTTAATATCCCACTGCGGCTGGGGTATAATAAAAACCTGGCCAGCTCGGCGGTGTCGCCTTATTACACGGCGGGCATCGGGCTGAATATGATGCATTTCCACCTGGAACTGGCCGGCGCCATCAGTGACGGCACCACCGATGTAGACGGCACCAGCGTACCGGATTCGGCGGCGGCTTCGCTGATGCTTGGATTCTTGTTCTAACCCGTTTGACCGCCTATCACACACGGCCCGCGTCTGTAATGGCGCGGGCCGTTTTTGCAGGTAGAAATTGACAGACGTTTACACTTCGGGCGGCTGTTGTTTCTTGCGTTCGAATTTTTGGATTTCCTGCACAATCCCCGCCGTCAGCACCGCCGTGGTAATGGCAAAGAGCACCAGCCCCATCGCTACGGTAACCGCCGTAATAATCCGCCCGAAAAGCGTGATGGGTACAATGTCGCCGTATCCCAGCGTGGTGAATGTTTCCAGCGACCACCACATCGCGTCGAGCATATTTTCAAACACATCCGGCTGGGCGGCGTGCTCCACGCGGAAAATCATAAACGAACTCCATACCCACAGCATCAAAATAAATGCGCCGCAGATGGCCAGTTCGCTTTTCTTTTCGCTTACGACGTTGTTCACCAGCTGGATGGCATTGGTGTAGCGCATTAACATTAAAATGCGAAATACCCGCAGCATACGCACCATTCCCGTTCCCAAAATAAAGAAAGGCGAAATGGCAAACAGGTCAATCAGCATCAGCGGCGTGCACATATATTTTAGCCGTCCGATAATCGGCCGTTTGAAGCGCGGGTCCTCCGTGCACGTGATGACGCGCAGGGCGTATTCCAGCGCGAAAATGATACTCATTGCCAAGTCCAGGTGATAAATCAGCCGTTTGACGGCTGGGCTGATATCTTTGACGCTTTCTACTACGTCCACCGGCACGCTGAGCAAAATAAGCGTAATGATAAGCGCATTGAGCGCCGTGGTGACTTTGCTGCGGTTGTTAAATTGCAGTATATTGTAGAGATAGTGTTTTACATTGAAGGCGGGTTTAGTTGTCATAGCCATATTTTCCTTATAAAATTACTGTAACAAAGCGCTTTGGGCACAGCAAGCTATTTTTTAGGTTAGAATTATTATACAATACCCCTATGACAAATGACATCAAACAAGCAGCTAAATTAATTCAAAATGCCGCTTACGGCGTGGTATTTACGGGCGCGGGCGTAAGCGTGGAAAGCGGCATCGCCCCATTTACCGGCAAAGGCGGTTTGTGGAACCAGTACGACCCTAAATACATCGAAATTAATTTTTTTCAGATGCACCCGGAAGAAGCCTGGAAGGAAATGAAAAAAATTTTCTTTACCGATATGGACGAAGCTCAGCCCAACAAAGCGCACCAAGTAATTGCCCGGCTGGAGCAGAAAGGTTTTGTAAAAGGCGTAATTACGCAAAATATCGACGGGCTTCACCAGCGGGCGGGTTCCAAAAACGTGCAGGAATTCCACGGCACCATCCACACGCTTTCGTGTACGTCCTGCGGGCGGACTTATAAGCTGGAAGATGTAGACATTTCAGCCGAACCCCCCCTGTGCTTTTGCGGCGGCATATTAAAGCCGGATTTTGTGTTTTACGGAGAAGGCATCCCGCCGCGCGCGTACGAAAAATCGCTGGAGATGGCCCAAAACGCCGATGTGATGATTATCGTCGGCACAGCCGGGCAGGTAATGCCCGCTTGCAGCCTGCCGCTGACGGCCAAACAATATGGAGCCAAAATCATAGAAGTCAACCCGCTCCCCTCTGCTTTTACCGGGTCGGTAACGGATGTATATTTCCCCCAAAAAGCGGGCGAATTTTTTGGTGCGCTGGAAAAGGAAATCAAGTGGTAAGGCGGTTTTTTGCCGGGCGGTGCGCTTGCATTAAAATTAGGAAATTATTAAACTGTAACTATCTTGTGCGGTGTGGAATTTTATGAAAAACGGTTTTACGCTTATTGAATTGTTGGTTGTCGTACTGATTATTGGCCTGTTGGTGGCGATGGCCTTGCCCCATTACGGCAAAGCCGTGGAGCGCACCCGCTTGACGGAAGCGGTGGAGCTTTTGAACAGTATTTCGCAGGCCGAGCGGCGCAAACAAATGCAAACCGGCAAATATATTAAAGACTACCGTGCGCTGGATGTTTCGCCCAAAGGAGCTGCAGGGGATGTCTATTATACCCGCGGCAATCCGGTAACGGGCGAAAATTGCAACGGTTTTGAAATTACGCTGGGCGCCAATGGAAATGACGGCGAAATCGAGGCGGTGCGGTATGCGCCCAACGGCAGTTTGGAATTCCAGTACAGCCTGCGGCGGGTATACGAACACGACAATACCACCTGCGCCGGCCAAAACGAAGCGGGCAAAATGCTGTGTGCGGACGTCTGCGGGATTGATACGGCCGTGGATGAATGCTGTATGGACGGCACTTCGAGCGCGTGCCAAAGCTGAACCGCTAAATGAGTTTTACACATAACAGCGCCCCGCTCTTTTTGCGGGGCGCTGTTGCATAGGGAAAAAGATACTGCGAAGTGCGGAAAACGCGGCCGGTTCTTTGGGCGGCGGGTGCTGTAACAACTCTCACCCCGGCAGTGTGGGGTTATGCCAAGCGGGCCGCTTCTTCCTGTACGGATTTTTCCGTCGCGCGCATAGCGGCGAGGGTTTTTTCAAACAGGGCATCCAATTCCCAGCCCAGCATTTCGGCGCCTTGTTTGATGACGTCGCGCGAGCAGCCGGCCGCGAATTTTTTGTCTTTAAATTTTTTCTTTAAACTCGCCACTTCCATATCGCACACGCTTTTGGAAGGACGCATCCGCGCAGCCGCGCCGATAAGGCCGGTCAGCTCGTCGGCGGCAAAAAGCACTTTTTCCATTTCGTGTTCGGGTTTTACATCGCTTACCAACCCATAACCGTGGCAGCAAACGGCGTGCACTATTTCCGGCTCGGCGTTAATTTCGGCCAACAGTTCCGGCGCTTTTTGGCAGTGCTCCTGCGGGAATTGTTCAAAATCTACATCGTGAAGAAGCCCGCAAATGGCCCAAAAATCGGCTTCTTGGGCGTAGCCTAAATCGTTTGCCAGCTGGCGCATAACGGCTTCAACCGTCAGCGCGTGCAGCAGGTGGAAAGGTTCCTTATTGTATTTTTTTAACAGCTCCAGCGCTTGGGCGCGGGTAAGGTGCGTATTCATTTTTCCCCCTTCACGTGGTTCTTGTTACCAGGTGTATTCGTCTATCAAAAAGATTTTGACGGACGGGTCTTCTTTCATATGGTTTATCATAAACGGCTTTTTTAAGCTGGGCCGCTTGGTGGAAGAATAATAAATAGCCTTCGGCATTTCCGGGAAGTAAGCCCGCAGGTAGGTATATTTGCCAAAGCTGGCCGATACAGCCGCCGGGCGGTATTCTTCCCACTCTTGCAAGGCGTTTTGGTTGATTTCTTTGCGGGCTTGCGGGTCGTTAAAATCTTTATCAAAACTTTCGGGCAGTTGCAAAAGCAAGTTCAGTTTCTTTTTATTAATCATTTTTGCCGTATCGCCGGGGACGGTTTCCAAAAGCAGGTTTTCCTGCGGGATATGGAAAGCCTGGGCCGTGAGCAAAATTTGGTCCAGCTGGGCGGGCGTTAATTGCGTTTTTAAATCCAGCCAGTAGGCTTTTTGCCCGGGATTTTTGAGGGCGGAAAAGATGTCGGCCAATTTGATTTGCTGGGCCATTTCTTCCGGGTCGTGGGCCACCCAAAGGTTCCCTTGCTCGTCGGTTTGTAAGTCAATTTCGTAGCCGGCGTAGGCGTTTTCTTTGCGTTGGGCGCGGCGGGGTGTGTTGACTTGGTGCAGATACAAAAGTGTATCGGGCGCCTTCCACTCGGCGTGCGGGGCCGCTTTGCTGGGCTCTTGCAAAAGTTCCACGGGCAGGAATTTCCATTCCGTGTATACATACATAAACGCCGCATAGGCGCCGAACGAAAAAACAGCTAATAAAATGATGTATAAAACAATGCGGGATTTTCTCATAAAAACAGGTTCTCTTTTTCACAGAATACCATAAAAATACCGGCTTAGCAAGAAATCTGGATAAATTCCTCGACGGAAAAGAACCGCTTGTTACGGCGTAGGGCGCAAGGTGCAAACCGTTTTTAATTCTTCCTGGGTAAAGCCAAAAAGTGCACAGACGTGTACATCCAGCTGTTTTTGCAGGGCGGACGTATCCGCGTGCGGGTCGGTTGATTTTAATTGATAGATTTGCCGGGCAAGCGTTTCCAGCCGTTTTTGTTGGGCGGGCGTTGCGGCAGGAATAGGGATTGCTTTTAACGGGGCGGAATAAAGTTCAAGCAGCCGCCCTTTGCGTTTGCCGCGGTTGGAAAGCCAGGCAAAATACGGGGCCGAATTAAGCAGCCCCAGCAAGCACCAAAGCGAAATGCCTTCCTGGGGGTGCGAAATAAAATACACGTCTGAACTGGCGTACCACGGGCCGGGTGCAAAGGCGAATTTGTTGGTGCCGGCGCGTTGGGGCGCGACGATTTTATCGGTTTCAAAATTCATCTTCCGCCGGACGGAGCCGAACCAGTAAATCTCTTTCGCCAGCAGTTTATGAATGCCGTTATTGTTTTGTTTGCGGGCCAACAGTACCGGGCGAAAACGGGCCAAGTGGGCGCGCAGCCGGGGATAGCGGGCAAAATCCAGCTCCCGGTCGTTGGGGTAGAAAAAATCCACCAGCCAGTTTTGGGGCTGCCGTGCCGCCGTGTAGGAAGAAATATCCGAATTTTTAAAAAAAGGTTTTAGCTTTTGCCGTTCCAAGGCAGATAAGCAAAGGGACTCTTTTTCGGCGCAAGAAAGCACAAAAACGCCGTCCCCTTTGTGCACGCCGGGCAAGGCAAACCGGCGCAGGTGCGCGGCGGAAATTTTGTCGCACCCGGTCATCAGTCCGTTGGAAACGCGGGCCACTTGGCCCAAGGTGAGCGGCGCGGCGGCCATTTTGGACAGCGCGCTTGCCAGCGCGGCGGCGGGCAGCGGGCGGGTTTGCAAAAATAAGTCGGGCCCTTGGTAGAGTTGTTCCTGTTTTAGGGGTTGTTCCCCCACGCGGCACGGGGGTTTGGAAGAAGCGGCGTTTTTTTCAAATACGGTAATTAAACTGTGCTCGCCCGCCGCCGCGCCGAAAAGGTGTTTTTCTCCAAAGTCTTGCAAGTACAGCAGGGCGGTTTGGGTGCGCAATTGGGTGCGCAGCGTTTTGGCCGCCGCGGCCGAAGCAAAATAAGGCGGCGTCAAAAACGCACCGATACCCCCCTCTTTTAATAAGCGCAGCGCAAGATAAAAAAAGAAATACAGCAAATCGCTTTTGGCTTGGGCATAGGGCTGCCACAGCGGATTTTGGCGCAAGGGTTCAAACACGTCCCGGTGGTGCTTTTGCCCGACGTAAGGCGGGTTGGAAATAACGAGGTCAAACCCGCCGTTTTGCGCCACTTGCGCAAATGTTTGTTCCCAGATGCTCTGGCCGTTTTGGGCGGCTAAGGCGTTGCCCAACAGCCGGTGCGGAATGGGTTGCAAAGGCGGTTGAACGCCGGCTTGCGCCAACAAAACGGCGGCGCGCAGCTGTAAATCGGCCAACGCGGCGGCGGAGATATCGCCGGCATAAAGGGTATGGGTAAACAAAAATGACAGCGTTTCGCCCGTGTTTAATGTTGGGTTGAGCCGGGTGCGCAGGTTGGCCAGTTCCAAGGCCAGCGGCAGGAGCAGCCCCCCTGCACCGGCGGCCGGGTCGCATAAGGTGAGATGGGCTAAACAATCGTCCAGGCGCGGGGCGTCTATCCCGCGCGGGAGATCGGGCTGCGTCAGCAGGCGGCGGGCGTCCGGTTCCGTCAGCCCCGCCCGGCGGGTTAGGAGGCAGTACAGCGCGGCCCGGGCCAAGTGTTGGGCAACGGGCCAAGGCGTATAGAAAATGCCGGAAGGTTTGCGTTTGGGGGCAAAAAATTCATTCAAGGCATCCAGCGAGGCGTGGCTCAGTGCGTCCGGGCTGGGCGTTTGCGCGAGGGGCAGCGTATCGAGCAAGCGTTGGGCCTTTGGCGGCAACGGGCGGATGTCCGCCGTCCAAAACGGTTCCAGCCACGCGGCGCGGGGACCGGCCAGGCGCCGGGCGATTTCCCGGCGAAGCGCTTTATAAGCGTCCGACGGCGAAAATCCGTCCCCTTGCAGTACCCGCTGCAAACGGCGCAGGAAAGCCGTGTTCATTGGCCAAGTCCTTGCGCCAGGCGGTGGCGGATGAGGAAACTTTCGTACAGGGCTTTTTGGCGTTCCAGGCGGTAATAGCGGGTATAGAAAGAGGGCTCTTGCGGCGTTTGGCTGTGCATAGCGGAAAGTTGGGTTTCCAGTGTGTGAATTTTTGCCGGCAGGAGTTCTTCGGCCTGTTGGGCGGTCATTCGGCGGAGTTTCAACCCCTCTTGCGGGCCGACGATGATATCCGGCCACAATGCGCCCAAGCGCAGGGCGTCTTCGTAGCGCGCGCCGAAGGCTTCGGCCGCGGCGTAGGGCTCGTAGATCGGGGCCAGGCGGGCAAGCCAGGCTTTGAGTCGGGAGTATTGTTCAAAGTTCCCGTCGTCGGCGGCCGGCAGCGGGCGCGCGGCGAGCCGTTTATCCAAATGATAGCGCAGGAACCCCAGCCGCTGGGCGTCGGTCATCGGGCGTTCGGCGCCGGGCAGGTCCGCTTTTAAAGCGCGTTTGCGCCGCACGATAAGCGACGGGCGTTTTTCCGTCGCCTTGGCGAGCACTTCCTGCACCGTCATAAAATAGAGCAGGCGTAATTTTTGGATATAGTAGCGTTCAAATTTGTTCCCTTGCAGGCGGGTGGGATGTTTGGCCAGCAAGGCATTCAAATCCCCCCATACGGCCTGGAGCGTTTGGGCGGCCCAGGCCTGCTGTTCGGCCAGGGTTTGCAGGGAAGCAAAGTGAGCGATTTCTTTGGGATAGAGCACAAACGCCGGCGGCTGAACGGGGTCCTCCATCAGGCGGGATACTTGTTCTTTGGAAAACACCGATGAGGCAAACGCTTCCGGCAGTTCCCTTCGGTAGAAAGTTTCCAGCTCGGCCAGCGTGTTGGCCAAAATGTTTTGGTGGCGCCAGAAGGCGTTTTCTTCGGCTTTGGCGCCGGGTTGGGAAGGAACCCAATTAAAAAGCCGCGCGTCGCGGTCGTGGAAATACGCTATTTTGCCCAGCTGCATTTTGGGGGTATGGTTGGGCTGGAGCAGGGTTTCTTTTTCCATCCGGCTGAACACGCCCGAATGGGCCACGCGGTGGCGCAGCCAGTTGGAAGCGGTGGTTTTGACGGCGTAGCCGGTGGCGGCGTTGGAAAGCGGTTGGGAGAAGGCGGCTTTTCCCGCGGCGGGGAGTTTGGCCTTGTTCAGCAGGGCTTCCCACACGGCTTTCCCCCCACGGAACCAGGGCGAAACCAACTGCCCCTGCGCCGGCAAACAGAGGCCGGCCAGCAGTATCCCGGCCAGCACACAAAGCGGCAGAAAAGAAAGTCGGCCTGTTTTTTGCATCGGGTGGCTCCTCTTTTTATTATAAACGAAAAGTTTCCTTGCCTCAATGGGCTAAAAGGCCCATCTCCCCGGGCGATTTGGGCCCAGGGATGCCAGGCGGCTATCGGGCGGGGCGGGGTTTTAAACGCAAAAAAGGCGGGCTTTTGGCAAGCCCGCCTGTATAAGACGTATTCGTTTTATTTGATTTTTTTGCCTTGTTCCAGCATCAAGGTGAAAGTGGCCATATCCGTAATTTCGGCCGGGCCGAAGAATTGAATCGGGCCGGGGAAAACGTATAAGTCCGCTTCCGCCCACATCGCACGGTTTTTTGCCAGGTGCTTGAACGGTTCGCCTTTGAGTTCCACGAGGGCTTTTTTGATGACGGGTTTTTCTTTGCCTTTGCGGCGTTCGATGTTCATCATCATCGTCAGCGGGATGCCGCCGCATTCCCAGTCTTGGGCTTTTTTGGTCAGCTTGCGCACGGAGGACAGATAACCCGAGCATTTGTTGAGCGCCAATACCGCCGCGTTGTAACCCAGCGCGTAGGTGTAGTTGGCGTCGAAGGTAGAGGGCACGCCGCAGCGGCCTTCGTACCCAAAGAAGTGGGTGATGGCGGCGAATTTACCGTCGTATTTGCCGGCTTTTTTCATTTCGGCCAGTTTGGTGCGCAGCATTTCCACCAGCAGTTTTTCGGTTTCAATCAAGGAAACCTGCACGTTGCCGTGCGGATCGCGGTCCAGCATCAGCTGGTTGGCGATGCCGTCGGGCAGGGATTTCATCAAATCCGCCAGTTTGGCCGGCAGTTTGGAAATGATGAACGCTTTCTTTTCGGCCACGGTATTCATCTTGGCCAGTTCGGCTTCGTTTTCGGCCAAGGAATCGTTGAGCGCGCTGATGAGTTCTTTCATTTCCGGGATAAATTCAATCAATCCTTCCGGCACGAGCACCACACCGTAGTTTTTGCCCGCTTTAGCGCGTTTGGCAATCAGCTGGGCCAAGTTGTCCACGATTTGGCCGAGGGTCATTTTTTTGGACAGGACTTCTTCGCCAATCAACACGGCGTTGGGGTGGGTTTTAAAAGCCACTTCCAACGTGATGTGCGAGGCGCTGCGGCCCATCAAGCGGATAAAGTGCCAGTATTTGCGCGCGGAGTTGACGTCGCGGCAGATGTTGCCCACGAGTTCGGCGTAAATTTTGG
>CALUQD010000014.1 GCA_944322825.1 Candidatus Avelusimicrobium pullicaecorum
AAAACCTCTATTTTATGGCCAACGGAAATTATACGTTGGATTTTACCGATTTGGATATCAGTATGCCCGCCGGGGCCAAAGTAACGAGCGCCGCGAAACTGGAATACGATGATTTTGAATGCCATTTTAGAATAGGGGCTACGGAGGGAAATCCGGAGACGTGTTCGGTTTATTGCAACAGCACGCGGGACGGAATGCCCCTCTTGGAAAAGTATTTTCAGAGGGATTTTTTTATTTGTTGGGCTGGGAAAAACAATTCTGCCACAGCTATAAAAATCTGCCGTGCCATAACGGGGCAAAGCAGTCCAAATACGAATGGGGAAGTGACCGGCCAAGGATTTTTTCTTCAATAAAAGCATAACAAAACGCCCGGCGGAAAAAACGCCGGGCGGAATTTTTCCAACGAATTAGAAATTACTTTTTAGCTTGCGTCACGCGTCCCCACGCCGCCAAAAAGTCCGGCGGGACGGGGGCTTCAAACATCAGTTTTTTGCCCGTCAGCGGGTGCTTAAATTCTATGCGCCGCGCGTGCAGCATCAACCGGTCCGCCGTGGCGCCGCGGTACAGCCAGTCCCCCAGCACGGGGTATCCCAGCCAGCTCAAATGCACGCGCAGCTGGTTGGTGCGGCCCGTACGCGGGTACAGCTCGATGTAGGTAAATCCGTTTTTGCGCTCCAGCACTTTGTAGTCCGTTACGGCTTCGCGCCCGACGTCGGACGCTTTTATCTTGCCGCCCGCCACGCGCCCGATGGGTACGTCGATGGTGCCTTCGTCGTCCGGCACTTCGCCGCAGGCGATGGCGTGATACGTTTTGTGCACTTCGCGGTTGGCAAACAGGGCCACCATTTCGGCTTGAAATTCCGCATTTTTGGCTACCAGCATTACGCCGCTGGTTTCACGGTCCAGGCGGTGCACCAAGCCTGCGCGCGGCATAGACGCGTCAAACCCTTTGGGGGGATTGGCCAATATCACCGAAACCAGCGTTTCTTCCGACGAGAACACCGCTTCCGGGTGTTCTTCCCACACGGGGCTTTGCGGGTGCACCAGCATTCCCGCGGGTTTAATAAGTACAAAAAAGTCTTTTGCGTCGTGGATGATTAAATCCTTCAGGCTCGTTTGGGCGCGGGCTTGCGGCAGTTCAATTTCCACCACTTCGCCCGGCGTGAGCGGCCAGGACGGTTTTACCTTTTTGCCGTTGACGGTGATTTTGCCGTCCTTAATCATTTTTTGCACGATGGCGCGCGAAAAATCCGCCAGTTCGTCCGCGGCGAAAACATCTAATCGGCGGGAATATCCGTCAAAAACGATTTTTTGGGTTTCAGCCATTTTGTTTATCCTTTCTTAATCGTATCCACAGCACAAATGCAACGGCCGCGGCCAGCAGCGCAATCGCTTGCGAGGGGGAAAACCACAGCAGATATTCACCCCGGAAGTCGCCGCGGAAAAATTCAATGATAAACCGCATCAAGCTGTATCCCCAAATATATTCTACCAGTATCGCGCCGCTGCGGTGCGGTTTTTTATAAGCGGCGTGCAGCAGGAAAAATAAAATCAGGTTGCCGGCGGCTTCGTACAGCTGGGTAGGATGAAGCGCTGTGCCCAGCAATTCCGGCGGCACCAGCGAGTGCGTGTTGGTAAACACCACCCCCCAAGGCATATCCGTCGGGCGGCCGTAGCAGCAGCCGGCCAAAAAGCATCCGATGCGTCCAAACGCGTGCCCCAAAGGCAGGCCGACAATCAAAAAATCGGCCGTGGGGAGCAAAGGCAGTTTTTTCTTTCTGATGTACCAGACCAGCGCGCCGACGGCCGCTATCATTCCGCCAAAAAATACAAATCCATAGCGTATATCGCGCACGATATTGGTTAGTTTTTCGGCCAGCGTGGCGCCCAGCTGCGGCCAGGAAACAATAATGTACAGCAGTTTGCTGCCGGCTAAAGCACCGATAAAGGCGATAAAAATGAGGTTCCAAAAAGTGTCCTGGTCCAGCCCCACTTTTTTAAGGCGCGGCAGTAAATACAACGCCGCCGCCGCATAACCGAGGGCGGTCATCAGCCCATAGCTGGCCAGCTCAAAAGAACCAATATGCAAAAATACCGGGTGCATTAGAGCACGTCCTTATCGCGGATGGCGTTTCGCATAAACGGGTTTTTCAGCCGTTCATAGCCGATGGTGGAGCTGCATTTGCCGCCGTAGCTGTGCCCGGCAAAAATTTGGGTATCTTCGGGCAGTTCGGAAAGTTTTAGTAAACTTTTGCGCATATCGCGCGGGTTGGAAGAAGGCAAATCCACGCGCCCGCACGCACCGGGGAACAGCGTGTCGCCGGTGAAAACGGCATCGCCGATTTTAATGCACACGCCGCCTGCCGTGTGGCCGGGGGTGGGGATGATTTCCACCTCAAACGGGCCGATGTGCAGGTGTTGGGCGCCTTCGTAGGCGCTTAACATATGCGGGTCTATGCCGCAGAGCACGACGTCCTTTTTTTCGATATAGGCTTTTAGGTGGTGGTTTTCCAGTAGTTGCTGGGCGAATTTGACGTGGTCAAAATGGCCGTGTGTAAAAAAAACGGCCAGTAGATTTAAATTTTTTTCTTTTAAAGTGTGTTCCAAAAAAGGGATGTCCCAGGCCGGGTCAATGAGCAAAGCGTCCGTCCCTTCGCTAACGAGGTACGTGCAGTTGTCCATCGGGCCCAGGTTAATAGCGTCTATATTCATAAATCCTCTAATCTTGCGGTATGCGGAATTGTATTTCGCCGGGTTTTATCATATTGTATTGCGTTCGGGCGACTTCTTCCAGGTAAGCGGTGTCCTTTTTTTTAAGCAAGTCCATCTTGCGCAGCAGTTCTTGGTGTTGTTCGTCCAACAACGCGCTTTGGCGCGTCAGTTTGCGCATTTCCAATTTGTTGTGTACTAAGCTGTGGAAACTGCTCCCCAAAAAAATCACAACCACTATTATGAGCCCGACGGCCCATAATAGTGGTTTTTGATGCCGGATTAAAATATCTTTTATTTCCTGCGCCATTATTTTTTAAACGCCTTGGCCTGGGCATAAACGGCTTTGTCGCCCAGTTCCGCTTCAATTTGCAGCAGGCGGTTGTATTTGGCCGTCCGTTCCGCACGGGCCGGAGCGCCGGTTTTAATAGCGCCGGCATTGGTGGCGACGGCCAAATCGGCGATAAACGTATCTTCCGTTTCGCCGGACCGGTGCGACACAATGCACGAATAGCCGTTTTTCTTGGCCAGTTCCATTACGTCAATCGTTTCCGACACGGTGCCGATTTGGTTGACTTTAATCAAAATGGAGTTGGCGGCTTTTTCGGCAATGCCTTGTTCCAGGCGCTTTATGTTGGTGACGAACAAATCATCGCCCACCAAGTTGATTTTTTTGCCCAGTTTTTTGGTAATCAGTTTCCAGCCGTTCCAGTCGTCCTCTTGCAAGGGATCCTCGATGGAAATCAGCGGGTAGGCGCTGCACCAGGCGGAATAAATGTCCGTCATTTGTTCGGCGGTGTGCAGTTTGCCTTCAAAGCGGTAGGCTCCTTCGTGGAAAAACTCGCTGGCGGCGCAGTCCATCGCCAACGACATTTCCGCGTGGCCGGCTTTTTTGGCGGCGGCCAAAATGGTTTTCAGCACATCTTCGTGTTTGGAAATTTTGGGAGCGAAGCCGCCTTCGTCGCCCACGGCGATGACCATCCCTTGTTCTTTGAGCAAGCTGCGCAAAGCGTGGTATGTTTCGCTGGCCTGGCGCAACGCTTCGGCAAAGGTTTTGGGTTCGGTGGGGACGATCATAAATTCCTGCACATCCAGGCCTGAGTCGGCGTGTTTGCCGCCGTTAATGATGTTGAGCATCGGGGCAGGGAGGACGTAATCGTCGTAATGCAGGCCGTAGACATTGCGGATATGTTCGTACAGCGGCAGTTTGGCGCTGTGGCAGCCCGCACGCAAAACAGCCATAGAAACCGCCAGCGTTGCATTGGCACCCAGGCGGGATTTGTTTTCCGTACCGTCCAGGGCAATCATACTTTCGTCCACCAGGCGGATGTCGAACGGGTCCATTCCGGCCAGCTGTTGGGAAATGCGTTCTATATTGGATACTGCGGTAAGGACGCCTTTGCCATTGTAGCGTTCGCCGCCGTCGCGCAGTTCCAGCGCTTCGTGCGAACCGGTGGAAGCCCCGCTGGGCACGGCCGCCGTGCCGGTGTTTCCGTCATCCAGCATTACATCGGCCGCCACGGTGGGATACCCGCGCGAGTCCAAAATTTCTCTTGCCGTAATTTTTCTGATCCGAGCCATAAAGCTCCCCCTTCGGCCGTTTGGGCCGTGTGTTAGACAATACTGTCGATAATTTTTTTGCCTTCTTTGATGAGCGCGGCCGGCATTTTTTCGTCCTGGGATTCCGCGTACATACGAATGAGGCGCTCTGTGCTGGAGGGGCGAATAGCCAACCAGCTGCCGCCTTTTAAAATAAACTTAAACCCGTCGGTAGAGTCAATGCGCCAAACGGAAGTTTTGTTGATAGACAGCGGCGGACGGATATCCAACCGTTCCATAATGCGGTTGATTTCCGTTTCTGTTTTGGGAATACTTACTTTTTGGTCAAATAACTGTTTGTATTTTTTGTAGAAATCCTTTCTGATTTGTTTGAAGGTTTTGCCTTCTACGGCTAACATATCCACCACCAACAGGCAGGCAAGCAAGCCGTCTTTGTCCGGGATATGGTTTGCTACGGCTATTCCGCCGGATTCTTCCATCCCCATAATATACTGCCCGGTGGTCATCAGTTCGGTGATGTATTTAAATCCCACCGGTGTTTCGCGCAGCATCAGCCCGTTGGTTTTAGCTACTTGGTCGATGAGGTTAGACGTAATCACGCTGCGGCACACGCGCCCTTTTACTTTTTTGTTGCGCACTAAGTGTTCTAACAGCATCGGAGCGATTTCGTTGGGCGATACCCAGTTTCCGTCGGCATCAATGATGCCGAATTTATCGCAGTCCGGGTTGCAGGCGATCCCCAAATGCATTTTTTTCGCCGTTACTAGCTTGCTCAGTTCGGCCAAACTCACCGGGCCGGCATTGGGGGTGTGCCCGCCAAAAAGGATATCGTCCCCTTCGTGGATGCCTTCCACCGTTACGCCGTATTTTTCCAGGAAATCACGGAAATAGTTCTTGGCCGTTCCGAACAGCGGGTCTACGGCGATTTTTAATTTGGCTTTTTTCAGCGCTTTGACGTCAATCATTTTTTCCAGCCGCGCCAGATAGCCCTTGCGTAAATCTTTGCTTACGGTGGCGGCTGCGTTGAGGTAGCCAAATTCAATAGAGGAGGCTTTTAAAATCTGGGCGCTGGGGGAAGGCGTGCGCTTTTCGATGTCTTCTACTATTTCGTTGTTGGCAATGCCTCCGTAGTAGGAAATCCATTTTACGCCGTTTACGTAATACTCGGCTTCGCTGCCGGTGATGACAATGGCTCCCACGGCGCATTCATTCAAAACAGCCCATTCCGCCACCGGGGTCGGGAGGGGCAGTTCGGCTACTTTTACGGTGATACCGCTTTGCACCAAAGCATTGGCGGCGATATAAGCAAATTGTTTAGAGAAAAAACGGGTGTCAAACCCCACGAGTACAAGGGGCTTTTTGGGTTTTTTGCCTTGCGCGGCGCAGTGCTTGCGGTATCCTTCACCTTCAAAACCATAGAAGGGATGTTCCAAAATATGTTCGGAAATCCCGTAAGCCAAACGTTGTACAGACTGGGCGGTAAGCCCGTCTGCGGTGACGGCCCGAAAGCCGGCGGTGCTAAACTTGATATCTTCACTCATCGTGCTGGTATTATACTAAAAAACAGGCGTTTTTTCACGCGGGGAAAAAATCGGTATAAAAAGGAAAGAAAGACTCCGCCAAAATGGTAAAATATATACACATATAATAAGGAAAGAAAAATGAATTTTGAATCTGTAAAACAATATATTAAAAAGGCCGGCCTGCCCAATTTCCGCATTGCGCAGGTGCAGGAAGCTATTTTTAAAAAGGGGATTTCTTCGTGGGACGAAGCCACCACGCTGCCCGCTCCGCTGCGCGAACAATTAAAGCAGGACTGCCCCTTGCTTAGCTTCGAAGTGACCGAAATTACCTGCTCCAAACACGATAAAGTGGCCAAGGCGCTCTTGACTTTAAAAGACGGCTGGCGCATCGAAACCGTTTTGTTAAAACCGCAGGACACGTGGAGCGTATGCGTGTCCAGCCAAGTGGGCTGCCCGCTGCGTTGTTCGTTTTGCAGTACGGGCAAAATGGGCTTTAAACGCGATTTAACCCAGGAAGAAATCACCGACCAAGTGCTGATGTGGTACCAATACGTTCGGCGCGAAAAGCTGGGCGAACGCATTTCCAGCGTAGTATTTATGGGAATGGGCGAACCGCTGTTAAATTATTTAAACGTGGTAAAAGCGGCGCACGATTTATCCAACCCGGATTATTTAAACATCGGCGCGCGCCATATTTCGGTTTCTACGTCGGGCATTGCCGATAAATTGCACAAGCTGGCGGTGGATTTGCCGCAGGCCAATTTGGCGGTTTCTTTGCACAATGCCGATAACGCCGAACGCAGCCAAATAATGCCCGTCAACCGCAAATTCGATTTGGACGACTTGAAAAAAGCGTTGGAAGAATACATCGCTATGACGGGGCGCCAGGTGTTTTTGGAGTATTCCGTTATCGAAAACGTCAACAGCCGCCCGGAGCATATCCGCAAATTGGCGGACTGGATTTACAGCATTAAAGACAATTATTTGCTGCACGTCAATTTGATAGCGTGCAACCTCGGCCGCGGCGAAAAAACCGACGACCGGGTAGTAAAAGATTTTGCCGCCGGCTTAAAAGCAATGGGTATCGGCGTGACCATCCGCAAAAGTATGGGCAACGATATTTTAGCCGCGTGCGGGCAGTTAGCTTCTCAAAAAAAATAGGAGGATATATGAAAAAATTTGTGTGGTGGGGGGTATGCGCCTTGCTGCTGAGCGGCTGCGCCACCTTGGAACAAGCCAATTTGGATTGGATTCCGATAGGGCCCGATTTCCCGGCGACCAAAGCCAAAAATGTGGAAATTGTGGGCAGCAAGAGCGAAATTACGCGCCCGTATGGCAACTTGGGGCTCTTGCGCATTAAAAACTTGCAGCCGGACCGGGATGTGCTGAAGATGGGAGTGGAAAAAGGACGAAGGTTTGTGGCTTCCAAAGGAGCGGATGCGATGCTCATCGGCCAATATAACAGCGCCGAAGACGGCGCCACCGACCCGCGCGTAACGCTGATTATTTACGCCATTAAATACGTAGATAATTTAACGGAAGAAGACGAAAAAGCTATCGAAGACTTTAAAGTATTGGGGATTTTAAATGAATATTCTAGTCGCTAAAAGCATTGCAGAAGCTGAACAATGGTCGGATATCGCCGTAGTGGCAGATGTCCTGCGCGCCGGTACGACGGCCTGTGCCTTGCTGAACCGCGGGAAAAAAGAAGTGCTGGTGTTTGATGAACCTACCCGCGCAGATGCCTTCTTGCAGACGCATTCCCAGTTTGAAGTGTACAGCGATCTGCCGCTGGCTGCCCCGCATAAAGACGATTCCCCGTATTTGGCTTCCCGTTCCGAGGCGCAGATTCCGGCGCTGTTGGTATCCCATACCGGCACCCAGGCAATGCTTCGTTTGCAGAATGCTTCTATGGTGTTGTTGGGCGGGTTTTGCAACTTTGATGCTTTAGCCAGCGTGCTGCGCAGCCAAAAAAAGGATGTCTTGTTGATTCCCGCCGCGATGTATGGGGTGTCGGACGATGTGGAAGACGGTTTGTGCGTCAGCGCGTTAAAAGATTATCTGCAAGGCGTCGGCCGCCCGCAAAATGCAATTGCGGAATTCCGCAATACCATCCGTTTTGTAGAATTTAAAAAACAGGGCCCTAAAACAGCGGATAAAGATGCTAAATTGGCTTTCCAATTAAACAGTTTGCCGGTCGTACCGCAGATTAGCTTTTCCAAGGAAGGCTATGGCGTGTGCCATCCCTTTGGGCAGCCGGCTCCGTTCCAGTGGATGGGCCTGCCCGCCCCGGAAGCGGCCGAAACGCAAGACCAAATGCCGCAGATGCCGCAAGGTGAAGCGGCGGCTTCTATGCCGCAGACTTCGGCCCAGCCGGAAGAAAAAGGCGCTTCTAAATTCTCTTCGGCTCGGGTAAAAAATCTGTTTAGCGATATTTTAAAAGTCGTCAAAGAGGAAAAGAAAGAATTGGAGCAGGAGGCTGCTTCCTTGCTGCATAAATCGGAAGGCAAGGAATCGGCCCCGGTGATGGAGCCGCTGTCGGATGATTTGCTCGATTCGGTGTTAAAAAAATCCGCCGACGCGCCCGCCCAGCCGGAACAGCCGGCGGACGAACCAAACCGGATTTCTCTTTCGCCGGATAAAGTGGTTACGCTTCCGGGCGATACGGACGACGTTACCTTTTCCAGCGCTGTCGCACCCAGCGGCGGCAAGCGCAAGAAAAAAGCCATTGTGCTTTTTTCGGGCGGGTTGGATTCCACTACGTGCTTGTACTGGGCCTTGGCGCACGGATATGAATGCGAGGCGCTGACGGTGTCCTATGGGCAGCGCCACGACCGCGAAGTGCTGGCCGCGCAAATGATTGCGCGCAACCTGGGAGTGAAACACCATTTGATTACGCTGAACCTGCCGTGGCTGGAGTGCTGTTCGCTGGTGAATAAGCAAAAAGCCTTGCCGGATGTGGCGGTGGAAGATATCCCCAAAGAAGGGATTCCTTCTACGTATGTGCCGGGGCGGAACTTGATGTTTTTGTCTATTGCGGGTTCTTTGTTGGATGCGGTGGGGGCGGATGCGATTATCGCCGGGCCCAACGCGGTGGATTTTTCGGGCTATCCGGATTGCACGCCGGCGTTTTTCAAAGCGGCGGCGGAAGCGTTAAACCGCGGAACCAAAACCGGGGTGAGCGAAGGAATCGAAGTCTTAGCGCCTCTGATGCGCTTATCCAAAGCGCAGATTGTTAAATTGGGGGCCGAGTTGAAAGTCCCCTTCGAATTGACTTGGAGCTGCTACGCCGGCGGCCAAAAGCCCTGCGGCCATTGCGATTCGTGCAAACTGCGCGCCAAAGGTTTTGCCGAGGCCGGCGTGCACGATACGGCACTGGACTAATATGTGGAAGTATTATTTGTTCCTGGCGGGAGCCATTTTGTGCGAAATCGCCGGGACGAGCGCACTCAAAGCCTCGCGCGGGTTTACCGTGCCGGCGTGGGCAGTGCTGACGGCGGTGGCGTACGGCGGGTCTTTTTGGCTGTTGGGGCTGACGCTGAAGGGAATGTCCTTAGGGGTGGCTTATGCCATCTGGGCCGGTGTGGGCACGGTGCTGACGGCCGTGGCCGGATTTGTTATTTTTAAAGAACGGCCGGACGCGGCGGCCCTGGTAGGAATGGGGCTGATTATTGCCGGCGTAACCGTGATGCATTTATTTTCCAAAACGGTATCGCATTAAAGGAGAACTTATGAAGAAAATTATTTTGCCGTTACTCTTGTGCGGGGTATGCAGTGCGGCGTTTGCCGCGGATAAAACGGCCGAAGCAACGCAGCCGGCCGATACGAAAGCGGCCGTCCGGGCGGAACAATTCCAACCGTCTAAAACGCCGAAGCGTACGCCGGCCGAACAGAAAAAAGCGTTTGAAGCCCGCCGCAAACTGGTTAAAAAATTGGTGAAGCAATACCGCAAAGCCTCCGACGAGCAAAAACCCGCCATCAAAGCGCAGCTGGCCGAGGTCGTTTCCGAAAGCGTGGACGCCAACTTGGCTTACGTGAAAGAACGTATCGCCGACGAACGCGCGAACCTGGATAACTGGGAAAAGAAAATCCAGGAAAGCGAAAAAAATTTAGATGAATTGAAAGCCCGCCGGGTGGAAGATTTGCTTTCCGGCGAGGCCAAGCGCAAACATAAAGCCGCTAAAAAAGAATGGAAAAAACAAATGAAGGAAGCGGAAAAACAAATCCAATAGTATTTTATTAAAGAAAGGCAACAGAAAAGCCCGGCGGATTAAAGCCGGGCTTTCCATTTTTTAGAGCGGGGAATAAAAATCGTTGCTGGGAAATTAATTAAACAGGCCCGAAGATTCCAAAGCGTTTAAGGCTTTGGTGATATCGTTTACCACGATAATCCACCGGGTGTTTTCGCCGGCGCCGGCGGTGCCATAAATAGTGGTAATGTTAATTCCGTGGCCGGAAAGGACGGAGCCAATATCGCGCACCAGGCCTACACGGTTGGGAGCATCCAGGCAAATAGCGTCCGTCTTAACGCTGGTGAAGCCCGCTTTGGTCAGCGCGTGGCTGATTTCTTCGTCGTATTTAACGGCTAAGCGCACCACGGCTGCGTCGTAGCGTACGTCCTGCGAGATAGCGATGACGTCCACATTCTCGCGCACAAACAGCTCGGCGAAATTCTTCAGCGCGCCTGGTTCGTTAATCAGGAACACGCTGTATTGTTTCACTACACTGATAGCCATTCAAACCCCTTTCCAACAAAGTTCCTACTAAAATTATATCACAGCCGCCCGCCAGACGCAAAACCCAAGCATCCGCCGCCCCATTAAAGGCGCGGTTCCGTTTGGCGCAGCACGGCCAGCATCTGGTTATGGATTTTGCCGTTAGTGGCTACAAGGGTGCGGCCATAAGCGGCGATATTTTTATATTTCTTGCCGGAAAAATCCGTCACTTTTCCGCCGGCTTCCTGCAAGATAAGTATGCCTGCGCTTACGTCCCACGGGTTGAGGGCGTCTTCCCAGTATCCGTCGGCGCGGCCGGCTGCCAGCCAGCACAAATCCAGCGCGGCCGACCCCAGCCGCCGCACGTCGTGGCAGGCGTTTAAAAAAGCGCCAAAGCGGTTGAGCAGCTGCGGCATTCGGGTAAAGCGGTCGTAGGGAAAACCCGTTATCAAAAGAGATTGGTCCAAGCGGGGGGTTTTGGATACGTGTATCTTTTTGCCGTTTAGCGTGGCCCCTTTGCCTTTTTGCGCCAGGAACGTTTCGCCGGTGGCGGGATTTATAACGCCGCCCAGCACCGGCTCGTTTTTATAAAACAAGGCGATGGAAACCGAGCATTGCGGAAAGGTGTGGGCAAAATTGGTGGTGCCGTCTATGGGGTCAATCACCCAAAGATAATCGGAACCGGTTTGTTTGGTGCCGTTTTCTTCGGCTAAATAGTCGTGGGTGGGAAAATTTTTGCGGAGGAGGGTTAAAATAGCTTTTTGGCTGGCGACATCGGCGGAAGTTACCAGGTTGGCTTTGCCTTTCAATTCGTAGCCTACTTTGCCAAAACGGCGCCGCACCGCTTGCGCGGCGGTTTGCAGGCACGCTTGCAGGACGGCCAATTCTTTTTTCATTTTTTAAGCTCCAGCACTTCGGCCGCTTTGAGTTTGTTTTCCAAATCCAGCATTGCTTTGCAGTCGTCCTCGTTGTACATCAGCACTTTGGACAAGAGCTCGTCGTTGCCGGTTTTAAGCCAGTTGGTAAAATACACCATACTGTCCATCGCGCCGCAGTCGTCCTGCCGCCAGTTGAACCCAAAGGCGGGCGCGGCGGCTTTGAGCGAAAAGCTCGGCGCGGGCAGGTAGAATTGTTTATTGACGGCTACTTTCAAGTCGTAACAAATGGAGCACAACGCCTTGAGCTTGGCTTCGTCCTGCGGGTTGTGGGCGGCGAGGTTCTTCATTTTTTTTACTTCGTATTCCGTCCAGTGGTACAGGGCCGTATCGGAGAAATCTTTGATATAGTCGTAGAATTGTTCAAAGATTTTGATTTCTTCTTCCGGCGTTTTCGCCACAAAACTGACGTACTTGTCTTCTTCTTTATCCCAAATGCCGATTAAATATACAAAGGAAACATTGTCTTTGGTAAAGGTTTCGGTGGCTTCAAAATCGAAATACAAATTGTATTTTTTTACCGGCGGCGGGAAATGCCCCGCTTCGCGCAGAACCGGCTTGTTATGCAGGTAGGCCAGCGCATTATAATAGGAGTCGGTGGCGTGGGGTTCTTCCAAAATGCCGCGCAGTTTATCCAAGCTGGCGTGGGCGACGTCATCCGTAGTATACATTCCGTTTATTTTAAGGCACTGGCGCATTTCGGTATTTAGGCCCGGGAGCATCAGCAAATCTTTGCTTTCGGCCACTGCTTTATTGGCATAGATACGCCACGGGGCGGCGGCCGCTTTGGGCGGCTTGTGGGCTTCGGGCTTGGCCAGCCCGTCGCGGATAGCGCGCCAAAAAGCCAGTTCACGTTCCAGGCGTTCCTGGTGGTCCCGGTAGGGTACATCCAGGGTGCGGTCCTTTAGAAACACGCGGGTATTTTCAGGCGTATATTGCTGGGCTTTGCCCAACATATGGTTCAGCAGGCTGACTTGCAAGGCATAATGTTCTTTTAAATCGTGGGCCCGCTTGAATTGGTAAATATGGTAGTGGTAAGGGCCGAATACGCTGGGGGCCGCATCCGAACGGACCAACAAATTGACGCTGCCATAGGCGTTTTCGGGCAAGTTCCACAAGAGCCCGTTGGCAACCGCGCTTTCGCCTTTGGCCATAGCGGCCAAGGTGTTTTTAAAGCGTTCGGTTTCATTTTCGCCCGATACGAACACTACGCCGGGAAATTCGTTTTTAATCCATTGGTCGCGGGTGTTGCGGTCGGTACGGATTTTTAAATTTTCGTAGCGGTTTGGCTCCGGCACGGCCGCTTCTTTGGGGGCGTGGAAAGAGCACCAAATGCTAAACGGGTCCTCCAGCAGGGAAAACATTTTGGAAGCGTTAAAATCTTGTTTGCCAGGCGTACGGCCGGCGGAAAGTGTATCAAATAAGGCTTGTATTTCGTTGTCTGTCATTATAATTATTTTAGCTTTTTTGTTGGGGGAATAAAAGGTGTTGGGCGGCTTGCCAGGGTTGCGGGTTATATGCTACCATAAAAAATTGTAGAGTATGTCACAAAAAGAACAGAATAAAGTAAGCCTGGGGCGGTTGATTGCGCCGTCGCGTGTGTTGATGGCGGACGAATACCCGGGCAAGAAAGAGTTAATCGAGGCATTGGTTCAGGCCGTCTGCCGGGATTGCCCGCAGCTGGACCCTGCCTATGTAGCCTCCCAGGTTCTCAAGCGGGAAGAAGGCATCAGCACCACCCTAGACACCGGGTTGGCCATTCCGCACGCGCGTTTGGAAGAACTGACGGACTTTGCCGCGGCGGTGGCTGTGCTGCGCCGCCCGATCGTCCCCACGGCGGAAAATGAACTGCCCATCCGGGTAATGTTCTTGTTCCTTTCGCCTGCTAAACCCACATTTTTCCAACAGCATTTGCAAATTCTTTCCGCGCTGGCCGAAAAATTTAAACCCGAATTTATTGAAGAATTGGTTTCCTTGAAAGACGCCCAGGAAATCGCCGCGCGTTTGGCGCGTTAGCTAGTTGAATGAAGAACGCTTCTGAAACTTCCGCTGGTTCCTCCCGTGTTAAAAAAGTGGTCGTGCTGACGACTGCAATGCTCACCTTTATTCCCTTTTGGAAAGCCGCCGCCGTAGTGCTGTGCGATTTTGGTTCCAGCGCTTTTTATGCGGGCGGCATAGCCATGCGCGCCTTTGGGCCGGCGTTCCCGTGGTATATTTTGGCGGTGATGTTGTTTTCCGGCCTGCTTTTAATGCTGGAGCTGGAGGCGTGTTCGTTGTTTGTGCGCGGGGGCGCCTATAAAATCGTGCGTGAAGGGTTGGGCGATACGGCCGCTAAGCTGGCGGCCTCTGCCTTGATTTTTGATTTTATTTTAACGGGCCCTATCAGCGCCGTGACGGCCGGGCATTACCTGTGCGGGCTGATTAATTCGTTTTTTGAATTGGCCGGATTTGGCCTAGAACTGCCAGAGAGCGTAGTGTCGGTGGCGTTTGGTATGTTGGTCACCTTGTATTTCTGGCGGCAAAACGTAAAAGGGATAGAAGAATCCAGCTCCAAGAGCGCTAAAATTATTGCATTTTCTTTAGCGGTATGTTTTTTGTTGGCCATTTGGTCTTTTATTACAATTGCCCTGCACGGTGCACATCTGCCGCCGACCGAGCTGCATTTTTCGCGCGAGGCGCTGGGCTGGGCCGGGCATATCGATTGGATGCAAACCATCGGTTTAGTGGGGATGATTATGGCGTTTGGGCACAGCGTGTTGGCGCTCTCGGGCATCGAAACGCTTTCGCAAGTGTACCGGGAAATTGAATATCCCAAAGCGATTAACCTTAAAAAAGCCGCGTGGCTGATTTTTGGCTTTGCCCTGTTGTTTACGGGCGGGCTGACGTTTTTATCCGCGGTGATTATCCCGCCCGATTTGATTGCTACCAAATATTACGATAACCTGCTTTCCGGCTTGGCAATGAGCTTGGCCGGGCCGAACTTTTTAAAACTGCTGATGCAGGCGATGATTGTGGTGTGCGGCGTAGCGATGCTTTCCGGCGCGGTGAATACCTCGCTTATCGGTTCCAATGCGCTGATGAACCGTATTGCCGAAGACGGTATTTTGACGGATTGGTTCCGCAAAATCCACCGCCGCTATGGCACCACTTACCATATTATCCATTTAATAGCCGCTGTGCAGCTGGTAGTGATTTTGCTCTCCCGCGGCAATGTGTATTTGCTGGGGGAGGCGTATGCCTTTGGGGTGATGTGGTGCTTTGTGTTTGAAGTGTCGGCCATTATCCGCCTGCGTTGGAAGAAAGCCGCCCAAAAGCGCGATTTTATGTTCCCGCTGAATATCAAATACGAAAATTACTATATTCCGGTAGGGTTGATTTTGCTATGCGGCGCTTTGCTGACGGTGGCGTTAGTCAATTTGACCACCAAGCAAGTGGCCACGGTGGCCGGGTTGGGCTTTACGGCGTTTTTGTTTGCGGTGTTTTCTTTGTCCGAGCGTCTGAACGCCAAACGGGCCAACACAATGTTTGAAGAAGGCTACCGCGAGCGCATCAACGCCGAAACCGTAGACGATTTAAAAGAAGCCTTTGCCGATTTGGATCGCCCGCACCGTATTTTGGTGGCGGTAAAGGACCCGGAAAACTTGTACCATTTGGGAGAAGTGCTAAGCAACGTAAATGCCGATGATACCGACGTGATTGTGTTGTATTGCAAACCGGTGGAAAACGTGCTCTACCGCCAAGATATGCGTTCGGCCGCGGTGGACGAGCAGGAAGTGTTTACGGCGGTAATTTTTATGGCGGAAAAATACGGTTTGCCCGTCACACCGGTGCTGGTGCACTCTAACGACGCCTACTATGCTATTGCCCAGGCGGCTTCCGTGGCCGACGCGGAAGAAGTGGTGATGGGCGTGTCCGGCCGTTACGGCGCCAACCCGCAAATAGAGCGGGCTGTAATGATATGGGGCGCCGTGAAAGACCGGGAATTAAAGCACCCTGTCACACTGCGGATTTTATGGGAAGGGAGGGAAGTATCGTATCGGTTTACACGCGGTAATTCCCCAATATGATAAAATAAAAATATGGCTATCTTGCGTGTGACAAAATATGGCGAGAACATCTTACGCCAAAAATTAAAACCCGTTGATTTTAAAACGATTGAGCCTTTGCTGCCTAAACTGCTGAAGGATATGGAAGAAACCTGCCTGGCGGTGCGCGGCGTGGGGCTGGCGGCAAACCAAATTGGCTTGGAGTACCGCCTGGCGGTGATTTTAATCCCGGAGTCGGACGAAGAAAACGCCCCGCTTAAACGCTACGTCATCATCAACCCGGAAATTATTTCCAAACGCGGGGAGAAACTGGAAGAAGAAGGCTGTTTATCCCTGCCTGGTTTATGGGCGGAAGTTAAACGCGCCACGGACGTGACGATTAAATATATCGACGAGAACGGACAGGAACAAGTCAAACGCGCCCGCGGGCTGTTGGCCAAAGCTTTCCAGCACGAGGTGGACCATTTGGACGGAAAACTGTTTATCGATTTAGTAGACCCCGCCTTAAAGCCGGAACTGAAAAAAGCCATTAAGAAGCTGCGTAAAAATTGGAATTAATTTTGTGTAATGAAAAAACCCTGCCGCGCGAAAAGTTCGGCGGGGTTTTTTATATGCTCTTTTCCCGGCGGGAAAAGTACCAAAGACGGGAGGCCAGCCCCTGGCCCGGATCGCCCCTTGCAAAAACATCCCCAACAAGTTGTTCCCCATTACGTAAGCACCGTATTTTGCGAAACCCTGTTCGAGGCAGCGTGCCTGCCCCCGGCAAGGGGGCCTGGAAGGCCTTGATTTGTTTTTTTTTTTTGATAAATTTTGGCTATGAACAAAATTTATCAAAAAACCCACCCGGCGGGGAAAAACGCCGGATTTACGCTAATAGAGCTATTAGTGGTGGTTTTAATCATTGGCATATTGGCGGCGGTGGCGCTGCCGCAGTATGAAAAAGCAGTGGAAAAAAGCCGTATGGCTGAGGCCTTAACATTGGTTTCTTCTATTGCCAAGGCGGAGCAACTTTATTATATGGCCAATGGCGAATATGCTAAAGATATTGATAAATTAGATTTGGATTTTCCGGGTGAAAGGGTCAATTATTATGTAAACGGTTTCCAGACTAAAAATTTTATCTGCCGTCCGGTCCGGGAAGATGGCGGTTGGACGGATGCCTTGGCCGTGTGCAATCGTTTGCCGCGGGAAACACTTTACGGTATTGCTTATTTAAAGACGGGAGAAGTGGTGTGCCGGTCGTATAATGACAAAGGTAAATCTTTCTGCCGGCTGTGGGGGCCAGCAAACGGACGAGAGGTCGTTTTAAAATAAATTCTTGCGCGCAGTGAAAAATTTTTCTATACTAACCCTATGGCTATGATTCTATCCGTTAAACGTGTAAGCAAACAGAACAAGAGCAAAAAGTGCGCTTGCGTACCTGCTTACAATTTTGCGGATAGATAGGGCCCCAATACTAAACAAATTTGCAAACCTCCGCTTAATTGTAAGCGGGGGTTTTTTATTGGCAAAAAGGAGAGAACTATGTGTTTCCATTATCAAGGCGGAGAACTTTATGCGGAGGGAGTGGATATCAAACAAATTGCCGAAAAAGTAGGTACGCCCTTTTATTGTTATTCCACCGATAAGCTCACCCGCAACTTTGAGGCTTACCGCGCCGCCTTGGCGGATTTGAACGGCACGGTATGTTATTCCGTCAAAGCCAACCCGAATCTGAGCGTGGTGGCGGCGCTGGCCCGGCTGGGCGGCGGGGCGGATGTAGTGTCCGCGGGGGAGATGTATGTAGCGCTAAAAGCGGGTATCCCGGCGGATAAAATTGTTTTTTCGGGCGTAGGCAAAACGGCGCAGGAATTGGAAGAAGCCATCCGGCTGGGCATTTTGCAAATCAACGCCGAGTCCGCCGCCGAAGTGGAAATGATTAACCGCATTGCGGTGGCGCAAGGCAAAAAAGCCAATCTGGCCCTGCGCGTCAACCCGGATGTGGACGCTTTGACGCACGTCAAAATCACCACCGGCACCAAAGAAAATAAATTCGGCGTGCCGTGGCAGGAAGCGCATGATTTGTATGTGAAAGCCTCCCAAATGCCGGGTATCCGCATTGCGGGGATTGCGGTGCATATCGGTTCGCAGCTGTTGGATTTGGAGCCGTTCCGCCTGGCGTTTACCAAAATTGCGTCGATGGTGCGCGCGCTGGAAGCAGACGGCATTGCCATCGAAAATGTGGACCTGGGAGGCGGGATGGGCATTAATTACAACGTGGAGCTCCCGCCCACCTGCGAGGCGTATGCCGAAGTCGTGCGCGAAACCTTGGGCGATTTGCACAAACACATTATTGTGGAGCCCGGGCGTTCTATCGCCGGCAACGCCGGAATTTTGGTGACGGAAGTGATTTGCGCCAAATCCAACGGCGAGAAAAACTTTATTATCGTGGACGCGGGGATGAACGACTTGGTCCGCCCGGCGCTCTATGACGCGTGGCATACCATTTTGCCCGTTACCAAACAAGGGGTGGCTCCCATCATTGCCGATATCGTGGGGCCGATTTGCGAATCGGGCGACGTATTTGCCCACGAACGCATTATTGAACCTGTCCAGGAAGGCGGACTACTTGCTATAATGTGTGCTGGGGCGTATGGGGCGGCCATGTCGTCCATTTACAATTTCCGCCCGCTGGTGCCCGAGGTGATGGTGCACGGGGACCAATTTGCCGTGGTGCGCAAACGCACTTCGTATGAAGAAATGATCAGCGGTCACGCCATGGCGCCGTGGTTGCAATAGGGTACAATTATGAGAAAAATTTGCATTATGAAATTCGGCGGCAATACGCTGGCCAACAAACAAAAATTGCTGATGGCGGCAGATTTGATTAAATCCCGCTATGACGATAATTTTATCCCCGTGGTGGTGGCTTCGGCCAACGGCAACCTGACTGACGTACTGCTGGATCACGCTTTCAGCATCACGCCCACCCCCGATAAACGCGAACTGGATATGCTCGTAACCACCGGCGAACGCGTCAGCGTGGCGCTGTTGTCCATTGCGCTTCGCGCCATTGGCGTGCCGTCCGTATCGCTCACGGGTTCGCAGATTGGTTTGATTACCACCTGCATCCACACCGGGGCGGATATCTTGGAGCTGAAAGGCAACCGTCTGGTGCGCGAAATACAGGACGGCCACGTGCCGATAGTGGCGGGCTTCCAGGGCATTGGCGAAAATAAGGAAATTACCACCTTAAAACGCGGCGGGAGCGATGTGTCGGCCGTGTTCTTGGCGGCCCAGCTGGGGGCAGACCACGTGGAAATGGTCAAAGATGTAGACGGCGTCTACTCCGCCGACCCCAACAAAGATTTGCAGGCCCAAAAATACGAAGTGCTGGATTTTGATGAAATGTATAAGCTGGCCTTGAACGGCGCCAACGTGCTCCACCCCGACGCCGTACGCTTGGCTAAAGAAAAAGGCGTCGAAATCCGCATCGTGCATTATCAAACGGGCCAAACCGGGACGGTGATTAAATAAGTATGAAGCCGACTTTAAAATTTAACACATTTGGCATTATTTGCTTTGCGGTACTGTGCGGGCTGTTTTATTGGCTTTGCCCGGCAATTAGTCAGCCGGTGTGGCGCTACCTTGTATATGGCCTGTTTTTGGCAGTGGCCTTCAGCGCCTGTTTTGTAGTAGTTAAGTTTAAGTAAAGTAAATACCGGGGATTTTTATATACCCCGGTTTTTTATGTCCGCCGCTCATTGCGGCAGGCGCCGGGGCGCCCCGGCGGGGCGAATTGAACGCTCGGCCGCTAACGGCTGCCCGGCCAACGGTATTATTTATAAGGAGTAGATATGACCAGATACAGCGGTGTAGTTTCCCGCGGCATTCGGATGCCGCTTATTAAGGAAGGTACGGATATTATCCCGGTGATTGCCCATACTTTGGTGGAAGCCGCCCAGGCGGAAGGGTTTGCGTTTAAAGAACGGGCGGTGGTGGGGGTGACGGAATCGCTCGTGGCGCGCAGCCAGGGAAATTTTGTTACGCTGAACGATATCTCCACTTCGGTTTCCCGGTTGTTCCCGCAGGGGGATGTGGTCATCTTTTCGCCTATTTTAAGCCGCAACCGCTTTCTGCCGATGTTAAAAGGCATTGTGGGGGGAATTAAAGGCAAGGTGCATATCGTGCTGACGCTGCCTTCGGACGAAGTCGGCAACCCGCTATGCGAAGACCCCTACGGCTATGTGGAAGGCATCCACCGGGAAGACAGCCCCTACTTTGAGTTTGTCCACCCTATTACGCACGCCAATTATTCCCAGCTTTATAAAGCGCTGGACCCGCAGCGGATTGATATTTCCTATGTATGGGGAATTGATAATTTTATCAAAGCGTCTGCCGGCAAAGGCGGGCAGGTGCTGGTGTGCACCGTTCACAACCGCAGGGTGTATGCTAAAAAATTGGCGCAGGCCGGCTTTACGGCTTATACGCTGGCCGATGTCTGTGCCGAACCGGTCCGCCCGGGTGCCGGGTTTAACACGGAGTTTGGCTTGCTGGGTTCCAATTATTCCAACGAGGACCGCGTCAAACTGTTCCCGCGCGATTGCCGCGCGTTTGTGCAGCGCCTCCAGCAGGAATTATTAGCCCAAACCGGCGTAAAGCCTGAAGTGATGATTTACGGCGACGGCGCCTATAAAGACCCGGCCACCGGCATCTGGGAGCTGGCCGACCCGATTGTCTGCCCGGCGGCCACGGACGGGCTGGTGGGAATGCCGCACGAAACGAAATTAAAATCACTCATCGATTCCGGCAAAGACGTGGCCAAGGAAGTGCAAGCCAACGCCGGCGGCCAGGCCTTGGGGACGACCCCGCGCCAACTGACGGATTTGTTGGGCTCCCTGTGCGATTTAACCAGCGGCTCTGGTGATAAAGGAACGCCCGTCATCTATATTACCGGGTATTTCGACAATTACTATTCCAACTGATGGGCGCGCCTTCCGCCGGCAGCAACCTCCTTTGGCGCCCGCCGGCCGCGGCGCGGGGCAAGCTGTTTCTGTGCCGCTGGCCCGAAAAGAGGAACTTTTTGCGCATATATTTTTTCTGAAAATATGATATGATATGAGCTATGGAGAACATTGTCATCTTACAACTCATCGGTTTTACCGTTTGTTTTATTTTATTATTTGTATTCACGGCCAAATACCGCGCCGCGGTGGCGCACGAAACGGATTTTGAACCTGCTGTGGAGGATTTGAAAGTCGTTACCGTAGCCCAGCCGCCCGCTTTTAAACCGCGTGCTTCCATTTTACATTCCTTGCAGGGGTCTTCTTCTTTGGAAGTGGCCGATTTAAAAGAAAAAGTGAAAGATTTGCACTACCGCTTGGAAGAACTAAAAATTGCGCACGATAAATCCAACGCGGATGTGTCCAAGCAGCTTTCCCGTTTGGAGCAACGCTTAAGCACTTTTGAACAAGAATATGTGGGCAAACTGCAGCCCACGCTGCTTAGCTTGATTGAAGAATTGGAAAATATGAAAGTCGGGGAAGGAAAAGAAACAAAATAATTTGCTGCAAAATAACCCATAAGAACCGCCGCTTTTTAGCGGCGGTTCTTTTTTTTTGCGTTATTATACAAATGTATAACTTAAAACGAGGACAAAATTTGCTTTTCTAAAAAGCAAAAACAAGGGTGTTTTTGCAAAAAACAGGCATTGCCTGCGGATGGCTTTGCGACGGCGCGTTGTTCAAAATGTGTTAAAAAGGCGGAAAAAATCTAACAAAAGCAATTAGGTTTTGTCAATACTTGTTTTAAAAAAACAGCATTCGGATTTGTTTTGCTTCCGCAAAATTTCATAAAATATAACTATAATACGTATGCCAAGGAAAGAGGATTTTACGTTAGGAGAACAAATGAAAAATAAAAACCTTGAACCTATCGCCATAGTTGGTATCGGGGCGATTATGCCCGGAGCTTTAAATAAGGACGAGTTCTGGAGCAACATTAAAGAAGGCAAATACTGCATTACTGAAATTCCTGCGTCGTACTGGGACTACAAACTTTTCTACAGTCCCGACCATAAGGCCGAAGACAAACTGTACTCCAAAATCGGCGGCTTTATTCCTCAGTCTTTCAAATTCAATTCCTTAAAATACCGCATTCCTCCGCAAATTGCCAAACAGATGGATACCGTTCAGCACTTAGCTATCGAAACCACCCGTATGGCGCTGGAAGATTCCGGTTACGACAAAAAAGAGTTTGACCACAACCGCACCGCGGTGATTATTGGTAACTCAATGGGCGGGATGAAAAACGAAATGTCCAACACGCGCCTCAACCGCCCGTTCTTATACGAAATTCTCAAAAACACTTCCTCTTTTAAATCGCTGGCCCCGGCCGACGCCCAGAAAATGCTGGACGAAATGGACGCGGGCGTACGCGAAAAATTCACTCCCATCACCGAAGACTCTATGCCCGGCGAACTGGCCAACGTCATTCCCGGCCGCGTAGCCAACGTGTTTGATTTGCACGGCACCAACTTTGCGGTGGACGCCGCCTGCGCTACTTCGTTGGCTGCCATTGACCAGGCGGTCAACGGCTTGCGTATGGGCAATTTTGATATGGCCGTAGCCGGCGGGGTGGACCAGATGATGTCTCCGTCTGCCTACATTAAATTCTGCAAAATCGGTGCGTTGTCCGAAACGGGTTCCTATCCGTTCGACGCCCGCGCCAACGGGTTCGTAATGGCGGAAGGCGCCGGTATGGTGATTTTAAAACGCCTGTCCGACGCGGTAAAAGACGGCGACAAAATTTATGCCGTCATCCGCGCCGTGGGCGCTTCGTCCGACGGTAAAGGCAAAGGCATTACCGCGCCGAACCCTAAAGGCCAAAAGTTGGCGGTGCAAAAAGCGTTTGAACAGCTGGACTACACGCCCGAAGCCGTAGGCCTCTTGGAAGCGCACGGCACCGGCACCCGCGTGGGCGACGCCGTAGAACTGGAAGCCTTGACGGAACTGTTTGGCCCGTACGTCAAACCCGGCTCTATCGGCCTGGGCAGTGTGAAAAGCCAAATCGGCCACGCCAAAGCGGCGGCGGGCATTGCTTCTTTAATTAAGACTTCGCTGGCCTTATATAATAAGGTATTGCCGCCTTCCGTAAACTTTGAAACGCCCAACCCGATTGTCAATTGGGCCACCTGCCCCTTCCGCGTAATTACCAAAGCGGAAGAATGGCCGGGCGGTAAAATCCGCCGCGCCAATGTATCCGCCTTTGGCTTTGGCGGCACGAACTTCCACGTGGCTATGGAAGAAATGAACGACAGTCTTTTGAAAAAGGCCGAAGAACCCAACCAACAAGTAACCGTTTCGGCCCCTGTACAGGAGAAACCGACTATGACCAGCAGTAATTACACCCTTCACGTTCCCGGCGAGAAAATCCAAGGCGATGTGCTCACCTTCTCAGCCCCGACCAAACAGGAACTGTTTAACGTGTTGGACAAGGCGCTTATCGCCATTGAATACGATCCCACCTATTTGCCGAGCATTTCCTATAAGAACCACATTCAAAAGCCGGCCAAATTTGCGGTGACGATTAACGTGGAATCTCCGGAAAAACTCAAAGAAAAAATCGAATTTTTCAAAAAGACCGCTTCCGCTCAAAACGTATGGGAACAGGAATCCCTCTACCTGCGTATGAAGGGAATCTATCCGTTTACGCCGACCGAAATTAAACCCAAAGTGTGCTTTATGTTCCCGGGCCAAGGTTCGCAGTATGTGGATATGATGAAGGATTTGGCCTCTAAATATAAGGTAGTACAGGACACGTTTGACGAAGCCGACCGCCTGTTGATGGACATCATCGGCCAGAACTTGACGGACACCTTGTGGAGCAAACCCGGCGAAACGAAAGAACAAATCGCCGTGCGCGAAGCCGCCATCAAGAAAACCGAAATGACCCAGCCCGCCGTATTGACGGCCGATATCGCGATGATGCGCCTCTTGTCTTCGTTTGGCATTAAGCCGGACGTGGTGATGGGCCACAGCTTGGGCGAATATGCGGCTGCGGTGGCTGCCGGTATTTTCGATTTTGAAAACGGCCTCAAAGCCGTGTGCACCCGCGGGAAGGTAATGTCCGAAATTAAAGTGGAAGACAACGGCAAGATGGCTTCCATCGCCGCGCCGGTGGACCGGGTGGAACCGGAACTTGCGCGTATCAGCGGGTATGTGGCCGTAGCCAACAAAAACTGCCCGACGCAGACGGTCATTGCCGGCGCCAGCAAATCCATCGACGACGCTATTAAAATGTTTACCGATATGGGTATTCAGGCGGTGCAAATCCCGGTTTCGCACGCGTTCCACTCGGCTATCGTGCGCCCGGCTATGCCGCAGTATCGCGCGTTTTTGGACACGCTGACTTTCCACGCCCCCAAGATGCCCATTACCACCAACGTCACGGCGGAATTCTATCCGAGCGACCCGGAAAAAATCAAAGATTTAATGGTCACCCAGATTTCCCACTCCGTGGAATGGATTAAACAGCTGCAAACCACCTACGATTCCGGCGTGCGCCTGTTCGTGGAATGCGGCCCTAAACGCGTCCTTTCCGCGTTGGCTTCTAACACGCTTTCCGATAAGAAAGACATCAAAGTGTTGGCTTCCAACCACCCCAAAAAAGGCGGCATTGTGGAATTTAACGATTTGTTCGCCAACTTGATTTCTTCCGGCATCCAATTGGATTGGACCGGCACCAATATGTACGGCGACAATTCCACCTTCAACCCGGCGTTTGCAAATTGGGTAACCGGCAACGCCACCCCGACGGAAAAATCCGCCGGCACGGTGAAAGAAAACACCACCTGCGCGTGCAAAGTTTCCGCTCCGGCGCAAGGCGGCAGCTGCGGCAAGAAATCCGTGGTTATCAGCGGTATTGCGGCGGGCGGCCCCGGCAGCTGGGATAAAATCTTCCGCGAAGGCGTGTTGGACGAAATCCTCTCCGGCCGCAATATGATTGAGCCCGTCAGCTCCGAAATTCAGCAAAAACAAATCGACAAGCACGTGGAATTCGTTATCAAATCCAAAGACGGCAACCACCGCATCGAACGCTTAACCTCGCCCATGCAAGCCATTAAACTGGCGGCCAAAGGCGGCGCGTTCGATTTGGAAAAAGAATTCGGTCTGCCGGCCAAATGGGTCCGCTCGATGGACCGCAGCTTCCAGCTGGCAATTGCCGCGGGTATCTTGGCGCTGAAAGACGCGGGCATCCCGCTGGTGCTGTACTACAAACCCACTTCTACGGGCGGCTACCTGCCGGACCGTTGGGGTCTGCCGGCCGATATGATTGACGAAACGGGCGTGATTTTCACCTCCGCTTTCCCGGTGGCCAACAGTATGATGGGCGATTTGTCCAAACGCGTAGCGGGATTGCTCAACAACAAAACCGCCAAAGAAGTCCGCGCGTTCTGCGATAAATTCATTTCCCAAATTTCCGACCCGGCCCTCAAAGCCGAAATTGAAGCCTGGTATCAGTCCAATTTCAAGGACAAAGAAATCGAACCGGCTGCCTTTACTTCGGAATTTATTTTAAAGACCATTATCATCGCGCACTCGCACTTCTGCCAGTGGATCCGCGCCCGCGGGCCGGCCACGGCGTTAAGCGCGGCCTGTGCTTCCACGGCACAAGCCATTGCCGTAGCGCAGGACTGGATTAAACTCGGCCGCTGCAAACGCGTTATCGTTATCAGCGCCGACGACCCGACCAACGACAATGTGTCCGAATGGATTTTGACGGCTTTCCTGGCCTCCGGCGCCGCTACGACGGAAGCCGACGTAACCAAAGCCGCCTTGCCTTTTGACCGCCGCAGAAACGGTATGATCGTAGGTATGGGTGCGGTGTCCTTGATTGTGGAAGAGGAAAGCGAAGTGGCCAAACGCGGTATGAAGCCGCTGGCCAAGCTGCTTTCTACCGAAATTGCCAACAGCGGCTTCCATGTGACCCGCTTGGACGTGGCGCATGTAGCCCAGGTAATGAACCGCTTGGTTGCTACGGCGGAAAAGGAATACGGCCTCAACCGCGCGGATATTGCCAAGCAACTGGTTTTCATCTCGCACGAAACGTACACGCCTGCCCGCGGCGGTTCCGCCAGCGCGGAAGCGTATGCATTAAAATCCACCTTTGGCAAAGACGTCAGCAGCATTATCGTCAGCAATACCAAAGGATTTACCGGCCACTCGATGGGCGCCGGTTTGGAAGACGCCATCGCCGTACGCTGCCTGAACACGGGCCTCGTACCGCCGATTGCCAATTTTAAAGAAGCCGACCCGGAACTGGAAGGCATTACGCTTAGCAAAGGCGGGCATTACAACTTTAAATACGCCTTGCGCTTAGCGGCCGGTTTTGGCTCCCAATTAGGTATGACTTTACTCGAAAAAATGTGGCAGGAAGGCGAACCTCGTATCGCCGACGAAGCCAAACACCAGGCCTGGCTGAAAGAAATTTCCGGCCAGCAGGCCCCGGTGCTGGAAGTGGTGCAGAATACCCTGCGCATCAAAGACAACTATCAGCACGGCGTGAAACCCGCCTTGGTGATGGAAGGCTCGCAAGCCTTTGTGGACAAAGTAAACACGGTCCACGCCCACGAAGCGGCGGCCCCTGCGGCCCCGGTGAGTGCGCCGGTGGCGCCCGCTCCGGCCCCGAAAGCCGTGGCGCTGGACGAAGCGGCCGTGACCAAAGAAGTGGTCAAAATGGTGGGCGAAAAAACGGGTTACCCGGAAGATATGTTGGATATCGACTTGGATATGGAAGCCGACCTCGGCATCGATACGGTCAAACAAGCCGAACTCTTTGCCAGCTTGCGCGAACACTATGGTATCGCCCAGCAGGACGGCATCCAGCTTAAAGACTATCCGACCATCCGCCACTGCATTAAA
>CALUQD010000015.1 GCA_944322825.1 Candidatus Avelusimicrobium pullicaecorum
ACGTTGGGCCAGCTGCTGCAGGATTCTTTCAAAACGGAAACCGACGAAGAAACCAAATAAGTTAGCTATTTATAGAAACAAAAAGCCCGGCGCGATGGTGCGCCGGGCTTTTTTGGCGGGTTTTTTGCGCCCGGACGGCGGGTGGGTAAAAACGGGGCCGGTATGCAGGGGGAAATGGGGCGCATTTTATCGGAGGATTTGGGCTTGCGTCGGCGGCCGGTGGCGCAACGCCCGCTTGCCCGGTATGGTTGGCCACGCGGCCTAAAATCGGCCGGCATATGGCGGTGTTGCAGCCGGGGGCCGGCCGGCGGCGGAGCGGGCTTTTGGGAAAGAAGAAAACCGCCGAGCCGAAACACCCTACAAAAAAGCCCGTCTGCTTTACAGACGGGCTTGTAACGGTTCAAAACGGGCTATTCCCGATGTCTTTCCGTGGAGTGCTGGCAGTTGACGCAGTAACGCGCAAACGGCAGCGCTTTGATGCGCTTTTTGGGGATAGGCTGGCGGCAGTATTCGCAAAAGCCGTAAATGCCTTTATCTATTTTGCGCAAAGCGGCTTCAATTTGTTCAATGGTGCTGTGGGCGTTGCCGGAAAGTTCAAACAAAATTTCTTTATCCAGGCTTTTGCTGGCATCGTCAATCGGGTCGCCCACTTCGGCTTCGGGCATATCCATACTTTTTTTGTCTTTCAGGCGGGCGGCGGCATCCTCTTTCAGCTCCAATAGATGCTTTTTAATTTCCTTTAGTTCCGCGGCGGTGAGAGCCTCTTTGTTTGTTTTTTTAATAACCATAAAAATACCCCTGCTGGGAAAATTATGCGTCGGAAAGCGTCTTTCTCCCCGAGCACTGTTTGATTAGTTTAGCAAAGTAAAAAATCTTTTTCAACCCCTGTCTTGTTCGGCGGGCGCCAACGGCGCCTGTAAGACAATACGCTTGTGAATTGTTATAATAAAAAATAGGCAAATTCCCGGAGAAGCCAACTATTATGAAAAAACTTTTTACCCGCCCGGTGGGCGAGCTCCTAACGAAAAACCCTTTCGTAGACAATTATAAAAAGATGTGGCCGTTTGTAAAACCCTACTGGTTCCGCGCCTTATTAGGCCTCTTACTGGCGTTGCCGGTGGGGGCGCTGGATGCGACGGTGGCGATGTTTATGAAGTCGTATACGGACGACGTTTTAGTCGCCAAAAATGCCACGTTTGCCGCGTATATTCCGCTGTTGATTATTGCTTTTGTGTTGGTGCAAAGCGTGTTGACGTATCTGGTGAAGTATTTAAATTCCTGGGTGGGCAATAAAATCACGCAGGACGTGCGCAAAAAGCTGTTTTACAAATTATTAAGTATGCACAGCGGATATTTTGATAAGACCGACTCCGGCTTTATTATGCTGCGCTACAACAACGACGCCGATACCGCCTGCAACGGGCTGATTAACAACTTGCGTATGATGGTGACGCGGGTCTTTTCCAGCGTGACGCTTATTTTTGTATTGTTTTACAACTCTTGGCAGCTGACGGTCATTGCGGTGGGGGCGTTTTCCGCGGCGGGTGCGCTTATTTTTATTGTGCGCCGGAAACTGGAAGAACTGGTGCAAAATACCGTAGTGATTAACTCCATTGCGATGCGCGCCTATAACGAAATGTTCAATGGCAACCGCACGGTAGCCGCTTATAATTTGCAGGAAGATCAGGAAAAACGCTTCAACCGCTTGATGGACGATGTGTTTAACTTGAATATGGGAATGGTCAAACATACGGGATGGCTGTCGCCGGTAATGCATTTTATCGTATCGCTGGGGTTGGCGTTGGTGTTTTGGCAGAGCAGTTCAATGATTGTAAACGGTACGATTACCAGCGGTAACTTTACTTCGTTTGTGGCGGCCTTGCTGATGCTTTACACGCCGGTCAAAACGATGGGGGACAATTATGTGGACATCAAAAAAGCGTTCCTGGCTATTGACCGTATTTTTGAGCTTTTCGCATTGAAAACAGAAATTTCCGATAAACCCGGGGCTATTACGCTGACGGCGGTACGTAACGAAATTCGCTTTAACAATGTATCGTTTGCCTACAAGCCCGGCGTGTATGTGCTGAAAGATATTAATCTAACGGTTCCGGTGGGCAAAACCATTGCCTTGGTGGGCAATTCAGGCGGTGGGAAATCCACCATTGTCAGCTTGCTGCCGCGGTTTTATAATGTGTCGAAAGGATCCATTACCATCGACGGTGTAAACATCGAAAACTTTACGCTTAAATCCCTGCGCGACCATATTTCCGTCGTTTTCCAGGATAATTTCCTGTTTACGGGCACCATCCGGGAAAACATTATGATTGGCCGCCCGGGCGCAACCGAAAAAGATTTGCAGGACGCCGTCAAAAACGCCCATTTGGATGATTTTATCCGCACCTTGAAGAACGGCCTGGATACCGAACTGGGCGAACGCGGATTAACGCTTTCCGGCGGGCAGCGCCAGCGCGTAGCCATTGCGCGTGCGTTTATCCGCCAGGCGCCGATTGTAATTTTGGACGAAGCCACCAGCGCTTTGGATAATAAGTCCGAAGCTATCGTGCAAAAAGCCTTAGACAATTTAACCAAAAACCGCACGGTATTTGTGATTGCGCACCGCTTGTCTACGGTGGTGAATGCCGATAAAATTGTGGTGCTTAACGAAGGGCGAATTGTGGAAGAAGGCACACACGAGCAACTGCTGCAAATCCCCAACGGGGCGTATGCTTCGTTGTATAACGCTCAGTTTAAGAACAAAGGGCACCACGCATAAAACAGCTTGTTTTTAAAACGCCCCGCCTTTTCGGCGGGGCGTTTTTTGTGGTGCAAAAAGGGAACTCGGGCGGGAGAAACCGGCAAGCAAGAAGGTCGCAGGCGGAAAAGGAGTTGGCGGGCATAAAAAAGCCCTCCGCATTTATTCAACGCGGAGGACTTATCTAGTCGACTCTTCCATGATTACTCACTCATCCCTTTTTGGGTTTCGTTGACAGTTAAGAGGCTTGAGGCACCGCCCGGCACCTGAAGCCGGTTGCCACGTTCCATATCCTCAGCGAACCCCAGCTGCCCTCAAGCAGCCGGCCCGAAGCGTGTGAAACGGTCCTTGCATCCCGGGCACTCCTGCCCCGTACGGCTTTATTTCCTCAAAGAACTCTTATTTTCTGCACTCTCGGCCTTAGGGCCGCCACGCTCTTCGCGCCCGCGCACCCCTCAACTCGTTGCAGTTGGCATCCGATCGCGTCGCCCGACATCATCCGGAAGGGCTGGCACGCCGGGGGAGTTTTCTGTACAACCACCCACCGGGGATATTGATAGTATAATGGAATTGCGGCGAAAGTCAAGCCTTTGTCATTCCGTATCGGCTATTTTGCACACGGCCGCGCCGATGGGGCGCAGCTGGTGGGGCAGGAAACGGCCCCAAACGGTGTTTTGTTCGGTATATAGGACAATGCGGTCTTTTTCGTGCTGGACGCGTTTGATGGTATATCCGTCCGGCGTTTTAAGCAGCATTAGTTTTCCTTCTAAAAACGAGTTTTCCGGGCGAATAAAGTACAAAGTTCCGGGGGTTTGCCCGTCCCGCACCAAATACTTGGCCCCTTTGGCATAGCGTAAGGGGATGGTCCACCATTCGGCCACATTGCTTTCCTCGTACGCCGGGTATTGTTCGGGTGCGTGGGTTAAAAACGGCAGCGAAACGCTGTTGCTTAAAGGAGGGGCGCTGTTTTGGGTTTGGTTGGAAATAGTGTCAGCGCTGTAAGTGTTTTCCGGGGTTTGGGCGTCGCGCAAAGAGCGCGGCGTATGCGGGGGCTGCAGTTCCGGGTAGGTGGTATTGGCCGGGAACAGCCGCATGACATCAAAGGCATCCAAGCCAAACAGCTGAGCCATTTGAACCACATATCCTTTAGAAGGACGCCGTTTGCCGGTGGCCCATAAGGCGACTGTAGCGGTAGATACACGTAGGAATTTTGCTAACTTTGCTTGTGCGCCGCGCAGTACGCCGCCGTTCCATTTTTCCAGTTGCTTTTCAAATTTATTCATAGTCTGCTCCTCCTTATGTAAAAATAGGTCCTTTTGGGCCCACAAAAAACTTGACAAACGCTTACAATACTTACTATACTAGCAAATGTAAGAGGAACCTCACTTCCTCTTATCTCACAGACGTACTTGGTTTTACTTCCACCTAATGAAGAAATTCCAAACACGGGGCGGTTTAGCCTTATAAACCTGCGCCGCGCTCGCGGCGTGTTGGCTCCGTTACGTCCAGGTTTGCGCAATTCTGCCAGGAAGGCGCAAATCTATTGTAGCAAATAAAGAGCCGTTTGGGTTAGCAAAGTTAATATTTTCCGCGTCCGCCCCATGTGAAAAGGGTTTTCCGGCCGGAGTACTTGGCTTTGCTGCCCGGCGGCTGGAGTGGTTATGGGCATTGTATTGCTAAAACTGTTCGTAAGCGTCGTAGTGGCCGTGGGGCTGTGGGGCTTTTGGTGCGATGTCGTAGAATTTTTATGGCCGCAGGAGGAAGTTGGCGGGGAAAAAGGGAAATGAATTATAATATAAAAATGAAATCTAGATTTTCCCTCAACATTTACGGCCTTATTTTTTCCATTATGATTGTAATGGCCGTACTGACGTACCTCCTTCCCGCCGGGCAATACGACACCGTCCAAAAAGACGGTCGTTCCTATACAGTAGCCGGTTCTTACCACCGGGTGGACGCCAATCCGCAGGGATTGGGTGCCGTGTTGACCGCGCCCGCCAAAGCTTTTGGCGATTGTGCCGACATTATCGTATTTATTTTTATTACCGGTGCTATTTTTACTATTTTGGAACGCACCGGGACGGTGAATGCTGTAATTTTGGGCACAAGCTATTTGTTCTCCCGACGGGACGGCCTAAAAAAGTTTTTTATTCCTGCCAGTATGATTTTGTTTTCGCTGGGAGGGGCCGTCTTTGGTATGGAAGAAGAAACGCTGATTTTTATCCCGCTGTTTATCCCGCTGGCGCTTTCGCTGGGGTATGATACCGTAGTGGGGGTAAGCATTCCGTTTTTAGGGGCCTGGGTGGGGTTTGGCTCGGCTTTTATGAACCCGTTTACGGTGGGTATTTCGCAGGGGATTGCCCAACTGCCGCTTTATTCCGGGCTGGGGTACCGTTTGCTGGTGTGGGCCATTTGCACCGCTGTTGTGATTTTGTTTGTCACTTGGTACGGGGAACGCGTCCGTAAAAATCCCCAAAAGAGCCTGACGTATGAGCAAGACCGCGAAAAACGCAAACATTTGCATTTAAATGTTCTGCAAAAGCCGGAGTTCAAGCGGTCGCATATTTTGATTTCCATAGTGTTTGCTTTGGGAATGGCGGGCCTGGTGTACGGGGTGGCCGTTTATCATTGGTACATCATCGAAATTTCCGGCCTGTTTTTGGGCGTTGGCTTGCTGTCGGCCGTTATCGGGCGGCTGAGCCTGAACCAGACGACGGACGCCATTATTGACGGGGCGCGCAGTATGGTCAGCGTGTCCATTATGCTTGCCTTGGCGCGGGCCATTGTGGTGATTGCGTCCGACGGGCGTATTTTGGACACGGTCCTCCATTCCATTGCCCAGGCCATTGGCCAGCTGCACCCGCTGGCGGCGGTGGAAGGAATGTTTTGGGCGCATACGTTTATCAACTTTTTTGTGGCGTCCGGTTCCGGCCAGGCCGTTTTAACGATGCCGGTGATGATTCCGCTTTCGGATCTGTTGGGTATTAGCCCGCAGCTTTCTATTTTGGCCTACCAGTTTGGCGAAGGCTGGACCAACGCCATTATCCCCACCGCCCCGGTGACGATGGCCGCTATCGGTATGGCGGGCATCCCGTGGCTGAAATGGGCGCGCTGGAACATTCCGCTGCAAATTGTGCTGGCGGTGCTTTCAATGTTGCTTTTAATCCCGCCGTTTTTAATGCACTGGTAATCCTTTCTTCAGCTAAAACAGGGCCCCGTGCAGGGGCCCTGTTTTGTCTTACCTTTTTCGCTGGCGCCTGAAAGCGAGGCCGCTTGCCTATTAGTCCGATGAAAATCCCATCTACAAAAATTGATTTGGAAAATTTAATTTTTGCCCGCGCCGCTTTTTTGCACGCGGAAGTAGACGGCGTGCGGGGGGAGTTGGTATCAGTTTTGCCGGACATTTGTTTGCAGGTGATGATTAGCGTGTACAATGCCTTTTTTGCCGATGAAAACCGCGCTTTTTTGGGGGAAGACGCAGCGGGTGTGGCAAGTTTTTGGCGGCGGTTTGCGTGGGAGCGTATTCCGCCGCCTCCACTCGTGCGGGCGTACGGCGTGCCGTTTTTTAAACAGGATTTCTGGGCGGAACTTTTTTGGAGTTCGTTTTGCAACAACTGATTAGTGAGGGCGACACAAGAAAGCCGCCCGCGTTTGCGGCGGGCGGCAAAGGGAAAGCGCAAACCGGCGTCCGCTCTTGTTATTTGGCGGGATATTGGAGCAATTTTTTGATGATATTTTCGTGGATGCGCAGCAGCGCTTCGTTTTTGGAGGCCAGATTATTGGCCATCAAGGCAAAAGCGACGGGCTGGCCGTTGGCGTCTTTTACGTAGCCGGCTATCGTTTTAACGCCGTCCACCGTTCCGCCTTTCACACGTACGTCCTGCACTTGGCGGCGCGGTTTTAGAAAGTAGCGCAAGAGCAATAAATCGCCGCGGTCGTTGGGGGTGGCGAGCGATTTGTAATAGTAGTTAAAATGGGGGCTTTTGGTCATAAAGATAAGCGTGTTTACAAGCACGCGCGGCGTGAGCAAATTATCGCGCGCCAGGCCGCTCCCGTCATATAAAACGGCGTCTTCCGGGCCGGCCAGTTTATTTTTGCGCAGGAATTTTTCCAATTCTTTTAATCCGTTTTGCACACTGCCTTTTTGTCCGGCGTGCAAGGCCAGCTGCCTGAGGAGGGCGTCGGCGTACAAATTAAAACTCCGCTGGTTGACGATGACTACAATGTCCTTGAGCTTGGGGGAGGAATAGGTATGCAAAAGCGTCATAGGCGTATAGTCGGGTTCCTGGGCGGTGGTTTGGGCCCGTCCGCCGACGGCAATGCCGGCCTCGCGCAGGGCGTTGTGCAGGGCGTGCGCGGCAAACAGGGCCGAATCGGGCAGAGCGGCTTGTATGGAAAATCCGGTAAAGTTGGTGGGGATGGTGCCGTAGATTTCCATTTCGTACTGGCCGGGCGCGCCGTAAGCGTAGGCGTTATCACGTTTGTTTTTTGCGTCGGTAGTGACGAAACTTTTCAAAGTGAGCCCGGGCACTTCCGGGTCGGTGCGGGAAATTTCCGCCGGTTTGGCGTCAAAGGGTTGTGGCTTGAAATAGATTTTAAATAGGTTATCGTTAAAATACAGCGGGCTGGCGGGTGCGGCGTAGTAATTGCCGATATTTTCCCAGTTCACTTTCGGGGCGATAGAGGGCCCTTCAAAGGCGGATATGTCGGCGTAAATGTTTCCTTCCACGCGCGTGATGCCGGCTTTTTGGACGGCTTGGGCCCATTTTTGGGCAACGGTTTGCCACGTTTCGCCGCCGGGAACGCGGGTGGAGCCCAGGGTCGGGTCGCCGCCGCCGCGCAGGTATAAGTCCCCTTTTAAAATGCCTTTTCCGTCGGGTTTTGCCGTGGCGTAAAGCCGCGTTTGAAAGCGGTGTTCCGGCCCAAAAGTTTCCAAGGCGGCGGCGGTGGTAAGCAGTTTGAGGGTGGATGCAGGCGTGAGGCGCGTGTCGGCCTGGATGGAAAAAATTTCCTGTTGGGTGCCGTCCGTATACGCGGCTAAGCCGCCCCAAAGGGCGCCGTTTAAAACGGGGTGTTGGAGCTGGGCTTCTACATAGGGTTGCAATTCTTGGGCGCCCGTAGGGGCCAAACAGCACAGCGCCGCTAAGGCAAAAAGATGTTTCCTAATCATACTAATAGGATATCAAAAAATGGCGTTTGCCGGGGTGCATTTCTGCTGCCCGGGGTTTCGTTTGGCAGGAGGGAAAGACCCATAAAAAGCCCCGCTGTGGTTTTGCCTGCCCATAAAAAACCCCGCCGAAGCGGGGAAATTTTTTAAAAAGCAAATTAGTTAAACCACGGGTACCATTTGTCTTTGTCGCGGATATTAATAAGCAGCGAAACCGCCAGTAAATCGCGCGCGTTTAAAGCCTGGGGCTTGTCGATGTTACAGACAAAACGGTCGAAGGGGGAATGGGCGTTTTCGATGGAGCCCGTGCAGTCCATTTGGCCTTTGATATCGTAATCGGCGCGTAAAATACCCCACAGGTGGCCGCAGATTTTGCGAAGCACGGCCCGCCAAGCGCTGTGTTCGGTGATGGCGGCCAGCACCAGCCCTTCCCGGGTGAGCAGTTCCCACGTGCGCCGCAGGGCAAAGCGTTTGCGCGTAACGACCCGCACTTCTTTGGATTGCGCAAAATAAATTTCGTACCGCTCGTGTGACAAGCCAAATCCTTTCTGTAAAATGATAGCGGCTTTTTTGCCTTTTCGGTCAAAGAGCGTGATTTCGCGCAGAATCAGTTGGGACCACACAATCCCGCAGAAAAATACCACCGCTCCCAACGGAATCACCAACGAACAGGCGGAATAAATCGTGTTGTACACAAATCCCGAAACGGGCAATAATTTGGATGCTTCGCCCAGCCCGGCCGCAGCCATTACCAGCACCGCCAGCGCAATCAGCATCAGCCCGGAAAACAAAAATACGCTGTCCCACCGCGCCGAAAGCGAAGTCAGCGTATTGCCCTGATTGTCTTTGGCGCGAAAAATAAGCGAAGGCGTGCCGTACAAACGTTTGAATTTGATGGGGTAGAGCGAATTGGGGTTGGCTGGAGGGGCCGGTTTTGTCAAGCGTAAAAACGGACGTACACAGCCTACTGCCCCTGTCAAAAACACAAAGAGCGCCAGCAATGCCACCAATATATCAAACCCGTGGCCTAAGCGGCGCACATACGGCGGCATATTTTGGGAAAGCAGCGTATTCACTTTCAGCTTGGCCAGTTTTTTCTTAAGAGAAGAAACCCAGTGGGAGGCTTTTTTCCCGGCGGCCTGCGGTTGGGCTTCGGCGGCGGCCGGAGCCGTGCTGGCGGCCGGGGCGGCTAACTCGAGGGGTTCTTCGTGCACGGCCGGCAGGGCCGCAATGTCGTAAGCGCGCGGGTCTTTCAAATCCATTTCCATCGTTACTGGGGCGGATTTTTTTACGGGGGAGATAAACGAAAAAATCAAATCCGTTTCGGCGTAGGTTACATTTTTGGCCAAAATGGAATAGGCTTGTTTATCAATTAAAAAATAGCCGGCGCTGAAATCGGTTTTAGGGGTAAAGAAACTGATGTAGAAGAACGGGTCCCCGGTGGAAAATTCAATGCGTTTTACTTCTTCCCCGGTGTAAGAGTTGCCAATAACCTGCATTTTTTTGCTTTTCACTTCGGCCAAGTCCGCCGTGATTTTTTGTTCAATGCAGGTTTCGGTCGTGCAGTTGATGGCTTTTATATCTAATTCGGAAGAGCCCTTTTTCAGGGTGAGCACGCTGTCCTTATCGGCTTGTTTGGGCTGCGTCCAGCCGGCCGGCATATCCAGGGTAAACGCTCCGTCTGTCGACGTGAAAACGCCCGCCCAGCCAAGCGAAGCGGTCATAAATGCTGCCAATAACCCTGCTTTTTTAAAAAGCCCGTTATGTATCATACTTCATTTATTATAGTATATTCCGGCTCATTTTGAACGCATTTCCTCTCTACGCGCGCGAAAACTTATATTGTGTGCCGGGAGCTAAAATTGTATCATATCTGTATAGACGTTTTGCAAGGCGGTGAAAAAATGGCTCAAAAAAATTATACCAACGAACGATTTGCTGCGCTTAGAAAGCAACTGCGCAAAAACAAACTGGACGGGTTTATCGTAACCAATAACCTGGACCAGTTTTATTTGTCCGGATTCTTTTTTTACCCGAACGAAGCCGTATTTTTGATACACAAAAAAGGCGTTACCTGCTTTACGCGGGAATTGTATGTGGAATCGTTTAGCAAGTTTGCGCCGTATATGGAAGTAATCGGCGACGAAAACCGCATTGTTTCCGCCATTGAAAAGGCCCGCAAGCTGGGTTTGGCCCGCCCCGGGTTCGACGCCGCCAAAGAATCTTATGTGTCCGGCGGTCTGCTGCGCGCCAGCGGGTTCGTGGAGGCCGGCAGTTTTATTACCACCCTGCGCGAAAATAAAGACGCGGCCGAATTGAAACTCCTGCGCGAATCCAACCGCATCGCTTATTTGACTTACGAATATATTAAACCCCGCGTCAAAACCGGTATGACGGAATTTGAAGTGGCCGCCGAAATGGAACGCTTTATGCGCGCCCACGGGGCAACAACCACTTCTTTTTACACGATTGTAGCCTTTGGCGAAAACGCCGCCAACCCGCACCACGAAACCAGCGCCCGCAAACTCAAAGCCGAGGACGCCGTGCTGATGGATTTTGGCTGCGTCTACAAAGGCTATTGCTCCGACATCACCCGCAGCTGGTGGCACGGCAAAAAAGAACCGGCCGAATATACCAAAATTTGGAAAATTGTGGATAAAGCCCGCAAAGCCGGCATCAAAGCGGTGGGTATTGGCGTGCCTTGCAAAAAAGTGGACGCCACCGCCCGCGGCATTATCAGCGCCGCCGGCTATGGCCAATACTATACCCACGGCACCGGCCACGGCGTGGGGATTGAAATCCACGAAGACCCGTACAACAGCCAGCAGTCTTCGGCCATTTTGTCCGAAGGCAACATTGTAACGGTGGAACCCGGTATTTACCTGCCCGGCAAATTCGGGGTGCGCTTGGAAGACACGGTGGCGGTTGCCAAGTCCGGCGCTAAAATTTTAACGAAGAAATAAATTATGGCGATTAAAAGTTTAGCTTTTCAACGTATGGCTGATTTCCGCCGCGTGCTTAAACGCGCCGGCCTGGACGGCTATTTAACGGCAGCCCATTTGGAGCAGCGCTATTTGTCCGGCATCGATTTGTACGACGGAGAGGCCGTATTTTTAGTTACGCCTTCTAAAGGCTATTGCATAACCAAACGCCTGATTGCCAGCAAAATGACGCCCGCGGCCAAGTTCCTTAAAACGGAAATTGTACCCTATGGCGGAATGCTGGAAGGGGCGTTGGCCAAAATCAAAAAATTGGGTCTAAAACGCGTGGCGTTTGACCCTTCTTTAATTGATTTGGAACGCGGCCAGGCGCTGCTGAAAGCCGGTTTGTGCAACGCGTCCGGGTTAATTGGCGAAATGCGTATGGCCAAATACGATGACGAAGTGGCCAAACTGCGCAAAGCCTGCCAGATTGCCTGGCACTCGTTTGAAGAAGTAAAACCGCAAATCAAAACCGGTATGACGGAAGACGAAGTGCGCATTCTGATGGCGCTGGCTATGCACAAGCGCGGGGCGGATTCCATTCCGTTCAACATTGTTTGCTTCGGCGAGAACACGGCCGACGCGCACCATACGCCTTCCAAAACCCGCAAACTCAAGGCGGAAGAAGCGGTACTGATGGATTTTGGCTGCTATTACGAAGGGTATACGTCGGATATGACGCGCAGCTGGTGGCACGGCAAAAAAGAACCGGCCGAATATACCAAGATTTGGAACATTGTAGACCAAGCCCGCAAGGCTGGCGTTAAAGCCCTGCGTGCGGGCGTAAGCGCAGGGGCCGTGGATGCGGCCGCGCGCGACGTAATTGAAAAAGCCGGATACGGAAAAGAATTTTTCCATACTACCGGCCACGGTATCGGTTTGCAGGAACACGACCGCCCGATTTTGCGTGCGGGCGCGCCGGACGTACTGGAAGAGAATTACGTGGTTACTGTGGAACCCGGCATCTACTTCGACGGACGCTGGGGAATACGCTTGGAGGACAGCTTTTTAGTCACCCAAAAAGGTTCCAAAAAATTAACGCAGAAATAATTTAGGGCTTCGGCCCCCAAAAGAGGTAAAAAATGCTTAGCACGACAGAATTTCGCGAAGGACTTATTTTTGAAGATGAAAACGGCCAGCTGGTAGAAATTATTGAATTCCAGCACCACCGCAAAAGCCAGGCCCGCGCCGTAGTGCGCGTGAAATTGCGCAATATCAACACGGGTTCCGTAATTGAAACTTCCTACCGCCCCGAAGACAAATTTAAAGAAGTGGAAGTGGAAAAACGCCCGTTCCAGTATCTCTACACCAACGGCGATATGGCCACTTTTATGAATACCGAAACCTACGACCAGGTGGAAGTGGAAGTAAAAAAACTGGGCGATTTGACCAAATACTTAAAAGACAATATGGACGCGATCGGCATTTACATCAATGATAAACTCTTTAATGTGGAATTGCCGATTAAAGTGCCGCTCAAAATTGCCTCCACCGTTCCCGGCGTGAAAGGTGATACGGTGGCCAACACCACCAAAGAAGCCACGCTGGAAACCGGCGCGGTGATCAAAGTGCCGCTCTTTATCAACGAAGGCGACACGGTGCTCGTGGACACCCGCACCGGCGCTTACGTGGAACGCGTGGCCGCGTAATGTTTTGGATAAAGCGCACAGCGCTGGCGGCGGTGTTGTTGTCCGTTTCGTGCGGGCTGTGCGCTTTCGATTTGCAGTACGGTTCTTTTTTTAAAGTTTCCCAGATTTCGCTCCAAGGCGGCCGGCCGGTTTTGCCGTTGGCGCGCGGGAAATACGCCAATGTGCGCGTATTGGATAAGGAAACTTTTTCGTTTTTAAAAACCTGCTCCGGCGTTTGCCGCCAGGAGGAGGAATCGGCCGCGCCCCGCGTGTACGAAATCCGCGCCGCGCTGACGCGCAAGGAAATGTGGATTGCCGATGTTTCGTTTGGGGATAAATGGCTGGTGACGTTTTTAATTTTTCAAAATCCGGATGGATATGGCATTGTAGAGCCGGAAAATTTTACTTTTTTAGACAGCCGCTTAAAGAAGCAAGTGCACCAACTGTTGGCGCAGGCGGCCGGTAAATCGGGGGAAGAACCCGCCCCCGTGCAGGAAAATAAATGAAGTGTACGCTAAAACGCACGGGCGAAGTGCTGGCGCAGAAAGTGGAAATAGCCAACACGTTTTTTGCCCGCTTAAAAGGCTTGATGTTCCGGCGGGCGTTGAATCCCGGCGCTGGATTATTGTTGGACCCGTGCCCGCAGATTCACACGTGTTTTATGCGTTTTAGCATAGATGCAATTTTTTTTGATAAAAACGGGTTAGTATTATATGTAGCCGAACAGATGAAACCGTGGCGTTTTGGGCGGTTTGTGCGTGGCTCGCGCTATACCTTAGAGCTCCCCGGCGGAAGTTTGGCCGGGCGGGTGCAAAAAGGCGACGAAGTGATTTTGTCGGAATAGAACAGACGGCATAAAATTTGAGGTTAAAGATGAATATAAAACAAACAATTTTGGCGCTTTCGGCCTTGGTACTGTGCGCCACGGGTGCGTCCGCCCGCAACATTTGGGACGATTTCAGCGCAAACGTCACGCGCGATAATGTCCGGGCGTTTACAAAAGATTTAGGCGGTTTGATTGGTTCCGGCACCTATACCACCGGCCGCATTTTGGGCTGGGGCGGCTTTCAAATTGGGCCGCGCGGGAGTATGGTGTTTCGGATGAGCCAAGGCAACGGGGATGATTACGCCACCAAACAGCACACCGCACTGGGCGACCGCGACGAAGTGGGCGAAGTGTTTTATCCGTGGCTGCAGGCCGATATTGGTATGCCGTTCCGCATTGACGGGTTTATCCGCGCCAGCAGTTACCAAGGCTTGACGATCGCCGGCGGCGGCCTGCGCTGGGGGATTACGCGCCCGAGCGAAGTGCTGGGTTCTTTCCAGCCGATGTTGGTGGTAGCGGCGCATAGCGCCAGCGCGCGGGATTTTTCGGCCACGCACTATAACGCCAGTTTGGTGCTGTCGATGAAGTTTAAATACTTTGTGCCCTACATTGGCGGCGGGGTGGATTATACGACGCTTAACATTAACCAAGCCTCGTCGGACCCGTCTATGGAAGGCGAAAGCGAACACGCCGCCACGGCGCGCGCCACGGCTGGGTTCAACTTTAAATTGCCGTCTTATATGGACTTGAGTTTGGCCGCCAACTATGCGTATTACGGGCTGGGGGCGGAAGCGTCCTTGACGTTGCGGTTTTAAGCAGAATTGTACGAATGATTGGGCGGGCCGGAAGAATTTTTCGGCCCGCTTTTTTATCGGCGCCGAAAACATTTCCAACAAGTTGTTCCCGCTTGCGCTAGTACCGTATTTCGCAAAACCCTGTTCGAGGCAGAGCTCCGCGGCCTGGAAGGCCCTGCCCCCGGCAAGGGGGCCCGCGGTCATCCCCAACAAGTTGTTCCCTTTTTGCGTAAGCACCGTACCCGACGAAACCCTGTTCGAGGCAGAGCTCCGCGGCCTGGAAGGCCTTGACTCGTTTTTTTTTTTTGATAAATTTTGTTTATGAACAGAATTTATCAAAAAACACTCTTGGACGGAAAACTCCGCGCAAAACGCCGATTAGGCGGGTTTACGCTCATTGAATTGTTAGTCGTGGTGCTAATTATCGGCATCTTAGCGGCGGTCGCGTTGCCGCAATACCAAAAGGCGGTAGAAAAATCCCGCGCGGTTGAGGCAATGACTCTACTGAAAAGCATTGCCGACGCCAACAAAGTATATTATATGGCCAATGGCGTATATGCCGAGCATATAGATGAGTTGGATATAGAAATCCCGGGGGAAGATACAACCCTGTATGATTGGCGGCGGAAGCAGACTAAAAACTTTCAGTATGGCACGCAGTTAGAAGGTCGGCCTGATACGATTGCCGCCGCCAACCGTGTGCCTGTCAAACAATTTTATTATATGTATATCACGGCTGATGCATCCAGTATATTTTGTGGTGGATATAATGAACAAGGAAAGTCCGTTTGTAATACATTAAGTAACGGACGCAAAAGTGGTTCGGAATATGTAATTAATTAATACATCAAAAGCCCCGGCGGAATACCGCCGGGGCTTTTAATGGTTGCAAAAGGCAAAATTTAATTGCCTTTGTAGTAGATTTCTTTTTTGGTTCTGTCGGCCGTTTCTTTGCCGGCGGCGTCTTCCAGCACCAGGAAGGCAAAGTCAATCGTCGCGGCGGCCGATTTGCCGGAGATGATGTTGCCGTCCTTTACGGCGTAATCTTCGCAATAGGTGCCGCCAAAATCCTCGTTCATTGCGGTAAAGCAGGTGTAGCGGCGGCCTTTTAAATAGCCCGCGTGGCCCAAAATCGTCGGGCCGGCGCAAATGGCGGCCACGGTTTTGCCCGCGTCCATAAACTGTTTAATCAGCGCTTGCACGGCGGGGTTAGCTTCCATTGCCTTGTACTGCGGTCCGCCAGGCATTACCAGTAAGTCGTATTTGTTGCCGTCCAAAGCGGAAAACGGCAGCAGTTTCGTGCAGGTTAAACCAAAGCGGCCGGTGGCGTCTTTGTCCAGCAGGGAATAAACGTCCACGTTCGCACCGCCGCGGCGCAGAATGGCGAAAGTGCCTACGGCTTCGATTTCTTCAAATCCGTCTGTTACGAGCATACAAATTTTTTTCATTATTCTTCCTCCGCGAATCTTTCTTCGTACGGTTCAAACTGGCCGGGGAACAAAAAATCTTCCACAATGCGCGCGCAGTCGGCCACGCAGCCGCGGCAGGAGCGGATGCGGTCGGTTTTCCCGTCGGTGCCGCGCAAGAGCGCACAGCAAGATGTTTTGTTCCAATCTTCAAACTGTTTGGTCATTTTTTGGCCCAGCTCGAAGGTGGAAAATTTGGACGCGGGATTTTGCAAATTTCCGTCGCTGTTTTTAAGCCCGGCCAGCATCATCATCGCGCATACGGAACCGCAAGTTTCGTAGCGTTTGGCAATGCCCAGGCCGTAGGCTTCCACGGCGCGGAAGGCGGTTTTTTCGTCCATACCCAAGAGGTCGCAGTAAGTGCAGGCTACGGCTTGGGCGCAGTTGTAACCGTTTTTGTGTTTGTTTTTAGCTTGTTGAACGCGTGATTTCATCATAGTTGCAAAAAGCGCTCCGCGTATGAGTGCGGAGCGTTGAAATTAGTTGGCGGCTTTTTGGAGCGCGCTTACCTTGTCGGTCGCTTCCCAGGGAAATTCTTTGCGGCCAAAATGCCCAAAAGAAGCGGTGGCAAGATAAATAGGATTTCTGAGCTTGAAATACTCGATAATCCCCCGCGGTGTAAGCGGGAAAATCTTTTGCGCAATCTGCGCGAGTTTCTCATCCGGCAGTACGCCCGTTCCGTCCGTGTCTACATAGAAGCCGACGGGTTCATCGCGCCCGATGGCATAGGCGATTTGCACGGTGCACTCTTTGGCCAGCTTGGCGGCTACGATGTTTTTGGCAATATAGCGGGCCATATAGGCGGCGGAGCGGTCCACTTTAGTCGGGTCCTTGCCGGAGAAGGCGCCCCCGCCGTGCGGGCAGCGGCCGCCGTAGGTGTCCACGATGATTTTGCGGCCGGTGAGGCCGGTGTCGGACTGCGGGCCGCCGATGACAAATTTGCCCGTCGGGTTGATGTAAATTTTGGTGTCTTTATCCATCCATTTTTTGACGGCCGGGATAATGGCCGCGGCTTCAATTTCGCGTTTGGATTTTTCGGTGATTTTATTGCCGGTGCGGTCCAAAATATCTTCGGTGTGCTGGGTGGAAACGACAATCGTATCCACGCGCACGGGTTTGCCGTCGTGGTATTCCACGGTTACCTGGCTTTTGGCGTCGGGGCCGAGGTAGGGCAGCATTTTGGTGCGGCGGGCTTTTTCCAAATTTTTCAAAATTTCGTGCGACAATACGAGCGACAGCGGCATATATTCCAGCGTTTCGTCCACCGCGTAGCCGACCATTAACCCTTGGTCACCCGCGCCGCCCACGTCCACGCCCTGGCTGATGTCGGGCGATTGTTTGCCGATGACGTTAATCACCGCGCAGGTTTTGTAGTTAAAACCGTATTTGGCGTCGTCGTAGCCGATGTTTTTAATCACATCGCGCGCGATTTGTTCCACATCCACCCAGGTGCGGGTGGTAATTTCGCCCCCGACGATAACCAGCCCCCTCGTAATATACGTTTCGCAGGCGACGCGGGCGGTTTTGTCTTTCTTCAAAATTTCATCCAAAATAGCGTCTGAAATTTGGTCGCAGACTTTGTCCGGGTGCCCTTTGGAAACGGATTCGGAAGTAAAGAAGCATTTTCCTTGTTTAATCATATACCTACTCCTAACGCTGGTTTGAGGGGAACCGGCGCATTTAATTTATAATATATTATACCATTTGCCAAAGGGGGGAAAATGAGCCAAAAATTTATTTCGTGGAACGTCAACGGAATCCGCGCGGTGGAGAAAAAAGGGTTTTTGGATTTTTTAGCCTCCTGCGGGGCCGATATTTTGGCCGTGCAGGAAACCAAGGCCTGCCCGCAGCAGCTTTCGGACGCCTTGCAAAATCCGCCGGGATATCACGCGTTTTATTGCTGCGCCGCGCGCAAAGGCTACAGCGGGGTGGCGTGCTTTTGCAAACAAAAACCGCTGGCGGTGACGGAAGGCCTGGGCGTGGACGAATTTGACGCGGAAGGCCGCACGCTTATTTTGGAATACCCGAATTTTTATTTTTTAAACATTTATTTCCCCAACGGCGGGCAGGGGGAAGAACGAATTGCGTTTAAACTGCGCTTTTACGAACGGTTTTTGGAAAAAAGCCGGGAGTTGTTTCAAACGGGCAAGACGGTCATCGCGTGCGGGGACGTAAACACCGCCCACCAGGAAATTGACCTGGCCCGCCCGAAGGAAAACGCCAACGTGACGGGCTTCCTGCCCGAAGAACGCGCCTGGCTGGACCGCTTTTTTGCGCAAGGCTACGCCGACGTATACCGCGCGTTTGAAAAAGCGGGCGGCCACTACACGTGGTGGGACTACAAAACCCGCGCGCGGGAACGCAACGTGGGCTGGCGGATTGATTACTTTATGGTGGATGAAAAATCTTTGCCCAAAGTGGCGCGCGCGGATATTTTAACGGATGTGATGGGTTCGGACCATTGCCCGATTGAAATGGAAATTGATTTGTAAAGCCGAAAAAAAGACAAACGAAGAAAAGCCGCTTCGGAAAAATCCGAAGCGGCTTTTAATTGCGCAAAAAACGCCCTTTGCCGTGTTGCTTTTTGTGGGAATCTAAAAAGGCTTGACTCGTTTTTTTTTTTTGATACAGTGGGGTTACGGCCCGGGAAAGGTTATATAAAAACTCCTACAGTTCCCTTTCCCAGGCCGCACTCAAAAAAGGAGAAAGGCTTATGAATAATACAAAGGGTTTCACCCTGATTGAACTGCTGGTGGTGGTGCTCATCATCGGCATTTTGGCCGCAATGGCTATGCCGCAGTATTTCAAAGCGGTGGAACGCTCCCGCCTGACGGAAGCGGAACAACTGCTGGGTTCTATCGCCCAGGCTCAGCAACGCAAATACTTACAAGTGAACAAGTATGCTAAGGATTATGGTGTGCTGGATGTGGCTCCGAAAGGCGCTTCTGGCAGTACTTATTACACCAAAGGGCCTAAGGGAAACGGCTTCAAAGTGACTCTTTCCACTGCCGCTGACGACCTAGCTTATGACAAGGGAACCGTAACGGCTGACCGCGTACCGAATGCGGGAGGAACCTTACAGTATAGCTATTCCTTGTCCCGCAAATATACCAGCGCAAAGACCACCTGCACTGCTAAAGATGCCAACGGTGCTTCTTTGTGTTCGGATTTTTGCGGTATTGCTGACGTGATTGCTTCAAATGGCTCTTGCTGCAACGACGGGCAGGAAGGTGAGTGCAAAGACTAATCCGTAAAAAGGAAGTTTTGGTTTGCCCCGCCCTTGCGGCGGGGTTTTTATATAAAAATACCCCCGGTTTTGCCGAAGGTATTTTTTATTGCGGCTTGTATAATGGTCGGACTAGGCTTCAATGCCCGTGAAGGTTTTGAGCGCAAACCCGATTAAAAAGCTCACCGCCGCCACGCCAAAGCTCAGGCACGTCATTTCAATAAAGCGGTGTTTGAAATTTTCGCCCCGCGCCACGGAATAATAAAACATAAAGCCCGCAATCAGCAGGAGCGCAAAAAACAGCATCAGCCCCAGCGCGGCAAACACATTGCTTAAGCACGCAAACGGCGCCACCAACAGCGCCACCGTCAGCACATAGGCCCCGCCCGTGTATACGGCCGCTTTGACGGGGTGCTTGCCGGAGTCTTTTTCCGTCTTGGACGATAAATACTCCGAGGACGCCATCGAAAGCGCCGCCGCAATGCCCGTAATGGCGCCCGTCAGCGCGATGAGCTTGCTGTTGGACAGCGCCAGCGTGAACCCCGCTAAAGCGCCCGTAAATTCCACCAGCGCGTCCGACAGCCCCAAAATGACCGAGCTCATATACGCCAGGCGTTCTTCGTTAATCAGCGCAATCAGCTTGCCTTCGTGCGCGTCTTCTTCTTCGGCCAGTTGGGCGATGTGCGGGTACTGCGTAAACGCGCGGTACGTGCCGGTGGCGTGGTGCTCGCCGGATTCCATTAATTTAATGGCAAACGTCAGCCCCAAGGTTTTGGCCAAAAAGGAATACCAAAAAATTTTAAAGCGGTCGGGTTTGGCCGCCACGCCGGATTCTTCTTTAATCAAATCGTAGTGGCGTTTTTCGTCGGCGGAGAGTGTTTCGAGCACGGAGCGGTTTTCGGGGTTTTTTTCGCGTGCGGCCAGATTTTTATAAATATAGTGTTCGGTGATTTCGTTGCGGGAGAAAATTTCCAAACGTTGCTGCGTAGTGGTTGACATACATATCCTCTTGTTTTGGTTCCGGGCGTGCCGGAAAAATAAAACGGTTTATTTTTTGGCGGCTTTGGTTTTGGCCGGGGTATTTTTGGAGCTTTTGGCGGCCGGCGCGGTTTTATCGGCCGGACTCGGTTTGTCGGCGGCGGGTTGCGCCGGGGCAAGCGGCAGGAGGTCCTGCCCGTAGGCAAAATCGAACACGACGCCCGACAAAAATTGCAGTTGGTTAAACAAGTCTTTTTCGCTGATAAATTCATCCGGCGCGTGGGCGGTGTTTTCGGACAGTGGGTCCATATCCGGGCCCAGGCCGTAGGTAATTACGCCCAATTTGCGCAAAAATTCGTTATCGCCCGACGCGGGGCTCATACCCGGCACCGTGATAGCGCCCGGAATGAGTTTTTGGGCCGTTTTGGCAATAGAAGCGAACAATTCGTCCGTCCCGTCCATCGGCTGCGGGAAAGGCGTTTGCGGGCGCTCCAAAATTTCCAGCGCGATGTGCTCCTCTTCCGTAAACAGATTTTTGAGATTTTCAAAAAATTCATCCGGGTCCGAACCGGGCAGCAGGCGGACGTTTAAAATGGCGCTGGCTTCGCCGCTGGCGGAGCCGGTGTCCTTGCTGGCGGATAAGACGGTGGGGTTGATGGTGTCTTTCAGCTGGCTTCTGAAAAAGGGATCCAGGGCCATAATTTCGGCGGCGGACTGGCTGTTCTGCGGCGTGCCCGTGAGCAAAAAGCGAATGGTGGTTTGGCCGTCCTCATCCTGCAGGGGAGCGATGGCTTTAAAAAACGTGCGGGCCGTAGGCGTTACTTTAGCGGGGGGATTGTAGTTGGCGATTTTGGCCAACGCCTGCGACAAAAGATACACGGCGTTGTCGTTTACCGGCATAGAAGAATGTACGCCGGTGCCGTAGGCCGTAACTTTGATGTCCATATACATTTTGGTGGACGCTTCGGCAAAAACGATGTCTACGCCGTCTTTGTTCTTAATAATGCCGCCGCCTTCGTTTAAGGCATATCCGGGGTTGATTTTGTCCCAATGCGCGCCGCCCAGCCATAAAAGGCCGGTTTCGCTGCCGGACTCTTCGCCGGACGTGGCCAGAAAAATAATGTCGCGCTTGGGGGTGATTTTTTGGTCCTTTAGCCACGTAAACAGTGCCAAATAAACTGCCGTATAATTTTTGGCGTCGGTGGCGCCCAGGCCGTAGATGTTGTCGTTTTCGGCGGTGGCTTTAAAAGGCGGATAGCTCCAGCCTTCGGCGGCGGGGGCCGTGTCCAAATGCGAAATGAGCAAAAGCGGTTTTTGTTCCGGGTCGCTCCCTTTGATGCGCGCGAGCAGGTTGGCGCGGCCTTGCTCGGGGATGAAAATATCCCAGTCTATGCCGTGCTTGTTAAATTCTTTATAAATGTAGCGTGCGGCGGAAAGCTCATCGGGTTCCGGCAGGGAGGTATCGATATTCAACAAATTGATTAAGTGGCGTTTGGCTTCGGCATTCAGCGCGTCCCAACCGGCCTCCTTGGCGGGGGCTGGCAGTGCGAGCAATAATAATAACGCAAAAGCCAAGAGCTGTTTCATTTGTTATCCGATAACTGAAATTTGATTTCCGCCCCTTGCACCACGCCGTGTTTGGCGGCGGTTTTGGAGGCCAACTCCAGCACGTATTGGCCGTAGCCTAAGGCGTAGGCAATCTGGTCGTCCGGCGTATAGGTATAAGAGTGGGGCATTTCTTCCGCCACAAAAGTAACTTTTTTATCCGACCCGATAAATACCATATCCAAATCTATCAGCGTATTTTTCATCCAAAAGGCCTGGTCTTCGTCTTGTTCAAAAACGAACAACATCCCTTCGTTTTCCGGCAGTTCCGTTTCAAACATTAATCCCTTTTCCTGCTTTTGGGGGGTGTCGGCCACCCGGGCTTTTACCGCAAAGCCATCCGGCAAAGTGACGGTTACGGTTTCATAATCGCCGCAGGCGCATAAGAACAGCGTAAATAAAAAGCACGCAAGTTTTTTCATATATATAAGTGTAGCAAATTCCCTGGCAGCGGAGTAATGGCTGTTGGGGGACGTTTTTGGGGAGCGGTTCTAAATTGCTATAATAAAACTGATGAGTATTTCCGACGAACCTATTTTAGAAGTGCGCGATTTGCATATCGAATTCGCGGGGGAAGAAGGCGCGTTGCCGGTTCTCCACGGGTTGTCCTATGTGCTGCCCAAAGGGCGCGTGCTGGGCGTAGTGGGGGAGTCGGGCAGCGGCAAAACCGTGCACGCTTTATCGATTTTGCGCCTCTTGCCGCCAACGGCGCGTATCAGCAGCGGGGAAATCCGCTACAGAGGCAAAAATCTGGCGGCTTTAGGGCGCAAAGAACTGCGCAAAATCCGCGGCAATAAAATTTCGATGATTTTCCAAGACCCGGCTGCCAGTTTAAACCCGGTGCTTACGGTAGGCGAACAGATGACGGAAACGCTGCTTGCCCATCGGAAAATGTCCAAAGCGCAAGCCCGCGCAAAAGCCGTTAAACTGCTGGAAAAAGTGGGGATTGCCGAGGCTGAAAAACGCTTAAACGAATATCCCTTCCAATTTTCGGGCGGAATGTGCCAGCGGGTGATGATTGCAATGGCCTTGGCCCTGGAGCCGGATGTGTTGGTGGCCGACGAACCCACGACCGCACTGGATGTGACGGTGCAAGCCCAGATTTTAAATTTAATCAAACAATTGCAGAAAGAAAGCGGAATGTCGGCCGTGTTTATTACGCATAACCTGGCCGTAGTGGCTGGCATTGCCGATGACGTGTTGGTGCTTTATGCGGGAATGTGTATGGAATGGGCGCCCGCCGCCCAACTGTTTGAACATCCCCTCCACCCCTACACACAGGGGTTGTTAAACTCTTTGGCGCCCGTACACGAAAAAGTGGACATTCTTCCCGTAATTACCGGGCACCCGCCTTTGCCGGGTAAATTGCCGCCGGGCTGCCCCTTTGCGCCGCGCTGTCCGTTTGTGATGGATAAATGCCGCCAATCCTGTCCGCCGCTTTTTGAAGAAAACGGCCGCCGCACCCGTTGCTGGCTGAGGGAGGGAAAATGAACGCCCCCGTACGCATTGAACATCTTTTTAAGACGTATGCCCGCCGGCGTTTGCTGGGTAAAAAACTGGAAAAACCCGTCCTAAAAGATATTTCTTTAACACTGGAAGAAAACCACGTGCTGGGCCTGGTGGGGGAATCGGGCTGCGGCAAAAGCACCTTGTGCAAAGTGCTTTTGGGCATCGAAAAACCCACTTCCGGCACCGTGCAGGTAAACGGCCAAAATGTGCCGACGCTTTCTAAAAGCGAATTTAAAAAACTGCGCCGCGTATTGCAGGTGGTCTACCAGGACCCTTACTCCAGCCTGGACCCGCGTATGAATGTGCGCCAGCTGCTCAGCGAACCGCTGGATATACACGGATTAAAAAAAGATAAGCAGGAAAGGAAAGAATTTTTAAAAGAATTATTGACGGCCGTCGGCCTTTCGGAAAGCCAGCTGGAGCGGTACCCGCACGAATTTTCCGGCGGGCAGCGCCAGCGCATTTGCATTGCACGGGCGCTTGCGTTAAACCCCCAAATTTTAGTGGCGGACGAACCCGTTTCCGCTTTGGACGTATCGGTGCAGGCGCAGATTTTGAATTTGCTTAAAGAAATTAAAAAATCGCGGCAGTTGTCTATGCTTTTCGTCACGCACGATTTTGCCGTCGCGCGGTTTTTGTGCGACGATATCGCCGTGATGTACCGCGGGCGCATTGTGGAACGCGCCCCGGCGGAAGAATTATTCACTAATCCGCAGCACCCGTACACGGAGGCGCTGTTGTCGGCGGTGCCGTCGGTGCACGCGCCGCGCCGCGCCGTGTTTGCCGGGGCCGAAACGCCGGCCGAAGAAAGCGAACGGGAAATGTGGGCCTGTCCCTTTGCTTCGCGCTGCCGGTATGCCAAACCCGCGTGCCAAACGAGCCCGTTTACGTTGCAGGAAGTGGCTCCGCGCCACGCCTGTGCGTGCGGGGTGTTGCCGTTTAAAAACCAAAAAAGCAAATCTGCCGTATAGGAGTTATTATGAACCCCCAGGAAAAACATTTATTAGACACTTTTTTATCTTTGGTAAAAATCGACAGTGAATCTTTTGATGAAAAAACCATCCAGCAATTTTTAGCCGCCCGTTTGCAAGAACTGGGGTGCAAGGTATATGTGGATAACGCCGGCAAAAAGTACAATACCAACGCCAAAGGCAATGTGATGGGGTTCTTCCCGGGGACGGCCAAAAGCCTGCCGGTGGTGCTTAGTGCGCATATGGATACGGTAACGCCCGGCAAGCAGGTAAAGCCCCAAGTTACCAAAACGCGCGTCACTTCGGACGGGACCACTATCCTGGGCGCGGACGACAAAGCCGGCCTGGCTATTATTTTGGAAGTGCTCCGCACGCTCAAAGAACAAAACCACCTGTATCCGCCGGTGGAAGTGGTGTTCACGCTGACGGAAGAAAACGGAATGCAGGGTGCGAAAAATTTGGATTATAAAAAACTGAAAGGACGTGAGGGGCTGATTTTGGATAACGAAGAAGTCGGCAAATTGTTGGTGCAGGGCCCGGCGGTGAATACGATTGAAGTGTGGGTTAAAGGCCTGGCGGCGCACGCGGGCGTCTGCCCGGAGAAAGGCATTTCTGCCCTGGAAGTGGCGGCATATGCGCTTGCACAAATGAAGCTGGGCCGCGTGGACAAAGAAACCGTGGCCAACTTTGGCATTGTGCAGGGCGGCCGGGTGACCAATGTAGTGATGAACGAACTGTATTTGAAAGGCGAGGCGCGCAGTTTAAATAATGCTAAATTGACCAAACAAACCGCCCATATGAAGGCGTGTTTTGAAAAAGCCGTCAAACATTTCACCAAAAAAATTGACGGCAAAATCCGCAAGCCGGAAGTAAAATTCGTTTCGGTGCAGCGCTATCCGGCGGTGCACGTATCCAAAGGGCATCCAATGGTCAAAGCTGTTTTGGCCGCCGGCAAAAAACAAGGCTTGTCCATCCGCGCGGCAGCCTCCGGCGGCGGGTGCGACGCCAACATTTTAAGCGGGTTTGGTTTTACACTGCCCAACTTGGGCGTAGGCTGCCGGAACTGTCATACTACGTCGGAAAGCCTGGAATTGGACGAATTTTTTAAAGCATTTCAAATTACGCTTTCCGCGGTGCTGTCGTACCGGAAATGACGTGCTAAACGAGGAAACGGCCGTATGGTAAATTATATCGTTAGAAGGCTTTTATTGCTGCCCCTGGTGGTGCTGGGGGTGACGTTTCTGCTGTTTTTCCTCACCCAGCGTTTAAGCCCCGAAATGCGCGCCTCGTTATATGTAAAGGACCCGCGCCAGATGGGCGCGTTGGAAGAAGTCATCCGCGAGTATGGCCTGCGCGACAATGTGTTTAAACAATACGGCCGCTGGTTAAAAAACGTGGCGCACGGCGATTTGGGCTACAGCCCCAGCGCCAATATGCCTGTTTCGCAAGCCATTAAAGAATACCTGCCCGCTACCATTCAGCTGGCGTTTGTGACGATTTTGTTTGTGGTCTTTTTTGGCGTCTGGTTTGGGTGTGGCTCGGCCATACACAAGGATGAATGGAAAGACATCGTGGCCCGGCTGATTTCGGTGGGGGGGTTTTCGCTGCCGATTTTTGTGCTGGGGCTGATACTGCTGATGATTTTTTACGGCCAGCTGGGCTGGTTTGCGCCCGGCGGGTATTCCGTGCAGACGGATGTGCTTATTCACAGCGGAATGTTTAAAACGTATACCGGTTTTTTGCTCATTGACGCGTTGTTAAACGGCAATTTGCGCGTGTTTTGGGATGTTTTATCCCACCTGGTGTTGCCGGCGGTAACGCTGTGTATCGGTTCGTTCGCGCTGATGGTGCGCGTGATGCGCTCCAGTATGCTGGAAGAATTGAATAAAGATTACGTCCGCACCGCCCGCGCCAAAGG
>CALUQD010000016.1 GCA_944322825.1 Candidatus Avelusimicrobium pullicaecorum
AGTTTGGTCTTGCTGGCGAGCTGGACGTGTATTTCCAGCCCGATAACGGGTTCAAATTCAGTAGTCACGATATTATTCTCCTAAATTATTATAATATCAAATATGGTTAATCTTTTTAAGCCCACCTCCTATACACTGGGCGCCGCAATAGCCGTAGGGGCCACGTTGGCGTGGAAGTTGGTTTCGTTTGCCAACGCACTTTTGATTGCCCTCTACTTCGGCGCCGGCAGTACCACGGACGTATACTTTTATGTGATGATGGTGATGGGCTTTGGCGTGACATTTCTGCAGCGGATGAACGCCGCCGTCGTCATTCCGGAAGCAATGACGCGCGAAGCGCAAACGCCGGGGACGGCGCGCGGCTTATTAAACGGATTTTTGTATTTTTATTTAGCTTTAACCGTCTGCCTGGCGGCGGCCGGAGCGCTTGCGCCGGTAACGTTGGCGGGGTGGTTTTCCCGCTTTGAAACCGCCCAGTTGATGACGGACAAAACGTTAATCGCGCTGTCTTTTTTGCTTTTTGGTTTACAGCTGCTAACCGCTTATTTAACCGCCGTATTGGAAATGTACCGCCGGTTTGCGGCCTCACTGCTCACGCCGTTAAATGCCTTGTTGCCGTTTGTGTGTTTGATGTGCTTTGGGCGGGCGTGGGGCATTATTAGTATGGTATATGGCTTTTTAGCCGCCAATGCCATACAAATTATAGTGTATGCCTATATAATGCGCCGGGGACTGGCGTGGAATTTCCGCCCGGAACCCGTCCGCTGGCACCGCCGGCTGAGCAAAAACTTAGCCAGCAACCAGCTGATTGAATTGGCCAATATCGTCAGCAGTGTGTTGCCGGTGTACCTGCTAAGCGGGTTGGCGGCGGGATTTGTCAGCGCGCTTAACTACGCCAAGCAATTATCCGACTCCCCCACCGAAATTTTCACCCAGCGCGTAACCAATGTTTCCAAAATCCAACTGACCGAAAGCGCCGCCCGCGGCGATTGGAAAAAACTGGATGCGGATTTCCTTTCCGCCCAGCATTTTATGCTTTTCCTGCTCACGCCGCTAGCCGTGTTCACTTCTTTTTTCGCGCCGGAAATCGTCACGCTGTTTTTTAAACGCGGGAATTTCACCCCGCAGGACGCACAAAATGCGGCGGGCTTTTTGCGCCCCCTTTTGGGCATTATGTGGTTTATGGCGCTGGTATTAATGCAAAATAATATCGTAGCGGCCGGGCGGAAAGTGAAAGAAAGCCTGCCGTATGCGCTTGCGTGCATTGTGCTGTTTATCGTGCTGGTACCGTTTACGATGAAAGCCTGGGGCGCGTTTGCCTTTCCTTATACGCAGCTGGGGTGCTGCGTGGTAAGCCTGGGCATTAACTATTTATTATTCCAAAAACATTTTCCGCAAGTATCTTACGTCCGCTCCCTGTGCACCGCACTGCGGCTGGCAGGGCTTAATGCGGCGGCGTTGGTACCGCCGGCGGCGGCTTATTACGGGCTTGGAATAAAACATTGGCCGGTGTTTTGGTGTGTACTGGTTTGCGGAATTTTATTCTTGGCGGGGCTGTTTGGGCTTAGCTGCGCCAGCGGGGACTGGGCTTCCTTCCGTCAGCAATTTGACCAACGCAAAAACCTGCTTAATGGGGCAAAATCCGTTTGACGGCCGCCAGCACATCTCGGGCGCGCACACACTCTGTGCACGGCGCCGCAGCTAATCCGCGCGGGCAGACGTTCATCCACTCTTTGGTTACCCACATACAGCCGCCGCACGGGCCGGCGGCAAGATTCTCGTTCTTGGCGTAGCCTAAAAAATGCGCGGATGACGGCCCAAAAATAACCACACTGTTTACTTCCAAAAATTGAGCCAGGTGGATATACCCGCTTTCGCTGTCTATATGGGCCTGCGCACCGCTTAGCAGGGGGAGCAAATCGTTCAGCGCGGTTTTGCCCAGCAAACACACATCGGCTTCTTCGTAGGGGATATTGTCCGCCAAGCCCAGCTGGACGATTTTAATATACGGAAATTCTTTTTTAAACAAGCGGAAAAATTCGCACCACCGCACCGACGGCCACGCGCGCGTCGGGCGGGGCGTATGCACGCGGCTTAAATCGTGAAACGTAATATACGGCACGTCGGTCAGCCCGAATTTTTCCAACCCGCCGGACGGCACTTTTAAACGCTGCGGGGTATCGTGCGGCAAATCCACGCCGCCGGTATACGACAGCAAATCAAAACGCCTTCCGCCGCGGCCGGCCAGCCAGCGGCCCAACAGCCCGTCCGTCAAAAAGAGGTCTTCCAACAGCGGACCCAGCGCTTCCTGCGCCGCGCGGGCGCGTTCCCATACGGGCAAGAAATCCGGCGCCAGCCGCCCCAAACGCGCTTCATCCGCCGCCAAAAATACCGCCGCCATACATGCCAAAACGGCCAAATCGTACGAAACGGGTGAAAACGGTTTCTCTTCACAAACGCAGGTGTTTTTATCCGCGCCGAACAACAAACGGGCGGCGCCGGGCACCGGGGAATAGATATCAAAAACCGCCTCGGGCAGATAGGTACGGTAAGCCGACACCAGCCGCTTGGCGCACGCGGCGTCCCCCAACCCGCCGGGAAGCCAAAAAAATATGCGCAGGCGGTCTTTTTCCCGCGGGGCCGGTTTACGCAAAAAATGATTTTTAAACCGTTCCAAAAAATGCTTTTTGGATTGGCTCCATTCAAACGCTCCTCGCACCAGGCGGCTGTCCCGCCCGCGCCAATCCAGCGTTTGCTGCAATTCCAGCAGACTTAATTGTATATCCGGCGCGTTCCAGTTCATTTGGCGGCTTCCTTACAGAGGGTTTCGTACGCGTCCAAATACTTCTCCAGCGAAAACCGCTGGGTAACTTCACGCGCGCGTGCGCCGAATTGGCGACGCTTTTCGTCGTCTTTCATCAGTTCGGCCATTTTGGCGGCCAGGCGGTCGGTATAGTTTTGTTTGACCAAAAATCCGTCAACCCCGTCACGCACAATAACATCCGGCCCGGTACAGCTAAAGCTGACTACCGGCAGGCCGGAAGCCATCGCCTCCAGCAATACCATTGGAAAACCTTCCGCCCGGGAAGACATCGCATAGAGCTGCGCGTGCTGATACACGGCCTTCAACCCTTGCTGGGGAGGCACAAACTGTACGCTGTATTGCACATCGAGCGTTTCGGCCAATCCTTTCAGTTCTGTTTCATCCTGCCCGGCGCCGATGATACATAGGCGCCAATCCGGGAAGTCGTCACACACGCGCCGCCACGCTTCCAGGAGTAAGTCAAATCCCTTCTGCTGCACCAGCCGGCCGACGGCTAAAACGTATTTTTTGCCTTCCTCAAAAAATTCCGGACGAGGCAACGGATCCGCCGGCGCGGGCAAGGCGGGATTATAAATGACGGCAGATTTCCAATGGGAATGATACATCGCAATAAATTTGCGGTCCCGTTCCGACAACACCACCACGCGGTACGCCCCGCGCAGCAGGAAGTTGCGCAGCACTTTCCATTTTAACGAATACGTTAAGAACCGCACATCCAAATGGTCGGCATAAATATACGGAATACGCAGCAGCCAGCAGGAGGCCAGCACGCTGACGGTCATAAAGCTGATTACCACATCGGGCTGGGTGGCCCGCACAGCGCGCGTCAAGCGCCACAACCGGGGAATACCGCCCCACACGCTGGGCTTTTTAAAAGTAGGCAAGTTTACGCGCACCCGGTGCACAGCCGGAGAAAGAACATAGAAATCCGGTACGGAATCGTCCAGCGTCAGCACCGTTACGTTGTGCCCGCGGGCCGCCAAACCGTCCGCCAGGTAGGTCATCACGCGTTCCGCGCCGCCGCCGCCCAACGTACCAATTACGCAGGTAATTTTCATTTTATCCCCTGTAAAAACGCCCCGGACTCCTCCGGGGCGCAAGTCTTTAATGTAAAAGTTCCGCAAACGCGCGGACAAAATCCTCAAACGGATATTGGTCTTTGAGTTTGCTGGCTTCCACCGCGATTCCTACGCGTTTGCCCCAATCCACCATCAAATCATCCAAGGCAATGGTGAAGGGTTCTTCCTCGCCGGCATTGACGATAACGCCGTTAATACCGTTGGCCACCAAGTCCGTCACCGGGTCGCTCTCGCAGGCCACACACGGGAGTTTGCTGGCCATGGCGTCCAGCAAAATATCCGCGTTAGCGGGGTTTACGGCCGGGTAGGCAAAAATATCGGCGTTTCGCAGCAAGCTGTACACGTCGCCATCGTCGGATACGATTTCGGTGCTGTCTTGCAAATTGTTTTTAGCTACAAATTTAGCCAACGCCGCTTTGCCCGTGCCGTCCCCCACGATGGTCAAATGCCACGTGGAATGGGCAGGCGCCAGCCGCGCCCACGTTTTGAGCAGGTTTTCGAAACCGCTTTCTTTGGCCAGTTTGCCCACCGCCACGATGTTGTTTTCTTTCTTAAAGCAGGCGGGTTTATTGTAATTGTAATGTTCCACCCACACGGCGGGGTTGGTTACTTCTTGCACTTTTAAGCCGGCGTAGGCTTTTTTGTTAAGCGGCTTGTCGGATGTTTTGATGACCAACACTTGTTTGGCCTTTTTCAAAAGGGCTTTTTTGTCTTTGCAGGCTTTATCTTCCTTGAATCCTTCGTTTTCGGCGTAGATAAACGGCACCCCCGCTTCGCACGCGGCCTGGCAGCCGGTTAAATTCATCAAGGAAATGACAAAATCCGTTTCGTCTTTTTTGAGCGCCGCGGCCAGCGTTTTCGGCTTAGCAATGGCGGCGTATTCCTGCAAACGCGCGGCACTTTCTTTCACTTTTACTTTGCCTTTGATGGCGCGCAAAGTAACGTCAAACCCTTTTTCGGCGAGTTCCTCGCCCAATTTTACCCCTAAGCGGGAAGCGGTAAACGTCTTGTTCCCGCCAATAAAAATGGTTACTTTCATACTTCCTCCTAACAACAGGCAAACCTTTTTTGCCCTATCTTCCGTTTTAGTTTATTGTACATAAAAACCAAAGAGAAAGAAACTTATTTTTCGTCTAAAATAATGGGGGGCCGGCAAACGCACCGCGCCGGCGCCGCCCGGCGGCCGAGGAGGGAAATTCCCCCATAAAAAACCGCCCTTTCGGGCGGTATAAGTAAAAATCTTGCGGGGACTGGATTTGAACCAGTGATCTCAAGGTTATGGGCCTTGCGAGATACCAGGCTTCTCTACCCCGCAATGTTATTATAGCACTTTGAACGCCCAAATGCAAACCCGCTTCTCCTTTTTTACGGCTTTTTCGTGTCCCAAAGAGGCATTAAAAACGGCGGGCGGAAAAGTTCCCGCCCGCCGTTTCAAATTGTACCCGCGCGCCAATTATTCCTTGTACATCGGATAGAAATAAATACCCATATACACCGGGTTGTCTACAAAGTTTTTCACCCGCGAACGCATCGCCCACAAGCCCGTGGGGTGAACGGTGTAGATTTGCATTGCATCGTCGTGCATTAAATTATGCACCTGCTTGTATAACGCGTTGCGTTTGGTGAAATTGGTTTCCGATACGGCCTGTTCAATCAGCACGTCGGCCTGCGGGTTGCTGTACCCCTGCGACAGCGCATACCGCCCCTGGCTGTGGATGAACGGGAAGTAGAAGTTATGCGCGTCGGCATAATCGGCCACCCAGCCGCGGGCCCACATCGGCATTTGGCGTTTGGCGGTTTTCTCCAAGAAAGCCGGCCAGGTAACGCCACGCAAATCAATTTTGAATTTGGGGTTCAAGCTTTCCACGTTGCGTTTTAAAATTTCCGTCGCAATCTGGCGCATATCGCCGCTGGTGTTGTAGGTAATGGTAAACTTAAACCCTTTCTCCCACACTTGGCCGCCCCAGGCTTTTTGGAAATGTTCTTTGGCTTTTTCCAAATCAAACGAGTAGCGTTTAAAACCGTTGTCGTATTTCACCAATCCGGCGGGCGCGGGGCCGACGGCCATTTCGCCGCGGCCTTCCATAGACTCTTGCAAAAAAGCCGCGTAATCAAACGCGTATTCAAAACCCAGGCGCACATCCTTATCGGTAAAGAAATCCGAAGGAATGCCGTTGCCATCCAACTTGCCGGAACCGACATCCGGGTTGGCTTCCATATTAATATCCAGCGTAAAGAAAATCACCGGGTCCGTACGCAGGCGGGGCAGTTCGTCATAAACGACCACTTCCGGGTTTCCTTTTAGCTGGCTGGCAAATTTGGTGGAAATTTCCGCCACGTCCGCGTCGCCGGTTTCCAACATGAGCCGCATGGTGGAAGGCTCGTCTACCGTCATCATATGGATAACTTTTAATTTAGGCGCGCCGGCAAAATAATTTTCGTTGGCGGCCAGCGTCAGCCGTTTGGCGGCAATATCCCAGCGCGCCACATAAAAAGGGCCTGTCCCGTTGGTTACGGCAAAGAACGGGGAAGCGTCTTTGGCAAAGTTATTAAACTGTTTCCAGGTGCTTTCTTCGCCGTTCCAGGCGCCGTGCTGAACGGCCCAGTCCTTGCTGACGATGTAACTCCACCGCGCCAAAATAGACAAAAACGGCGCAAACGGGCGTTTGAGCGTGATGACCACCTTATCGCCGTCCACGCGCACCGCCTGGGCCGCGTCTTTAAAATCCACCACAATTTCGCCCTGGTCGTTACGCGTAGAGGAAACGCCCAAAATCGGCTCCAAGAGCAAACTGGAAGGGCCGCCGGACACATCGGAAAGCATAAAGCGCAAAAGCGAATAGCGCACGTCCTCGGGCGTGAGTTCGGTGCCGTCGTGGAATTTAACTCCCTTGCGAATGGGGAACGTATACGTCCGCCCATCGGCGGAAATAAGGCCGTTTTCCCGGCTGGGGACTTGCGTGGAGATAGACGGCTCCAAATCGGTAAGCGAACTGCCGTTAAACTTTAATAACGTATCGTAAACGTTAATCAGCAGGCCGTGCGTGACGCCGTCATAGGAATAAACCGGATCCAAAGATTCCATTTCCCCTTTATGCGCTACGATCAGCGTATCTTTCATATCTTGCTGGGCACAGGCACACAACAACCCGGCCAAGCATAAAAACAACCAATACTTTTTCATTTTTTCCTCACAATATACGCGGCGCCCTTTTTATGGTTCAGCCACGCGTTTGCAAATTCCCGCGCGTTGTAGGCGCGCAAAACCGTTTGTGCCTGGGAAGCGGCCGGATCGGCCACTAACACTTTGCCGTTTTCCCACCCGCGGATAACGAGCAAATGCCCGGCAGTATGGTCCATCGCGGCGCCGGCTAATTCCCCGCGCCCATACGCCACGCTGGCCGCTACCAACGAGCCCGGCGTGACAAAATCTTTTAATTCCGCCAACGAACCAAACCGCCGCACATACGCTTCCACCCCGTCCCGCCCGGCATAGGCCACATTGAACATCCAATTCCCATAAATGCCGGCCGTTGGGTCAAACACGTGTTGCATTACCTCCGCCGGTTCCGCAGCTACCCCCAGGGCGTTTAATATCATACATACGGATACGGGGCTGCATACGCGGCGGCGGTCCGGGTGTTTCAGCTCCATTTGCGAAATAGGGGTAATCTCTTTGGCGAAGGAACCCGCCGGCAAGCGGGCGGCGTTTTTTTCGTCGTACTCAAACGGGTCCCGTACGCCGCAAGCGGCCAACAAATTCCATTGGGCGCCGCCGGAGGATTTCATCCGAAACCGATACGCCGCCGCCGGATGGGCCAACACGAATTCGTCCGTTTCCAAATGTCCAAAAGCGGTTTCCTGGGCGGGAAAACTTGTTTTAATCTTGGGTGAAAGCAACCCCAATTTATAAAATTCACTCCATTTGTCATTTACGCGCACTTGCACTTCCAGCAGCAAAGAACCTCCCTCCCCCGCCGAAAAATTGGCGGAAAGAACCAAAGACGAAAACGGAAAAGGCGTTTGAACAGGGGCCGAAACTTCTATGTTGATACCGTCGGCGGAAGGTTCCCGCGAGCAATCGGCGGGAGCGTGGAGGATATTAAATACAGGCGAACGCCACGACGTGTGTTGAACCATAAAAACCCTTATCGGGGCACCCGGACTTGAACCGGGAACCTCCCGCTCCCAAAGCGGGCGCTCTACCACTTGAGCCATGCCCCGAATGTGTATATTGTAGCAATTTTAATCAACTTTCCAAACGAAAAAGAGCAATATCTTTCTGCATTACAGGCCGGCCGCGCACCGGCGCCCTTGGTGCGCTTGGGCGCAAAAAACCCGCGCTAAACGCGGGTTTTAAAACTGCGCAACCAGAACTTGCCTTCCGGTAAAATCTCTGACGAGATTTTCCTGCAGGCCGGCCTCGCGGTTTTTGCCTTGCGCCCTTTCGGCGCAAACAAAAACATCGCTCCGGCTTTCAAGTCCGGCCGCGCACCAAGCAGTTGGTGCGCTTGGGCGCAAAAAACCCGCGCTAAACGCGGGGAAATTTTTTAGTTTACTACACTTTTTGCTACACTTACGTCGGAAAAGTGTGCGCCCACCAGGACTTGAACCTGGAACCCACCGATTATGAGTCGGTTGCTCTAACCGATTGAGCTATAGGCGCTAAATCTTTTTTTATTATAACAAATTACAACGTTTGACGGGAAAATCTACACGCAAAAGCAAGAAAATTTTTCCTTTTCTTAAAAATGTGCTAGAATATATATGTTGATCCGGGATGGTGTAATGGTAACACGGATGCCTCTGGAGCATTAATTCTAGGTTCGAGTCCTAGTCCCGGAACCAGATTTTTACCGCCGCAAGGCGGTTTTTTTATGCCCTCCGGGACAGCAGGCCAACTGCTTGGCCTGCGTTAGGACGAGAAAGCCGCAGCGTTGTACGAGTTTGCCCTTAGGGCAAGGCGAGTACCGCGAGGCGGGGCCGAACGCGCCGCGCGTCAGCAAGGCGACGGGTGGCCGAGCTCTAGTCCCGGAACCAGATTTTTACCGCCGCAAGGCGGTTTTTTTATGCCCTCCGGGACAGCAGGCCAACTGCTTGGCCTGCGTTAGGACGAGAAAGCCGCAGCGTTGTACGAGTTTGCCCTTAGGGCAAGGCGAGTACCGCGAGGCGGGGCCGAACGCGCCGCGCGTCAGCAAGGCGACGGGTGGCCGAGCTCTAGTCCCGGAACCAGATTTTTACCGCCGCAAGGCGGTTTTTTATTGGTCCGCATACAATCCTTCTGCGGTAAAACGACAAGAAATAGGTCTAAAACGCCCTGGAATCTAGGCCTTAAGTCCCTGTCGGCCTACTTGTAAAAAACGTAAAATAGGGATATGCGAATCTTTTTTTCTTCCGTTATTCTCTGCTTGTGCTGTACGCTGGCCAGCCAGCCGGTGCACGCGCAAAAATGGAACTTCTTTAAATCTGGTCTTTCGGCGCCGCGTGCGCGGATGTTCTCTGTCGCCACGCAAGCCAAAATCAAACGCGCAATTTGGCGGGCCGCCTTACTAAGACGGCCGGATCATTTCCGCACCATTACCTGCCTGCCGGGAGGGTATTCTTTTATTTCCCCCAAAGCGCTCCTGCCCAAACCGTCGATGTTAAAACGGCAGGACAAAATTCCGCCCTTGCCGTTTAAAGGGAGCGAACTTCTTATGTTCCGCGGAATGCGCTTGGACGCCGACGGTAAGCAATTGCGGCACATTCTGCGTGCGGGGATGGAAGTTTCCAAATCGCACCATTTCTGTATGATTCCCTACCAAGGGAAAACTTATCCGCCTGGCACCAAAGCCATTTACACCGCGCTGGATCCGCAGAACGCGGTTTCCTTTGCCATCAAAACCGATGATGACCTGGACAAAAAACCGTTCCTGCCGGTGGTATTTCATTTAAAACGAACAGACTGGGGGACATTCGTCGCCGTACCGCACGATATCCCCTCCTCCTGGATTTACCACGTCAGCGCGCTATTGCAAATTGACGGGCGTTTAACGTGGGGCGAAATAACGCTGGGGCCAAACGGCCATTTTACCTTTATGCCTTATCCGTCCGCCCAGCCGTAATTTTTAGATCCATATAAAAAGCCTCCCATCGGGGAGGCTTTTTAAAGCGGCTTCGGATTAATGCGAGCCTTGCAAAATGGAAAGCACCAGCATCGCTTGGCGGTAATCAGTTTTATCCTGGTCAGACAGCTGCGCATTTTCAGCCAACACCTCCATCGCCGTTTTGCCGCCGGGGCCGGGGAGTTCCGGGTCCGCCTTAGCGCGCAGCAAGGCGCGGATGACGGCCGGCGTGTTGTACTGGGCCGCCAGCAGCAGGGCGGTATTGCCGTCGTTGTCAGAGGCATTTATATGGGCCCCGTTTCGGGTAAATTCTTCCAGCACTTTTACCGAAGGATTATACCGCGCGGCCACCATTAAAGCGGTTTGCCCGTTTTCATCGGCGATGTGCAAATTGGCGCCGGCCTCCAGCAAATCGCGCACGACTTGCGGGTCCTGCGCGGAGCGGGCGGCATAAAACAAAGCCGTCTGGCCGGATTTATCGCGCACGTTGATGTCTTCGCTTTTTTCAATCAACTTGAGCGTATCCTGCATTTCCGCGTGATTTTCGATAGAGCGCATCAAGCGCGTGGCTCCGCGGGCGTCGGTATCTTTTTGGTGGTAACGCAAATACAATCCGCCCGCCAGCAAAGCGACTACAAACAAAATGGTTAAAGCGGTACTCATTTTCATAGATAATCCCCTGCGATTATTGTATCAATTATTCAGCCGGGCGCACCACGCGGGCAATTTGCTAAAATAGAATTAATACTAATTACGAGGTTTTACCGATGTCAACCGAAACGACGCAACACAACAACGCCTTGGACGAAATCATCGCCCAGCGCTATGCCGAGGTGGATGAAATCCGCCAACTGGGCATTATGCCGTATCCGAACCGCTGCGAAAAACAAATTTCCTGTTTGGACGCCAAAAACTCGCCCGAAGGGGCCGAGGCCGTCACCGCCGGCCGCTTGATGCAGCTGCGCTTAATGGGCAAAGCCGCTTTTGCGCACTTGCGCGATTTTTCGGGCCGCGTGCAGCTCTACATTGCCAAAGACAACCTGGGCGACGAAGCCTACGCTTTTTTCAAAAAACACATTGCCGTGGGGGATTTTGTATCCGTCACCGGGCACGTTTTCGTCACCAAAACGGGCGAAAAAACCATCAAAGCCACCAAACTCACGCTGTTATCCAAAGCCATCCGCCCCATGCCGGAAAAATACCACGGCTTGCAGGATACCGAAGTGCGCTTCCGCAAACGCCATTTGGATTTAATCGCTAACGAAGACGTAAAAGAAATTTTTATCAAACGCGCCAAAATTATTTCTTCCATCCGCAAGACCTTGGACGAAAAAGGCTTTTTGGAAGTGGAAACTCCTATTTTAAACCCCGATTCCGGCGGTGCCGTGGCGCGCCCGTTTGAAACGTACCACAATGCGCTTAAAATGCCGCTCTTTATGCGCATTGCCTTGGAACTGTACCACAAGCGTTTAATCATCGGCGGGATGGACCGGATTTATGAAATCGGGCATATGTTCCGCAACGAAGGCATCGACACTACCCACAACCCCGAATTTACGATGATGGAACTCTACCAGGCGTATGGGGATGTGAACACGATGGCCGACTTATTTGACGAAATTTTGGGCAACGCCGCCAAAGCCATCGGCGCGGAAACCATCCATTTCCGCGGCTACGATGTGGACTTGCGCCCGCCTTATAAACGCCTTTACATTCCGCAGGCGTGGCAGGAAAAATTCGGCCGCGACATCCACGAAGTATTGGACGGCCGCCAATTCAACCGCGCCAAATTGGAAGAAGTCGCCAAAGAACAAGGCGTCAAATTTACGGCGGACAGCTCCGACGCGGACATCTTTGATGAACTGTTTGAAGGCAAACTCTTGGCCGAATACCACAACCCCGTTATCGCGCTGGACTACCCCACCGCGGTGAGCCCGTTCTCCAAAACCAAACCGGGCGACCCGGAAATTGTGGAACGCTTTGAAGTGTTCGTCAACGGGCAGGAACTGGCCAACGCCTATACCGAGCTCAACGACCCGGCCGACCAGCTCCAGCGCCTCAAAGACCAAGCCGCCGCCAAAGCCATCGCCAAAGGCGAGGACGCCAACAACGCCGACATCTTGGACGCCGATTACATCGAAGCAATGGAAAGCGGTATGCCGCCTACCGGCGGGATGGGCATCGGCATTGACCGCATCGTTATGATGCTGACCGGCCAAGACTCTATCCGCGAAATCATCTTGTTCCCCACGCTTAAAAAGCTGGAAGAAAAAGAAGAAAAATAAACCCGCGGTAAAATCTGACATAAAAAATCCCCGGAGCATTTTTGCCCGGGGATTTTACTTGGCAAAATTACTTCACAATCGCCCAGCGCGGCCCGCCCTCACTTGATCCTACATCACGGCTGATATCGGCTCCTAATGTTCCACATAATTTGCGGGCGTATTCATAGTCGGAAGTATCGCTTTGGGCAGTCGTACCGCATACGATGCTGGCATGCTCGGAAGTAGCAAAACGGTATGCTAACAAATAAGGCTTTTTGTTAGAATGAACACCCACCGAAAGTTGCCCCGAAACCACATAACGGAAGTTTTTACTTTCCGGCACTTCTATATCCAAATCATCCAAATTCGTGGTATATGTGCCATTGGCCATATAATAAATTTCCTGTGCGTCACGCAAACTTTTCAGCACACTCAGCGGCTCCGCCGCGCGGGCTTTTTCCACCGCCAATTCATACTTGGGAAGCGCCACCGCCGCTAGGATACCAATAATTAAAACGACTACTAATAACTCTATTAGCGTGAATCCGGCGTTTTTCCCCGCCGGGAGGGTTTTTTGATAAATTTTGGTCATAGCCAAAATTTATCAAAAAAAAAAAACAAATCAAGGCCTTCCAGGCCGCGGTGCTCTGCCTCGGACAGGGTTTCGCCAAATACGGTACTAACGCAAAAAGGGAACGACCTTTCGCGGACGTCTTTGCAAAAGGAGGCCTGGCCTTCCTTTCCCCGCTAGCGCGACTCCTGGAGCCACACTATTTCCGCCCTGTCGCACTGTTTCAAAAGGAAGTCGTTTCCGCTTATGTCGTCGCCGTGGCCGTGGCCGTGGCCGTTGCCGTTTATCCGCCCCTTTAGAGCCGTCTACAAAAAGCCTTTCAAACGGTTTGAGCGCGGGATACCCGCGCGAGTTATAAAATTTCCCGTTTGAAAGTGATTTTTGTGGCTCCCTGGCACCGAGCCGGTGCCCCCCTTTCTTTGCCCGTCAACACGATTAGTTTAAGCCACACTGTTTGCGCATTGCCGCACTCTTGCGCCCCCTTCTTTGGTACTTTTTCTGCTGCCAGAAAAAGTACATCTAAAACAAGTGATTTTTGTGGGACACTGGAGCGGGCCAGAGCCTGCCCTCCCATCTTTGGTACTTTTTCCCGCCAGGAAAAGTACAAGTAAAAGAGCGCCTCTTTCCCCCCGCGGGACAATTTGCTCCATATAAGGTAAAATACTTCTATGAAATTTGAACGATTCGTTGCCTTGCGCTACTTAACGCGCCGCCAAGGTTTGTTTGCCTTTATTACCACGCTTATCGGCGTGGCGGGCGTCAGCGTGGGGGTAGCCGCACTCATCACCACTTTATCTGTTATGAACGGCTTTCAAACCGACATCAAAGACAAAATCATCGGGGCGCAAAGCCATATTCTCATCTTTGGCCGGATGAGCGAACAAACCTATCAGAAGAACATCCAACTCGTGGAGCAATTGCCGCTGGTGGAAGCCGCCGCCCCGCATATTTACGGCCAAGCCATCATCACGTATGCCGGCCAAAGCGTGGGCCTTATCGTGCGCGGGCTGGACCCGGAACAGGAGAAAAAAATCAACACGCTGGCCGACTCGGTGGAAGAAGGCTCCTTCACGCCCGATTGGCCGCAGGACGCGCCGCCGCCCTTGGTGCTGGGCAGCGAGCTGGCCGCCAACCTGGGGGCCGATATTGGCGACGACGTCGTGCTGATTTCCCCCCAATCCATTTCCACTTCGGCGGGGATGTTCCCTAAAATGAAAAAATTCCGCATTAGCGGCCTCTTGCGCACCGGCTATTACGAGTTCGACAACACCATCGCCTACACCCTTTTAAACCACGCCAGCGATTTTTTGGGCCTCCACCAAGGCACCACGGGCATCGCCGTCAAACTGCACAACATTAACGACGCCGACCAAGCCGCCGAACAAATCCGCAACGCTATCGGCCACGGCTATTCCGTGCGAACCTTTGCCCAAATGAACAGCACCCTTTATGCGGCGTTGAAACTGGAAAAAACGATGATGTTTATCATTCTGTTTTTGATTATCGGCGTGGCGTCGCTCAACATCGCCGGGAACCTTATTTTGCTCGGCACCGAAAAACTGCGCGACATCGGCATTATGCGCGCGATGGGCGCCAGCCCGCGGATGATACGCAAAATTTTTATGTGGGAAGCAATGGTCATCGCCGGTTTAGGCATTGTGCTGGGGTTGCTGCTGGCATGTTTGCTCTGCTGGATTATCGCCACGTTTAACATCGTGGAACTGCCGGGCGATATTTACTATTTGACCAAAGTCCCGGTGCGGATGCAGCTGTGGGATATTGTGGCCGTCATCGGCGGCAGCTGTTTGATTTGTTTCGTGGCGGGTTTGTACCCGGCGGTGAAAGCCTCACGCGTGCACCCCACGGATGCGATACGGTACGGATGATATGATTGAACTGGAACATTTAACCAAAATCTACGGACAGGGCGACGAAAACCTCTGCGTGCTGGAAGACGTCACCTTAACCATCAAGCGCGGCAAATTCACCGTGCTGTTGGGGCCCAGCGGCTCGGGCAAGAGCACGCTGTTAAACCTGATTGCTATGCTGGATAAACCCACTTCCGGCACCATCCGCGTAGACGGGCAAAATATCACCGCAATGAAAAGCGAAACCGCCCGTTCGGCCCTGCGGCTTAAAAAAATGGGCTTCGTCTTTCAATTTGACGGCCTGCTGCCCGAATTTTCCCTGCTGGAAAACGTGGATATGCCCGCTTTGATGCGCGGCAAACCCAACCCGCAAAAAGCCCAAAAATTATTGGAAAACCTGGGCTTAGGCGCCATCAGCCACAAACTGCCGGCCGATTTGTCCGGCGGCGAAAAACAACGCGCCAGCATCGCGCGCGCACTGCGCAACGACCCGCCGCTTCTGCTGGCAGACGAACCCACCGGCAATTTGGACGCCGCCCGCAAACAGCAAGTATTTGAAGACTTCGCCCGGATGAGCCGCGAAAAAGGCCTAACGATTTTGATGGTCACGCACGATGTGCACGCCGCCGACTGCGCCGACGAAGTCTACACGCTGGAAAACCGCAAACTGGTGCAAACAAAATGAAAAAAATCTTCCTTTTACTTGTCTTGCTGCCGGTATACGCCTGGGGATCCGCCGTCGAACAAGACCCGGCCGCCTTGGAATGGCAAAAACAGCAACAGCAAGCCGACAAACGCCTTTTCAAACAAATAAAAGCCGAAGTAAGCGCCGGCTATACCGATTCCCTCTCGGAGCTGGCCGCCTTGTATTATTTCGGGCGCGGCACGAAAAAAAATTACAAAAAAGCCTATCGCTATTTTAAAAAAGCCGCCAAACACGGCAACGAATACGCCCGTTACGCCCAAGCCTTTATGCTGTTGCGCGGGCAGGGCGTAAAAGCCCGTCCGTCCCAGGCACTGGCCATACAGGAAGAACTGGCAAAAGACGATTTTGCCCCAGCCCAAGTGGAACTTTTCTACGCCTACCGCGACGGCACCGGCACCGCCCCAAACCAGGCCCGGGCCCAACAATTTTTGCAAACTGCCGCCCGGCAAAATTACCCCACCGCCCTGCGCTTGCTGGGGGTGCAGCTGCGCGGCACAGACCCCCAAACCGCTTTTACTTACCTGCAAACCGCCGCCGAGCGGGAAGACAAAAAAGCCCAATACCTAACGGCTTTATGTTATGATGAAGGCATCGGCACGGCCAAAAATCCGCGCCGCGCATTGGAATATATGATTCGTTCCGCCAAGCAAAAATACGCCCCGGCCTTATGGCAAACGGCCCAATGGTACGAAGCCGGCTACGGCACGGAACCCAGCGCCTATCAAGCCTTCCGCTGGACGCGCCTGGCGGCGCAGGCGGACGTGAAAGAAGCGCAAAAACGCCTGGCGGAAATGTACGCCCAAGGCGTCGGCGTGAGGCCAAACCAGCAATTGGCTAAGAAATGGGCCAAAGAAGCCCAAAAAGCGGCCACGCCAAACGATACCGACCAGCTAGAGGAACACAACTAAAATGGAATGGATAGAAACCCGCACGGGACTGGCAATTATTTTTATTTTGGCGATTGCGCTGTTTTTCCTGCACAAACGCACGCGCAATCCGTTCAAAGCAACGCTCGAAAAAGCCTCCGCCGGTGACGCCAAGGCTCAATACGAAATGGGCCTCTTGTATTACCGCGGCAAATACACCAAACAGGACTACGCCCAGGCCCTGAACTGGTTCGACACCGCCGCTAAAAACGGCAGCATCCCGGCGATGAACGCCCTGGCCGGGCTGTACAATGCCGGGCACGGCTGTGAACCCAACCCGGAAAAAACTTTTTATTGGTATCAAATGGCCGCGGCGTTAAATGATTTTGAAGCACGCGTCAATTTGGCCATCTGTTACGTACAAGGCATCGGCATCGAAGCCGACCCCGCCAAAGGCTTTGGCATTATGAAAGCCGCCGCAGATGACCGCAGCCCTATTGCCCAAACGCTTACGGCCCAACTTTACGAAAAGGGAATCGGCGTAGAGAAAAACGAAAAATCCGCTCTGCAGTATTATTTGCTGGCAGCCAAACAAGGCGAACCTATGGCCAAACGGCGCATCAAAGAATTGCAGCAAGAAGCCCTGCGCAGGCATTAAGCCGATAGCGGCATTCTTTTCGGCTTCGTTTTGTTCTTTTCTGCCGGAAATTTAATGCGAATGTAAGACGCCCCGGAAAATCCCGGGGCGTTTTTGCAAGGGTTTATTACAGCACAGCTTACAAGGCAATTTTCAGTTTCCGCGCCAACGCCCGCAGGATATCTTTCTTTTTCGCCTCCGCTCCTAAGGAACGAAGCCCTAAGAAGACAAACTCCTGCGCGCGTACGGTATCCGGCTCGAAACCAAAGATATCGGCGTAATTTAAAAATTCCACCAATTTCAGCGCGGCGGCATTGTTGGACGGATTGCGCGCAAAGGCAAAAGCTAAAAACGTCAGTTTTTCAGTCACTGCGTCGCGCACCGTTCCTTTGGAAACGTCCAATCCCAAAGTTTTAACGTCTTCCATCAATTCTTCCACCGCGTTTACGTTCACATCGGCCGCGCGGAACTCGGCTTTCAAATCTTCCGACAGCACAAATTCCGCTACCGTTAAAAATGGCTTTGGAATGGGCGAACCGATCAGCTGTAATCCGCGCACCACGGGGTATTGCTGTTCAAAAACTTCGGTGAATTTTTTATCGGTTTCTTCGTTCATTTTTTGCAGGACGGAGTCCATTACTTTGCGGCGCACGTCCTGGAACATTGAAACCAGCGGATACTGCAAGGGGAACGCCTGGCGGATGTAGGCGGCGCAATCCTCGCACTTGCCCATATGGAAAAATTCTTCTATTTTCGAAAACACGGCATTTCGGTCCAGGGTGCCGTCGTCACCCGCGGCACAGACAAATTCCGCCGCCCCCTGCTGAAACACGGCAAACTGCACTTTGCGCTCCAACAAAGTTGTGCGGGATTTGAGCGTAATATCCCCGTAACACAACCGGAAACCCGGCGCCGCCAATTTTTGCGGCGCATAGGAAAGGACATCGCACTCGTAGGCTTTTTGCGGATGGACCGTATCATCTGAAAGCATCGACACCACATGCTCCAATGCGATTTTTTCAATCGGCATCGCCTGCGGTTTTACGTAACGCTCGTATACTACGGCTCCGTTTTTAAGTTCTTTGAGGTTGCTGGGCGCTTCGGCCAGTTTTTCCATAAACGCCGGTTCCAAATCCGTCCCGCTGATGACGCGGTTCAACTCGATGGCCCGGGCGGCATACTGCATAATTTGCACGGTTTCAATCCCGCTGATTTCGTCGAAAAACCACCCGCAGCTGGTATACATCAGCATCGCGTTTCGCTGCATTTCCAACAGCATCAGCGCCGTCGGACGGTCGTTCCAGGCTTTTTCGGTAGCGTGTTTTAAGAAAAACCGGTGCTGCGCGTCCAAGGAGCGGTCCAGCACCAAATCGATATAATCGTTGCGCGCGTCCCACGGGTTTTTGAAATACTGCCTGCCGATGGTTTCAAAAGTTTTCACCATTTCATCGCGCACAAAATCCAGCGCTTCGCGCAGGGGCCCGCGCCATTTTTGGTGCCAGCCCGGCTTCATCCCGGAATTGCACCCGCAATTGGCGCGCCAGCGCTCCACCCCGTGGAAACAGCTCCAGGAAGAATTTTCCACGATTTGCGCTTCATACTGCGGCGGATATTTGGCCAAAAATTCGCCGTATACCGTCAGTTCCACATCGGGGGTTTCTTCCACTTTTTTCAAGCAATACGCCAGTGCCATTTCGGCAAATTTTTGGTGATGGCCATACGTTTCGCCGTCGGTAGCAATATGCATCAGCTGCGCTTCGTCGCCGGCGTTGTAGGTGCTGAGCAGGCGGGAGGCGAATTTCTCGCCGGAAGAAAGCGTGTCCGAAAACGCAATCCCCTGCGAAATCGGCCCGTCGTAAAAGAACAACACGATGCTTTTCCCGCCGGGCAAATTGCAGCGGTACGCGCGTTTGGGGTCCACCCCGGCGCCCACTTCCTGCCATTTTTCTTCGCCGATTTTGCGCACCCGTTTGCACTGCCCGGGGGCTAAAATCACAAATTTCATTCCTTCGTCGGCCAACACGTTGAGGGTTTCGGTATTACAGGCGGTTTCCGCCAGCCAAATGGATTCCGGCTTGCGGCCGAAGCGCTTTTCGAAATCGGCAATGCCCCATTTGACCTGCGTCACTTTGTCGCGCGCGTTCGCCAGCGGCAAAATCATATGGTTATATACTTGCGCGATGGCGCCGCCGTGGCCGCTGAAGCGTTCGCGCCCCAGGCGGTCCGCTTCCAGGATGGCCTGGTACACTTCGGGCTCGTGTTTTTCCATCCACGACAAAAGGGTCGGCCCGAAGTTAAAACTCATCCGGGCGTAGTTGTTGGTTAATTCGATTAAATCTTTATTTCCATCCAGCACGCGCGCCAAGGTGTTGGGCGAATAGCATTCCGCGCAGATGCGGCTGTTCCAATCGTGGTAAGGAGCGGCGCTGTCCTGGATTTCAATTTCTTCCAGCCAGGCGTTTTCGCGCGGGGGCTGGTAAAAGTGTCCGTGTATGCAAAGATATTTCATATATATATTTTATAGCAATTAATGCTAAAATATGCACAGCAAAAGCCCGCCGCCGGAAAAGGGCTTGACGAAGCCCGCCGGACGGCTATACTATAAAAAGACCCGCCTCCCGGCGGCGCATACAAGGGGCACATTATGAAAAAAACATTCATTTTGGATACGAACGTTCTGTTACACGACGTGAATTGTCTGCACGCGTTTGAGGATAACGACATCATTATCCCTATGGCCGTTATCGAGGAGCTGGACTCGTTTAAAAGCGAAAGCGATACCCGCGGCAAAAACGCCCGGATGGTTTCGCGTGCGCTAGACGATATGCGCAAGGTCGGCCGGCTGAACGAAGGCGTCAAACTGCCCAAGGGCGGCATCCTAAAAATAGAGCTGGACAAACCCAACGCGCTGCCGCAGTCTTTGGCGTTTAACAAAGCGGATAACTCCATTCTAAACATTGCCTACACGCTAAGCAAAAAGGAAAGTTCCTACAAAAAGAATACCGCGCCGGTGATTGTGGTCACCAAAGACATCAATATGCGCCTAAAAGCCGAAGCGCTGGGCCTGTCGGCGCAGGACTATACGACCGACAAAGTAAACGTGGACGAACTGTATACCGGCGTAGCGGAGCTGGAAGTATCCGCCGACAAAATAGACGCGTTCTACCGCGACAAAAAATTGCCGGTGGACCCGGACCTCTATTTCCCCAACGAATTTATTATTTTGAAAGCCTCCGACGGCAGCAAAAAATCCGCCATTGGGCGCGTGTCCAACGGGGCGGAATTTGTGCTGCGGCCGCTTTCTTCGCAAGAGCCTGTCGCCTGGGGCATTAAGCCGCTTAACAAAGAACAGCGCTTTGCAATGGAACTGCTGCTCGACGACAGTTTGGATATCGTCACGCTGGTGGGTACAGCCGGCACGGGCAAAACGCTCATCACGCTGGCCACGGGCCTGCAGCGCACCATGGACGAAAACGCCTACCGCCGCTTGGTCGTCTGCCGGTCCATCGTCCCCGTCGGCAAGGATTTAGGGTTCCTGCCCGGTACCAAGGAAGAAAAACTGGAAGCCTGGATGGGCGCCATTTACGACAACTTGGCCTTCCTGGCGGACCGCAAAAACCCCGAAGAAGGCGAGGAAAAAGCCCATTACCTGCTGGACAGCGGCAAGATTGAAATCGCCTCCGTCACGCATATGCGCGGGCGCTCGCTGCCGGGCCAGTATATGATTGTGGACGACGCGCAAAACCTCACCCCGCACGAAATGAAAACCATCCTCACCCGCGCGGGCGAAGGCACCAAAGTCGTCGTAACCGGGGACCCGTATCAAATTGATACCCCCTACCTGGATGTGGAATCCAACGGGCTGACCTATTTGGTGGACCGTTTGAAAGGCCAAAAGAGCCACGGGCACATTACGTTTACCAAAACGGAACGCAGCCACCTGGCGGATTTGGCTTCCAAATTGCTCTAACCGATATGTGCGGAAAAGGGCCTACCCGCAGGTAGGCCCTTTTGCACGCTCTTCTTGGGACTTTCGGCCCCTGGAAAACGCCATAAAAAACGATACAATATAGTAGAGGTAAACGCTTTTCCAACTATTTATAAGGAGCCTGTATGCAATCGTTTCTTTGCCGTGTAATGATGGTAGTCTTCCTTTGCAACTGTTTGCTGCCCGCCCCTTCGGCCTGGGCGCAATTTGCTATTGACCAACAAGCCATTCAAAAGGAAATTGAAAAAGGCGTCAAAAAAAACTTGACCAACAATTTGGATGCCAATATCGAAAAAGCGGTCGAAGCTATTTTTTCCGCCAAAGATATTCACGCCCAGAAAGACGCCATCGTCCGCCTGCACCAGCTGATGGATAAAAAATACGCCCAACAGCAGCAACGCCAGCAGCGCGACAAAATGCTGCAGCCCGACTTTACGCAAAAAGCGGTTTCCACCTACGTGGCGCCGCGTGCCGCCGCGCCCGTAAAACAGGAACGAAACGAAGTGCTCCAGCACCTGGCCCAGAACGATATTATGGTGGATATGTTGGTGGATTATATCGACCCGTTTTACCCGGGGGACGTCAATCTGCAAAGCATCGCTTACGCCAGCGAAATTTTAGGAAACACGGTAGACTCCTTTTTAACGAACCTGGATGACTTTACCAAAGCCCAGATGGACGCTTTTTTGCCCTTTGCCCAGCTGCGCACGCTGTACCGCTTGAATAAATTAACGCCCCAAATGCTCAATTCGCTGCAAACGATTATGGCCGTCGGTTCAATGCGTATTGCGATGTGGAAAATGCACAATTACTATGTGCAAACCGACCAGCAGGACCCGCTTTTGCAACCCCAGGAAGATGCTAATTCTTTTGCATCCACTTATGTAACCTCCTCCGGCCCCGAACGAAACGGCCTGAAAAGAGCCGCCCAGCAAATGGCCGCGCAACACGCTTTCTTACTGCCGGACAATGTTTACCAGCAAATCAATAGCCGCTTTTTATCGGAATTGTCCGCTTTGAAAGCCAAAAAACCGCAGGAAGGAGAGGCCGCGTACCAGCTCTTGCTGGCGCTGTCTGATTATGCTGTTACGTATGCGCTGCTGGTTAACCCCCAACAGTTGGTAAAAATCGTCAAGCTGTTTGACGAAGGCCCGGACCGCCACCTCGTGTCGGGCGAGATCAAAGGGGGCAAATTTTTGCAGCCATACAGCGCCGTTTTGAACACCATTTTCACCAGCACTTTTGAAAATACCAAGTATATGACCAATCCGGACGTATGGCCGCAGGTCATTGAAATGCTGAAAGATTTTTCCGACCCGGCAAAATACTCCCTGCCGACGCGTATTTTTGCATTGGAAGCGGCCAGCCTGCTTTACAGTTCCAATTCCTGCCAAGCAAGCAAAGGGAATGCCCCCCAGTATGACGTTTTGGTCCGCTGCAACACCTCCGGCCCGGAAATGGAAAAATACCGCACGCTGTTTGCCCAGCGCACGGTGGATTTGTACGTCCCGCTGACGGCCACCCACTACCTGGCAATGAAAGACTACGGCCTGGATTCGGAACAAATGAAAGCGCTGGCCGATAAGCTGGCGTACATCTACAACGGTTTTGCCAATGACGAGTTGAAATGGGATGCCGCCCGCGCCAAAACTTCCCAAACGGAAACGCTTTCGCCCACAGGGTCCGATGGGAAACCCCTCGTGTTAAACGGCAAGGGTTCTATTCCGCGCCTGTTGCCTATCAACCAGGGGCATATGTTCCAGCTGCCCAGCGGCAAAGTGGTGGTTTCCAGCGGCTTCGGACGCGATTCCAAAGGCAACTGGGTGGAAATGCAGCTGCAGAACAAATTAAACGCCCGCAAAGTCAATAACGAATACGGCTGGCAGTTTACCGCGTTTGTGGGTAATGCGATTTTCTGGATTTACGGCGGCGAAATTTTCACCTGGCTGGGTATGGCTTTCCGCACCACCAAGGGCGCTATTGCCGCCCTGCCCAAAGCGGCGAAAGCGGCCAGAGCAGCCCGCCCGGGGCGTGCGTCTTTGGCCGCCGCGGTGGAATTGGAAAAGAGCATCCGCTATACGAATTTGGCTAAAAACTTGTCCAGAAACGGCGTTGTGATGACCGCCCAACGGGTAGTGCCGGCTAAAACGGCGGCGGACGCCGTCAAAGCCGCGCCGGAATTTACGGCCAAGATGGTCACCGGCAACCGGGTCCTCCAGGGCAACTACTCCCGCTGGAACCCCAAACGCTGGGTTGGCCTCAAACCCGCCCCGATTGACGGTTTCTATTTCCAACAAGCGACGCCCGGATTTAAATGGACGCAGGGATATATGGACGTATCCAACTCCGCGTTGAAAAACGGCATCCACTCCTGGGATGACTGGCGCAAAGTGCGGGCGGGCTTTCAAGCGGTCAAAAACCCGGCCGAACACGCCTATCCGCAATTCTTCGATTACGCCACCCGCAAGGCCGTGTTCCAGGAACTGCTGCTGCAAAACGCGATGAACCAAGCCGCCAGAAACGGAGCCTTCAACGTGTGGGTTCCGATTAAAACCCCCAGCTTCCAAAGCATGCAGGGCAAAGTGCTGGCGCAAGGATCTACGAAGGCGCCGGTGGGCGAGTCGTTTATGACGGAACAGGAAGTAACCACCTGGTGGAACGCCACCCGTTTGGGCAAACCGGGCAACCCCTTGGCGTGGGAAAAATCGGCCGAAGTATACATCACGCCCTCAACGACCCAAAATCTGATCAACCCGGAAGAACTGCGCAACGCCGTTAAATTGCCCTTGGAAAAAGTAACTTCCAACGAATGGCAGCCGGAACTGATTAACCATTACTTTAAAACCGTGGACCGCCAAGGCCTCAGCCGCTACCTGTTGCCCAAATATGTACCGAACGGCAACTTCTGGACGGAAGCCACCCGCAACCTGCGTTTCGGCGCCCCGATGACCAAAGCCTTAATGACCAATAGCCGCTTTTGGAGAGGCTGGCCGGTGCGCGGAATGGCAGGCGGCGGATTCCTGGGGAACGTCATTTTCTTCAGCGCTTGGGCCGGGATGGATATGGGCGTCTATCCTTTCCAGCGCAACTGGATAGAAAAACAAAGCACCGCCGAACATTTGGATAAGCAAAACCAATTTGGCGATACCTTTGACCCCGAAAAAACCCTGCAGGACGAAAAAAAGATGAAAGCCCTCGCCGGCGATGGCAAAGCCGACTTCTCTGCCCCGGCCATTATGAGCACCTTTGACGCTGTGCAAACCACCCAGCGGGAAACTTCCGAAGGCTCTTTAATCGTCTTCCCTATCTTGCTGGCACGCCACTACTTGCCGGAAGGGCTGGGGCATTTGTCGCTGCTGTCCGACCAGGATGCGCTGTTCTACGAGCAAAACGCCCAGCGCGTGCAGTTTAACCGCGCCACCCTGCAACAGTACGAAACGGCCCAGGAACAAGCCCAACAGCAAGCGCAACAGCAAGTAAATTGGCAAGATACGCTTGAATCCTCCCGCGAGTATCTGAGAACCGCTTGGGAAACAACCATCGCGCAGGACCGGGCGTATTACCTCTCCTTGTTCCCGGGCGAAAACGCCCAGCCGTATCGCATAGAATTGGAGGCGTTCTTCCAGCGCTACTTAGAAGATGTAATGGCCGTTTTTGCTACCAACCAGGATCCGCAAATTCAGAACCAGCGGGCCAATGAGCTGCGCAACGAATACGCCACAAAATTATACAATATGATGGAAGAAATCTATCGAATGAACGAATTAATGCGGGAAGTAAACAGCCACCAGGTGCAGGAAGAAAAGTATGACTTCGATATAGAGGACCCCGATTCTTTCCCGGACGCCGGCTCAGATGCCAACACCCGATACGATATGTTTGAAATCCCGGCAGACAGCACCGCCGCTCCCGCCTATTAAGAACCCCAATTGGCTTTACCCCCAGGCTTTTACACCTGGGGGTTTTTCTTTGTGTGGGGCCAAAACGCATACGCCCGCCGGCTGGATTGTGCCTCCTTTTGGGCATAAAAAAGCCCGCCGTTTTGGCGGGCTTTTTACAATCGATTTGTTTAGTGCAAACCGCATTTGCAGACGTGGTCCTTTTCGTACAGTTGCAGGCTTTCCGCTTCCTGCGGGCGGTATTCGCTGGTGCGGCGGATGAGCTCGTCAAAGTCAATGGTTTTGGACGGGAACATCGGGCCGTCCACGCACGCGAAACGCACTTTGCCTTCCACCGTCACGCGGCAGCAGCCGCACATACC
>CALUQD010000017.1 GCA_944322825.1 Candidatus Avelusimicrobium pullicaecorum
GGTGGCGGAATTGGTATACGCGTGCGTTTGAGGGGCGCATGCCGCAAGGCTTGAGGGTTCGAGTCCCTCTCTGCGCACACTTTAACCCGGGCCAATGCCCGGGTTTTTATTAGTGCAGAGAGCGGGCAAACTGCTTTGCCCGCGTGGGGACGCTAGTGCGGAGCGTTGTACGAGTTTGAGCGAAGCGAAAGGCGAGTACCGCGAGCCCGGACTGCAGGCGTTTCCCGTTAGGGAAACGACCGGAGGGAGAGTCCCTCTCTGCGCACATTTGAACCCGGGCCAACGCCCGGGTTTTTTACTGGAAAGTTTTGCCGGGAACTAAAACGAATTTGGAGAGAAAAATGTCCCCATTATTAGCCGCTTGGATTTGCTGGGCCATCGTCGGGTTATCGCCCATCGCGGGCAAATATGCCGCGGGCGTCATCAGCCCGGCTTTGCTCGTCTTTTTGGGTACGCTGATTGGCGTTTTTTATTTTACCCCCTGGATTACCAAACACCGCAAATGGGGGGAGCTCTTATCCCCTAAAACCTGTTGGAAATTTTTATTTATCGGCACATTTGGCACCGCGCTGCCGTTTACCATTTCCCTCCTTGCCCTGCATTACACCACGCCGGGAAACGCCGCCATTTTGCAACAATCCGAACTGTTATACTCGCTGTTGTTTGCCGGTATTTTTTTAAAGGAATTTCCTAGCCGGCAGCAGCTTATGGGCAGCGCGCTTATCGTGGCGGGGGTGCTGATTATCTTGCTAAAAGAACAATACACGCCGCGTTGGACGGGGGATTTGCTCATCGTCGGAAGCACCTGGATGCTGCAAGCCGGCTCCACTATGGCCAAAAAACTCCCCAAATCCCTGGATTACCGCGTGATTGGTATGGCGCGCAACTTGTTTGCGTTGCCGGCCCTGGTGATTATTTTAAGCGTGATGTATTTGTGGGGGGAGGCGTTTGTATTAAAGCCCAACGCGCAAATGTTCGCCGTGCTGGGATACACGGGATTATTTAAATACGGGCTGGCGATGGTTGTGTGGTATAAAGCCATTCGCTCGCTAGATTTAAGTAAAGCAACAGCTATTTATTTATCGTACCCGGTTTTATCCTTGCTGTTTTCGGCAGTGCTGGGACTGGAAAGCATTTCCGCACACCAATTTGCCGGGCTGGCGCTTACGCTGGCGGGGGCATATTGGGTGAGCCTGACGGTTAAAAAAGAAGGGCATTAATCTTTCCTACCCGTTCGGAATTAAGTACAATATATCCAGGAGATTTTATGTTTCATATCGCACCGGTTTTTGCGGTTTGGATTGCCTGGTTCGCCACGGCAGCCAATTTGGTCATCAGCAAAGCGGCGGTACCGTATGTTACGTCGGCGTTATTTATTTTGCTGGCGTGCGCGGCAGCGTCTGTGTGTTTTTTGCCGTATCTGCATAAAACCGGCGGGTGGAAAATTTTGCTGGATAAAAAAGTCTGGCCGCAGTGCCTGGCGATGGGTACCTTCGGCACCGCGCTTCCGATGACGATTTTTATGATTGCTTTAAACTATACCACCCCCGTCAACGGAGCGATTTTAAACCAATTTGAAATCATCTACTCGCTTATTCTATCGGCCATTTTACTAAAAGAACGCCCCACAATGGCACAAATCGGCGGATCCTTGCTTATTTTGCTGGGGGTGGGGCTTTTGTTGTGGCAGGCGGGTACGACGGTGCAATTAAAAGGCGATTTAATGATTATCGGCTGTTTGTGGATGTTCCAATTAAGCCATATTTTTGCCAAGAAACTGCCCGCACAAATGGAGCCGCAGCTAATCGCCGCGGCGCGTGCGCTGTTTGCAATGCCGGCCTTGTTGGTGCTGGTCATTTACTTGGCCGTTTTCCAAGGGCCGCTGCAATTTCAAAGCAACGCCACGCTGTGGAGCACGCTGGTGTTGTGCGCGGTGGTCAATTATTTTTTGGGAAACACGTTTTGGTATCAAGCCATCCGTCATATGGATTTAAGCAAAGCGACGGCGATTATCCTGTCGTATCCGGTAATGACGTTTGTATTGGCGGTCCTGCTAGGACAAGATAAAATTACAACAGTTAAAGTACTGGGGATGATTCTCGCTATCGGCGGGGCTTATATTGTAACCGGTATGGTCAAACAAGGAGAAACTAAATGAAAAAGCTCGTTTTATTTGATTTGGACGGAACGCTGGTCAACGCCGGGGGCGCCGGCCGCACCGCGTTAAAAAAAGCAATGAAGGAACTCTATGGCTCCTGCCCGGAATTTGACCATTCGCTGATTTCCGGCCGGACGGATCTGGACAATTTTTCCATCGTTTATTCGTTAATTAAAAAAGGCAAAAAGCCCACCGCGGCCGAAATGAAAAAGATGAAAGCCAAATACTTGGAGCTCTTGCCAACGGAAGTGCACGCCGTGGTGCGCTGCAAAAGATATGACTTGATCCCCGGCGTGGAAAAATTTTTGAAACACCTTGCCAAAGATAAAGACGTTATCCTGGGCTTAGGCACCGGCAATTTGGAAGAAGGCGCCAAAATCAAATTGGGGCCCAGCAAACTGGGAACTTATTTTGCCGTCGGAGGATACGGCGAGGACGGCCACTCCCGCGAAGAAATGCTCCAGGCCGCCGTGAAGCGCGCGGAAAAGAAGTATAAAACCAAACTCGCGCCGGAAGACGTCTACGTCATCGGCGATACCCACCGCGACGTATGCGCCGCCAAGAACTGCGGCTTTCACAGTGCGGTGCTGACCAACGGCTTTGGCGAAGCGCAAAAAATCCAGCGCGCCGCCGCCGAATTGGAAACCAAAGATTTCACGGACCTCACCACTTTCTGCGTATGGCTGGGGCTCAAAACGGACCCGAAAGGCGTCAAACGCGGCAGCTACATTATGCCCGCCAGCGCCATTGAACACGTCTTCTTCAGCCGCACCGGCATCGACGAAGACCGCTTGAAAATGCTGCGCATCAAAAAATACTCGGACTTAGAGTCCGGCACCATTATGTGAGGCCGCTATGGAATGGTATACCGCCGCTGAACGCTTTACCGAAGCCTTGGCCGCGCCGGAACCTACTCCGGGCGGGGGAGCCGCCGCCGCAATGGCGGGAGCGATGGGATGCGCCTTGGCGATGATGGCCGTAGGCACCACGCTCAAACGCAAAGCCACGCCCGAAGAAGCCCGCCCGCGTTTGACGCAAAGCCTCAAACGGCTGACGGCTTTTAAAAACGAACTGAAAGGCTATATCCGCCAGGACGGCGAAGCCTACGCCGCCTATCTGACGGCCAAAAAATTATCTAAAGACAACCCGGCCCGCGAAAAAGCCGTGCAGGACGCCCTGCTCTTTGCCGCGCGCGTGCCGGCGGATGCGGCCTCGGCCGCGCTGCACTGCCTGCGCGAAGTGGAGCAAATAAAGGGGGACGTGGCCGAAATTATTTTATCGGACGCAGCGTGCGCCAAACAACTGCTCCAGGCGTGCATTAAATGCTCGGTGGAAAGCATCCGGGCCAACCTGGCTTTCATTAAAAACGAGGACCGGGTCAACGAAATCAACAAGCAGATTGCCACCTTGTTAAAGGCCTGCTAAGGGGAACGGTTATGAGCGAAAAAGCAAACAAACGCAGCGGAATGCTGGGCACCATCTACAATATGCTGCCCGCGATTGACGACGACTACGCCGCCAAACTCGTCTATACGTTGGAAGACAAAAAAGCCCTGCCGGAACTCCAGCAGGACATTGCCGATATCGCCGCCCAGTTAAGTTCCGATTCGCCAATGACGGATACCACCGTCGCCAAAATTTTATTGGACGAAATTACCGTCCCCGCCGCGCTGCGCCAACTGCGCATTTACAACAATTCCACCTCTATCAGCGAGCTCTGCGCCGCATTGGAAGTGCCCGCCAAAGATACGGGCAAACTGCTGGAGGTGTATTCTTCTTTTTCTTCGCGCAAGTATTTTGACGAACAATTCGCCGCCGCCCTAAAAGACGTGCAGGACAGCGATATGACGGACGAAGAAAAAGCCCTCCACGCCGTCAACATTCTGCTCCAGAAAGCCGACGAACTGCTGGCTTCTTCGCCTAAAATCGCCAAGCAAAACAAAAAAGATATTTTTAAAACGGCCGACAAATTCCACTTATCCGTCAAAATCACGGCGGAATTGGAACTGCTCTATACCCAGCCGGCCAGTATTGCGTTTCAGCACGAGTTTGACCGCCTGCTCAAACTGCTTTTGGAGCAAAACCCGGATAAACACCTCTGCGCCTCGCTGGCGGCCCGGGCAATGCTGTGCCAAATCACCCCCAAAGATGCCCAGGATATCGCCTTGTTATCCAAGCTGTTAAACGGCCAATTGTTGGAAGAAGATTTGCTGATTATCGCCTGCCGCTATTTAAAAGCCAAATCACCGGCCGATATTGCCGCCACCTTTGAAGCCGTCCTCAAAAAACTGCCGCACGTTTCCCGCCCGGAAGAAAACCTGGGCCTGGCCGTGCGGGTATTGCTGGACGGTACCGCCGAAAGTTTTGAAAACGCCAGCCAAAAAGCCTCCATCCTGCGCGAACGCGAAGTGCTGCGCAAAACCTTGGCCAAAAAGGACTTATACAGCGGCTACGAATACGACTTGGCGGAACATTTCGGCGGCAAAAAAACGTTTGTGCAAATCGAACGCGAAATGCAGGACCTGCTGCACGCTTTACCCTATTGCAGCGACGAAAAAGACAATAAAGAACTGGCCTGCAAAGTGCTCTTGGGCACGCTCAGCCAGGAAGAAGCCGCCAAACAAGCCCAATACCTGCGCGACTTAAAAGCCCAAACCCTTACCCAGGGCCTGGCACCGGAACTGATGAAAAGCTACCTAGGCACCAAATCCGCCGATGAACTGATGAAAATGTTTGAAGAATCCCTGTCGCCTTATACCTTTTGGAAATCCGACCGGGAAAAACATATCTTTGCCCTGCGTACGCTGGTGGGGGAACTTAATGGCACGTACAACCGCCGGATTTCGCAATTTGTGTTGGAAATGTTGGAAAACGGTTCTTCGCTCGAGTTAATGACGGATATGCTGGCTAACATTCAAACCAAAAAAGCCAGCCAGGAAGAATTGGAAAATTTGTTGGAACGTTACAAACAGGCGCGGGCTTCGTCCAAAGCCTAATTGACGTAGCTGGAAAAAACACTGTTAAATTGCGCGATAATTTGCTATGCTTTTATCGTGCCGTGTTATATTTATTTTTTCAAGGGTGAAAAATATGAGATATTGGGTTTACATCAACGACAAAGTAGAGGGTCCTTACGAAGAGGACAAATTGGTAACGCTCCCGGGGTTTACGCCGGATACGCTGATTTGCGCCGAAGAAATCGCCGCCGGCGGCAGCCAGGAATGGATAAAAGCCTCCAGCATTTTTGAATTTGATAAGATTGAACAAACCATCAATCAGCCGCTTCCGTCGCCGGAAGTATTCCAAACACAGCGCGCCGCCAGCGCCGGGCAGTCCAGCCAGCAGGCGGCCGGAACGGATATCACCCAACTGCTGCTTGAAAAGATGGATATCTTAACCCGCGAAATTTCCGGTATGCAGACTAAACTGGATGCTATGCAGCATAAATTGGAGGAAGCCATTTCTTCCGCGCATTATACCCAACCGGCGCAGGAAACCTCTTCTTATATGCCGCCCCAGGAAGAAGCCCATAACACCATTACCCTTACCCGCCACGAATTAGAAACCGTTAATGAAGACGCGTTGATTACCAACACGGAAAACTTAATGTCCCAGGCAGAAGACATTGTAGCCGCGGCGAACCAAACGGAACAAAAACCCTTGGATATGCTCGGCCCGGTAGATTTAGGGGAGAAAAAACCCGACGCCACGCCTACGGAAGTTTCCCTTGGCTCCAAAGCGGAAGAAGAAGTGGTGCTCCGCTCGGCGCTGGATTCCTTATACAATGCAAAAATCGTCCAATCGCAAGAAGAAAAAGAAAGCACTTTCCAGGATTTATTAACGCCGAAACAAGCCGAAGCCTTAGCGGCCCAGTCGGAAGCGTTGCGTGCGCAAAAGGAAAACAAACCCACGCTTGACGACGCACTGAAAGCCGCACCGGAGCAGGCAGAACCCCAGCCGTCCGAAGAAGAAACCACTCCGGCGGCGGAAGAAGCCCGTCCGCAGGATGCCGCCGCCACCAGCACGCCGTCTGCCGACGAAGCGGAAAAAGATGCCCTGCTCAAGGAGTTGTCTTCGGAACCGAAAGAAGATATTTTAGATCAGGTCATTAAAGAAAAAGAAGAAGAAAAGAAAGCCGAAGAAACCGCCCGCCTGGCGCAAGCCGCCGTTGCAGGCGCTGCGGCTGCCGCAGCGGCCGAAGAAGCCTTACAGCACGATGCTTCCGCCCAGCCCGAAGAACAGCCGGCCCCCGGGTTTGAAACGGTGGAAGAAGCCTCCGCTGAACCTGTGGAAGAAAAACAGACCTTAGATTTTTCCCAAGAACAACAAGAACAGCCCTTGACCATTGCGCCGGACCACAACGAACCGGAAAAGCAGGAAGAAGTTAAACCGGCTTCCGAAATGCCCGCCGACCAGCCGGCCGAAGAAGCCAAACCGGCCGAAACCGCCGAGCTGGAAAAACCCCACACGGAGCTGCCTTCCTTGGAAGAAAGCGCCCCTAAATCGGAAGACACGGCAAATGCGGAAGCGGATAAAGAAGAAACCTTACAAGAACTTGTCCCCGGCGCTACCAGCGAAAAGCCCGAAGGCGTCATTATTACGGATGCGGATTTGAAAGAAGCCTTTGCGGAGAGAGGCGGACAAAACGATCAATCCGTGGAACAACTCTTTGGCATTGCTTCTCCCAGCGCGCAAGCGGCGCAGCCGCACCCCGGAACGACCGCCACGGACGAGAACGCCCACCTGCCGCAATTTAGCGACCAAACGGCCGATAAACCGCTGCCCGTAGGCAGCCCCAACGACTTAACGGAAATCGAATTAAAAGAAGGCTCCACGTATTTAATTTCCGACTTTGTTCCGCCGGCCCAAGCCAATGCAAACGAATTACCCAAAGAGCTGGGCGGCTTGAATGCGCAGAACAACGTCATCAGCCAAGCAATGTCTACGATGACAACTGACATTCAAGAAATGGTCACCCCGATTAGACAAACCGAAAATCCGGCTCCGCAGCCGGAACAGCCGGCCACAAAACAAGCGGACCAGGCGCAGCCGGCGGCCGCCGAAACGCCGAACGACGTGACGGTTTCGCAAGTGATTTTGGAAAACACCATCAAAACCAAACGCGGCGCCACGCTGGACATCAAAACAGTTCCTATGGTACCGGAACCGGCCCAGTCCGAACGCTTGCATTTGGACACGATGGTAGACGACATCAACACCCAGCACGATATGAAATCCGCCGACATCAAAGCGCCGGCTAAAACAACAAAAATCATTGTAGGTTCCGTTGCGGCAGTTGTGTTGGCGCTGCTCATCTACGCGATGCTGGCGTTTATGAACTTAATTCCGGCCCAGTTTAATATGTTCTCGTCCGGCGATAAAGCCGCGGCAGACCAAAACGTCCAGCTGGAAGAAATGCTCGGTCCGTCCGCTCAAGCGGCGCAGGCAAATCCGGCTGCCGCCCAGGCGGCCTTGGGCGTCAACCCGATGGATGCTATTTTGACCGAAGTCAAAAATTATCCGTTGGCCAACGGGTATACGCTCCAGCAGTTTATTGAGGCCAAACACCCGGCTGTCCAAAATTTGATTACGTGGGATATTTCCACCGCCGTAGACCCGGACAATTATTCCATCTTAGTCAAAGTACCGCCGGAGAATCTGCAAAGTTTCAAAATTTCGTACCGGTTTAATTACAACACGGCAACCAAAGCCCTGGACCCGACGATCTCGGATGCGAAAAACTTGTTGGATTCCGTCGCCCAAAGTATGGGCGCTGTACCACAGCAGCAGGTAATGCCGCAGCAACAAGCCTATATGCAACAGCAAGGCTATCCGCAGCAACAAGCCTATGCCCCGCAGCAACAGGCTTACCAACAGCCGCAACAGGTTCGCCCGGTACAGAACGCGGCCCGTTAATCAACCCAGATTCACCCTTGAAAAGCCCCGCTTTACAGCGGGGTTTTTTATGGGCCACACAAATTCCTGCCAGCGGCGGTGCTTTTCGCCCGGAAAGGCTATATATAACCCACTCGAATGCGGACAAGAACGGCCTAAAGAGAAATTTTTTCCAAAGAAAGGCATAGCCTCATTCAAAAGTTCATTTAATCAACCAAAAACGGCCCAAAAAACCTCGGCCCCGCATTTTGCAGGGCCGAGGCAAAGAATGCAAACATCTTTTATTTCACAGCGTTTTTGACAATCGTTTCCAGTATGTGGAAAGTCGTTTCCACCCAGCCCATACTCAGCCATTCGTACGGGCCGTGGGGGTTTTCGTACCCGGCAAAGATGTTGGGGGTGGGCAGGCCGCGCAAGCTCATTTGCGCGCCGTCCGTGCCGCCGCGCGCCTGGGTTAAGCGATACTGCACGTGGTTTTCCCGCAGGGCGGCTTCCAACAGTTCCATTGCCTGCGGGCGTTCCTTTAAAATTTCGCGCATATTGCGGTATTGTTTTTTGAACTCAATTTCAATTTTGGCCGCCGGATATTTGCTGCGTTTTTCCGCCACCAATTCTTCCAGCATTTTTTTGAACTGTTCAAATTTGTTCAGGTCGTGTTCGCGCACAATGCCTTTCAAAACGGCCTTATCCAAACCGCCTTCTACATCCTTAAACAGCACAAAGCCTTCTTCGCCTTCGGTGGTTTCGGGCAGTTTATCTTCCGGCCAGGACGAAACAATATCCGCCGCAATGCGCACCGGATTGGCCATAAAGCCTTTGGCCGAACCGGGGTGGCAGGTTTTACCGGTAATGTAAATGGTGACGGTATCGGCGTTAAAGTTGCCGCAGTCGATATCGCCCAATGTGGCGCCGTCTACGGTGTAGGCGAAGTCCGCCCCAAATTTTTCGATATCAAAATAAGCAATGCCGGTGCCGGTTTCTTCATCGATAGTAAACGCGGCTTTAATCGGCCCGTGCTTAATTTCGGGGTGCGTCAGCAGGTATTCGGCCAGCGTCATAATGGTAGCAATACCGATTTTATCGTCCCCGGCCAGCAGCGAATTGCCGTCCGCCGTGACGATATCATCGCCAATACACAATTTTAAATTATGGTCCGTATCCGGGGAGAGAAACATTTTTTTCTCTGCATTAATTGTAATTTTTCCGCCGTCGTAATTGGGGTGCACCTGCGGGCGGACGTTTTTGCCGTTAAAATCGCACACGGTATCCATATGGGCGAACAACCCAATAACCGGCGCTTTTTTATCCGTATTGGCGGGCAGCAAACCGGTTACAAAGCCATATTCGTCCACTTCCACATCGGTAAACCCAATGGAGCGCATTTCCTGCGCGAGGATATGGGCAAAAGAAATTTGGCTGGGGGTAGTGGGGGTTACGTTGCTGGTAGGGTCGCTGGTGGTATCCACGGCCACGTAACGGACGAAGCGATTGTATATTTTTTGTTGTAAAGCGTTCATAAATTCTCCATTAATGCTTATTTTTATTATACAATTTATTATTCTTAGACTTGGGAGGATTTATGAAAAAACTGCTTTTGCTTTTTACCGCAGCCGCCTTGCTGACGGCCTGCGCTTCCGTGCAAGAAACCGAAAATATGGCCGATTGCAAATTTGCATTAAGAAGTGTAGAACTGACCAATTACAATTTAACCTCGTTTGATTTTGACGTGATCATCGCCATCACCAATATGAACCGCAAAGAAGCCGCCGCCCTGAAACGCTTTGAGGGGGAACTGACGGTGAACGAAGAAAAAATGGCCGACGTGTCCTTGGAAGATATCCGCATTGAACCCAATTCCACCAAAAACGCCAAAGCACGCTTAAACGTGCCGATGACGGCGTTTAACAGCAAGCTGTTGGGGCTGATTAGTATGGGCAGCGGCACGCTGGATTACCACTTGACGGGCACGATGTATTTTGAAGGACCGCTGGGGACGGAAATCCCGGTACCGGTGGACATCGGCCGCATTGGCAGCTACAATTAATTTAGCCGGCATAAAAGAACGCCCCGAATAATTGTTCGGGGCGCTTTTTATAGGAGGTTTTTCTACATTAAAAGCATCCGCAGCACAAATGCCGTAATAAACGAAAGCGTCAGCGTCAGCGTAATCACTTTTAGCGTATCTTTCCATCCGCTTTCGCGCAGCATCACAAAGAACGTCGCCACGCAGGGCAAATACATTGCCATAAACACACACGCCACCACCAGCGCCTGCGGCGCCAGGTTAAACGGTTCCAACAGGGCGATGGAAACGTCCTTGCGCAAGAAGCCCAAAATCAAAAGCGGCGTCGTTTCGGCGGGCAGCCCCAGCACATATTCCACCGGGTAGCGCGCCAATTTGGCTATCCAGTCGGTAATGCCCGAAAGCTGCATCAAATCCACAAACAGCACGCCAAACAAAATAAGCGGCAGGGCGTCGCCCAGGTATTCTTTCATCCGAATCCACAGCTTGCGCAGCATCGGGCGGATTTGCGGAATTTGCCACGACGGAATTTCCATAAACAGTTCCGGCGTTTCGCCTTTCATTAATTTATTTAACACCGTACCGGCCAAAATACCGTTGATAAACAACGCAAAGAATACAATCAGCATATATTTTAAGCCGTAGGGGGACAAAATGGAAACAATCATCGCCGTCTGCGAAATACACGGCGCCAGCACCAAAATAAGCGCCAGCGCGATAATGCGCTCCCGGCGGGTTTCCAATACGCGTATGCCCATCACCGCCGGCACTTTGCAGCCAAAGCCCAGCATAATCGGCAGCGAACCGTATCCGTGCAAGCCGATTTTGTGCAGCAGGCTGTCCAGCAGGACGGCCAGGCGGGGCAGATACCCCAAATCGCCCAAAAAACCCAACAGCGCATAAAACGCCAACACATAGGACATCACTTCAATTAGAGCGATATGCAGGCCGTCGGTCAGCACGCCGAAATAATTGGCGCCGCCGTCGCCCAATAAAATCATCCCTAGGGCGTTATCCTTAATCGGCGCCAACAGATGCTCCAAAAAAGGGACGTAATAATTTTCGTACAGCGGGTCCAACAGCGCAATCAGGTTTTCGCCCACGAAGCGCACCAGGAAAAACGACGCCACCAGCACCAAGAGCGCAATCGGCAGGCCGGAAGCGGGCGTAGTGGCCCAGCCTTGCAGTTTCTCCCAGAACGAAGCGTGTTTGTGCTTGACCGTCTGCACTTTGTGGATGATATGGCCAATGGCGTGCCATTTGCCTTCGGGGGTGGGGGGGACGGAAAGAGGGCTTTCGGGCATCTTGTGCGCGGCAACGCGCGAGGCTTGGTAAGCCAATTCTTTCAAGCCTTCACCCGTAGTGGCCACGGCCGGAATAACCGAGATACCCAGCAATTTTTCCAGCTGTTTGACGTCAATTTGTATCCCTTTGCGCTGGGCCTCGTCAAATTTATTCAGCAACAAGATGACGGGCTTTTTTAGCTGCATTACTTCCAACAAGAAATACAAATTACGTTCCAGGTGCGACGCGTCCGCCACGCAGACGATGAAATCGTACTCCAATTCTTTAAATAAATTGTGTTTGCGGCCTTCAATCACCCATTCTTCTTCCAGTCGGTAGAGGCCGGGGATGTCGATGATATCGTAGGCCTCGCCGTCGAATTGGGTCTGCCCATAGTTCAGCCCCACAGTTGTACCCGGAAAATTGGAGGAGATGATGCCAATCCCCGTCAAGCGGGAGAAAATCAAACTCTTACCCACATTGGGGTTGCCCGCCAACAAAAAGGTATTTTTCTTGGCGGCGACTAAAATCTTTTTAGCGGTTTCGCGGCCGATGGCCACTTCCGTACCGGACACGCTTACCACGACGGGGCTGGACCCCGGTTTGCGCGTGATAAACTGCCCGCGCACAATCCCCATAGCCGCCAGTTTTTCGGTCATTTTGGCGTCGGTATGGATTTCTTTCACTTGGGCGGATTGGCCCGGTTTTAATTGATGAAGGGAACGGGAATTATCTTTTTCCATAAAAGTTAGTTTTTCCTTACTTTTATATTTTACCATAACCGCCCACCCTTTACAAGGGGCTCCCTCCGACGGGAAAAGCAGAACAAGGCGCAAAAAATGTATTTTTTGTATAATTTAAGTACAACTTTTACCAAACAGGAGATCTCAATTATGGCTTATAAAGTGAACCCGGACGTTTGCGTGAACTGCGGTGCTTGCGAATCCGCCTGCCCCGTCAGCGCGATCAGCGAAGTGGAAGGCAAAAGAAGCATCGATGCTTCCAAATGCATTGAATGCGGCGCCTGCGCCGGCACCTGCCCGGTGAGCGCGATTGCTCTGTAATCGCAAAGCGATTTACAAAACCGCCCCGCAAGGGGCGGTTTTTTATTGCCGCAAATTCCCGCCGCAACGACACCCGCCGCACATAAAAACCGGCCACCCGTCTTGCGCAAAAAAAGAGCCGGGGGATGTGCCCGGCTCTTTGTTCAGAACCGTTCGGGGGGTAAATCGAAAGGTTCTGGGGGATAAATTGTTATTCCTATTGGAAAACTATAATTTAATCATACAACCTCCTCCCTAAAAATGCAAGGTTTTAAGGCAAAAAATTAAGGTTTAATTTGCCATAACCTTTTTAGATTAATTGTATTAAAAAGAAAAGAAAATAAAAAAAAAGTTAAAAATTTTCTTTCTTATTGGTTATAATATAGTAACTGGAGGAAGAAACCACATATGAAAAAACTTGGATTCATTTTTGTTTTTGTATTGGCCGTCACACCGCTTTGCGCGCAAAACGCCCAAAGCCAAGACGACTACTACACAGGGTATGAAGGGTTGGTTCTGGGGGAACGCACGCCGCGCTCCGCCACAGACGCAATTGCACAGCAAGCCACGCAAGTCCCGGGCGACATTTACCGCGGGGTACTCTTTGGCGCTGAACAAAAAAAATACGAAGGCGATACATTAGGCAATCGGCCCCGCCCTACAACCAAATACGTATATGATACGTCCTTGGTCCGCGCGGTAAAAATAAGCGACGAAGACCGCGTACGCACGCTGATGTATGCTAACGTAAACGTAAACGAAAAAAACTATGCTGGCATCACTCCGCTGACAATTGCCGCCGAAAAAGGCAATATGAACATCATTAAAATGCTGATGGAAGACGGCGCAATGGTGAACGATAAATCCAGCTACGGGGTGACTCCGATTATCTCGGCCGCGGCCGCGGGCAACACCGAAGTAGTGGAATACCTGGTAGCGCAGGGGGCGGACGTAACCGCCAAAGACGATTGGGGCAAAACAGCCTTAATTTATGCCGCCAACATCGACAATCCCCAATTGATTGCCAATTTAATTAAACTGGATAAAACAGCCGTCAATCTGCCGGATAATTCCGGGAACACCCCGCTGATTTATGCCGCGCAAAAAGGGTTGGACGATAACTTGAAAGTATTGCTTTCCAACGGGGCGGATGTAAATTACCGTAACCCCGCTACCGGCCTTTCGGCGATTTCTGCCGCCGCCGCCGAAGGCAACAGCTCCGCCATCCGCTTGCTGGTGCGCACCGGGAAAGCCGATGTGAATATCGCCGACTTGTCCGGCCGCACGCCTATCTTCTACGCGGTGGAACAGAACCAAGAAGACGCCCTGCGCACCCTGCTCTTATTAGGAGCAGACCCGAACGCGCAGGACAATCAAGGCGGAACCGCTTTGATGCGCGCCTCGGCCAAAGGCCGCCAGAACTGCGTGGACGTGTTGCTTCGCCAAAAAAACATCAAAGTAAATACGAAGGATTTTCAAGACCGCACCGCCCTCACGTACAGCGTGTACGCCGATGAATTGGGCCCCGCCCAGGCGCTTGTAAAAGCGGGTGCGGATATCAACGGGCGTGACAAATCCGGCAATACGGCACTGATGAGCGCCGTAAAAGCCAAGAATGACCGCATGGCGCTGTTCTTCATCCAGCAGGGGGCCGATTTAACACCTGCTAACAATTCCGGAGAAAACGTATTTTCGCTGACGGAAGAATACTTGCCCCAATCCTCTACGGCCAAAGTATTAAGCGTTAAAAAAGCATCGCTATATGAAGAAGCCCTGCAGCTCCAAGCCCAAAAGCAAGCGGAAGTAGAACAGTTGGAACAACAACTGGCCGCAGAAGAAGAATTGGTCAAACAGCTGCAAAAACAAGCGGAAGAAGCCTCCCGCTCCCCGGAAGAAATACAGCTGCGCGCCAAATTGGAAGAAGAATACCAAGCCAAAGTGGCGGAAGACCCGGAACTCGTCCGCTTGCAGCAACAGCTCGAAGCGGCCAAAGCCCAGCGCGAAGCGGCTATGCAGGAAGAAATTGACCGCCAAGTGGCCGAACAATTAGGCAAACAAGAAAAATCCGCACCGGCTGAACCGTCTGTTTTAGCCGAAGAAAAAGCCGCCAAATAAGGCATTTTTCCAACAGTGTTTTTTACCCGGAGCCCCATACCGCTCCGGGTTTTTTGTTTATTGCAAAAAACCAGCTAGGCTGGGGGGTAAAATGGTTTTTAGAAATGGACGGCAGGTATGAGAGTGGGTTCAAACATTACCGGCCGCCGCGGGCGGTATGTAAAAGCAGCCGGCACCTCGTAAAGAGTCTGTTGGCACAAAGCCGGCGGCAGGCAGGTGACGTTGTGAAATCAGCGGCTAGGTCCACCCGTTTTATAAAACGCCAGCGGAACAAAATTGTATTTTTTTGAACAGGCCGCCGCGGCTGGACAAAGCGCGCCGGTATTCTTTTTGAAGTTCCCAACGACGCAAAAAAGCCCCTTTTGCACAGGGGCTTTTAACATTCCGTAAAAGGCTTTTTATTCGTGGCCGGGAAACTGCTTGCACCACGCCACAAACCGCCGCCAGCGGGCGTATAACTGCTGTGCCTGCTGCGCTTCCAGGCGGGGCGTAAATACTTCGGCCTGCGGGCCCGGCCACTGCGCTCCCGCGCGGCCTGCGGCCAGCCGGGCCGCACCCAACACGGTGCTCTGTACGTCGTGCAATAAATGCAGCGGCATTTGCAAATAATCGCTTTGCGTCTGCACCAACCACGCCGAACGCGACAGCCCGCCCGCCACTTGCACCGGCGCGGAAAGGGCAAATCCGTTCGTCTGCAAATAAACCGCAATATCCGCCAGCAAAAACGCCACCCCGCGCAAGACACCCGCCACCCAGTCCGGCCGGCGGGTACGGGGGGATAAACCGGCCGCCACGGGTGAGAAGGAAAAATCCCAATACGGCGCGCCCAAACCGCCTAAAGCCGGCAGAAACCACACCGGCTGAGAGGCTTGGCGGCAAAGTTCGTCGGTTTCCGCCGGATCAAACGGAATGCCCTGCGCCCGCAGCCACTCTACGGCGCTGCCGGCCGCATTGACGGGTCCTTCCAGCAAAAACGCGCATTTCCCATCCGCGCCCGACACCCCCAGCGAAGTTAACATCCCCGGCAGAAAAACCGGTTTTTCCGTTCCGGCGTGATACAAGAAAAACGCCCCCGTTCCATAATTAATACACGCCTGAGTTTTTTGCAGCCGCATAAACGCTACCGAGGCTTGCTGGTCCCCGGCGCAAACGGTAATGGGGATGCGAACGCCTTGATATTCGTACACGCCATAATCGGCCGTGCTGGGCAGCAGGCGGGGCAGCGATGTTTCCGGCACGCCAAAGGCACGGCAGAGCGTATCGCTCCACGAAAGGGTGCGGATATCCAACAGCAACATCCGCTGTGCTAAGGTCGGGTCCACAGCGAACGTTTTGCCGTTTGTCAGTTTCCAAATAAAATAAGAGGCCACCGGCCCCACGCACAGCCGGCCGGCTTTCAAGGCTTCGGCGGCGGCAGGGATATTTTTTAGGCACCAGGCAATTTTAGGCGCGGAAAAATACGGCGTTTTATATAGCCCCGTAATTTGGTGGACTTCTTCCTGGGAGAGGTCCGCCCGTTCGGCTTCGGCCGCGGCGCGGCCGTCCTCCCAGCTTAGCACCGGCGCCACCGCACGGCCGGTTTGTTTGTCCCACAATACCACGGTGGAGCGCTGCGAAGTAACCGCCAACGCCTGCACCTGGTGAGGGCCTATTTCAGCCAATAATGCGCGCAGCACGCGTTCCTGGCTTTCCAACAGGGTTTGGGCGTCGTATTCCGACAGGCCTTTCCCCGGCCGCAGCGGAGAGAGCGGCACCGTACGTTCCGCCCGGATGGAACCATCCAGCGCTACGGCAAACGCGCGCGTGCTGGAAGTCCCTTGGTCCACGGCTACAATCAACGGTTCAGTGTTCATTTTTCTCCTTATCGGGTGCGTCAAAAGCCGGGTTATACCAGCGGTTGTTGTTAAGCAAATAAGAAGCGGCTTTATCCAAGGCGAGCAAGTGTTCTTCGGTTTGTTCCGCATCAAAATCGTCCGCATAGGCTTTGGACGAAATCACCTTTCCGCCACCGTAGCGGATTTCGCCTTTTTCCGTCACCAGCCCCACGTTAAACCCGTCCGACACCAACGCCGTACGGCCAGGGACTGCTTCAAACATATCCCGCCCGAAAGCCGTATAGACCGGGTTTAAACCCGTCAAGCGGTAAAGGGTGGGGATTAAATCCGTCTGGGAAACGATATGTTCCACCCGGCGCGGCTGTAACAGGCCGGGGGCGTAAATCACCAGCGGAATACGGAAGTGGTTTTGCAGGCTGTCATCGGCCGGGCCGCCCGACGTGTGGTCGGCCACAAACACAAAAATCGTATTGTCCAGCCAGCCGTCCTCTTTGGCGCGTTTTAGCAGTTCGCCGATAGACCAATCCGCAAACGACAGTGTATTCAAAAACCCGTGTTCCCACGAATCGTAGGGATATTTGTCAAACTGGGGCAAGGTGGAGGCAAACGGTTCGTGCGTAATGCCGGTGAACAGCATCCCCATAAAATGCGGATTCGGACGATTCTTAATTTTGTCCGCGGCAAACATCATCAAATCGTAATCGTAGCCGAAAGGCGCTTCTTCTTTATAGGGGAGCAGCTGGGGGATATCTTCCCAGCCGTAGCTTTCCTGGGCGCCCAGATACGAAGCCAACGCACACAGCCGGTAAGAACTGCGGTGTGACGTTTGAGCAAAAAACGTATAGTAGCCCGCTTCGGAAAAGTGGCGCGGCATCGGCGATAAAGCCGCCAGTTCCAAGCCATAACCAAACGACGGAAGCCCCGGCACCCACGGCAGCCCCGCAAACACGGCCCCAAACCCAACAATGCTGCGCTGACCCACCGCATAGGCATTGGTAAACACCACGCCGTCTTTGATAATCTGGTCGAAAACGGGCGTTACCCCAAAATTGTGGTGGGAAAGACCATCCACATAGTAGGGGTGCCAGCCTTCCAGCAAGACGATGAGCACATTGTATTGTTTTTCGGATTTGGCCGCAGGGCTTCGCTGGCGCATCAGGGGGTAATTAACATCGGGCAATTTTTCGTCACGCGAAACAAATTGCTCCTGGGCTTTCTGAACGGCCTGCTCCGGCGGGTAGGGGTTTTTCACATCCACCATTCCTTTGCGGCCCACCTGGTAGGCGGTAAACACGCCGTTAAGCGTCAGCACCGAGCCCGCCGGGGAAGATGTATAATTGTATACGTCCGCCACGCCCAACGACTTGCCGCCGCCCAAATGCCCGCGGATGCCCAGCACACACAAGGCAACAATTCCCAGCAATAAACCGGCATTTTTACCAATCCCCCAGGAACGCGCCTGATAATGCTTGTCCGTAAAGCGGGAAAAGCCCCACACCGCAACGCCAAATAAGCCCAGCAACAAAAAGAGCGGCAGCCAGGTCTGCGTGAGCATATAGGAAAGGATAAAACCCCAGTCGTTCGTCAGCTGGATGATTTCTTCGGCGATGTGGCGGTTTACTTTGGGGAAGTAAATTAAATCTCCAATCAAAAAGCCTGCCATCACAATCCACTCCGCCAGCCACACCCCCGTCCACCATTTCACCCAGCGGGGGGATTTAAAAGGCAGGTTCAGCAGGAAAATCACCGGCCCCATAAAAAGGGCAATCACAGCGAAATCAAACCGAAACCCGTTACAAAACGCCGAAAAAAGCTCCGCACCGGAAAGCGAAGCGAAAAAGTCACGGTTCAGCAAAAACAATGCCAAACGGGCGGCGCTGAGCAGCAAGGCCGCGGCCAAAACAAAAAACAAAGAGAGTTTTACACGAAAGTCTTTTTTGTGCACAGCCATAAATTAATCCGCCTTTTCAATGTTTAATTTTTCTTCCTCCGTTTTGCGGGCAAACGCCTGCAGCTGCGCTTTGGCCTGGGCCGGGACGGACGCATCCGCCAAAAGCCCCGCCACGGTGCTTTGCGTGGGCACCAACACTTTGGCCAGCAGTTTTAACGTGCGCAGCAGCTCTACCACTTTTTCTTTATCGGTAAATTCCAATTTTTCCACGCGGGAAAGCTCGGCTTTGAACTGTTTGCCGAAATGACGCTCGAAATGATTTTTGCGCATCAGCGCGATGATTTCCTGCTGGAGGTGCTTGGCTTCTTCCAACAAAGCCCCGCAGCGGTCAATTTTTTGGCTTAACGCATCCTGCTCGCTGGCGGGTTCCGGCGCGGGCGGGACAGCCGCCGGGCGCGGCGCGGTTTTGGCGCCCAGGGGGTCGTAATCTTTGCCGGTAAACACCGGGCAGAGGTTGCGGTAATCGCACCAGCGGCACTGGTTTTCGCCGGGGGTAGGGTCGAATTTGCCGGCGCGGATATTGTCCGCCACTTGCAAGACTCTTTGCCAAAACGTAAAAATTTCTTTATCCGGCACGCGCTCAAACGTTACTTCTTCCAACGTCGGCAAATGGTAGAAGCTCAGCTGCCCCACGCGCAACTCTTTTGCCGCCGGATCCTGCTTTTGCACCAGCGCTTTGACAGTGGGGGAATTTTCCGCTATTTTCTGGTACATATATAATTGCTCCGGCGTATTGGGAACGGCTTTGCCGGTTTTATAGTCCAAAATTTTAATTTTCCCGTCGCCCAGGTAATCAATGCGGTCCAAAATGCTGATAAGGCTCAGGCCGTCCATTTCCAGGGTGCTTTTCATTTCCACGGACAGCGGATGAAAAAACGACGCGGCATACTTGGCGTAATAGGCTTCAATAATCCGGCGCCCTTCGGCGTAGCCGGCCAGTTCTTTTTCGGCCGAGGCGTAACCTTTTTGTTCAAACGAGGTTTTATTCCAGTATTTTTCAAAATAATCCAACGCCTGCGCCAGGGTGGGAAATGCGGCGTTGGCGGGATTGTAGATATACTCCATCACCTCGTGCAGGGCGGTTCCAAAAGCGAAATAGGATTTGGGCTGTTCCGGCAGCATATGTACGTAGCGGAATTTGTACTTCTGGGGACATTCCTGGTACATACCCATTTTGGAATACGAAAACGATAAATTTTTGACCATACAAAAACTCCTTAACGACAGTTCCTATTATTTTAGCATTTTGTATCCTTAAAATAAGGCAAAAAAATCCCCGCCAAAGCGGGGAGATGATTATTTGTATCCGGTAAACGTGGTTCCATGGGGGATATCCGGCGTTTTCTGCTGGGTGGGCGGGATAAAGCCCATCGGCCGGTTCTTGACGGTTGGCGCGCGTTGGGAAGGAATGTTGATTCTGGCGCGCAAGTAATCGTTAAATTCCGTTTGCAGCGAGTTATCGATTTTTGCCGCCAACAGTAACAGCGAATCCCGAAAAACAGACGGATACAAATTCAGCAGCGATACCATATCCGCCAAACACTGCCCGGCCTCTTTGGATAAGCTCACCAACCGGCGCGACGCACCCATCAGCTGTTTGCGGTAAAAACGTTTTATTTCAACATCGTCCTGCCCCGCCAGCTGTTTTTTGGCTGTTGTCAATTGGGTGTATTGATAATTCATTTCCACTTCTATGGTTTCCAGCCGCTTGCCGAGGGCGTTTATTAATCCGGTAAATTCTTCCGGCAATTCTCCTATTTTTGGAATTGTGTCAATCCACTCCCGGTAAAAGCGCAGCGTCATATGCGGGTATTTCTTGGGATCGGGGGAAACGGCCAGCACGCCCGGGATGGAAGAATCCTTTTTCGGCAGGAATTTAGGGTTGCGCTCCCGCAGCAGGACATCGGCCCATTGGGCGTATTCTTTGCTCAGCTGGGCGTTTAAAGCGGCTAAATTTTCGGCGGATTGTGCTTTCAGTTGTTCCAGCACCTGCATCCGAACGGCTTGCTTTAAGGCGGGGTCTATCAGCGTTTGAGCAACCTGCTGAGCGTAAATTTGCGTCAAGGCGCTGAGGCTTTGGCTGGTCAGCACATAGTTGGCCCGGTAGATTTTGCTGGATACATTCGCCGCCGCCGCGGCTTTCCCGCCGCTTTTGAGCACAGCTTTTGCGACCGCAGGCAATTTGTTTGGCTGCGCCCAGCCGGAAACCGTCAAGCAGAGCATCCACAAGGCAAGTAATAATTTCTTCATAAAATGCGCCTCCCCAGTTAGGTCTTTCCACTATACAATTTTCCCGGGCAAAAAGCTATCTTTTTTTGGCATTTTTACACCCGCGTTTTTATGCGTCTTGGCCGCTTGTGGGCCGCTCCTTGCGCCGCAGGCTCTTAAGCCGCCCTTTTATCGTCGAGGAATTTTCAAAACGCCCTTTCAAAATACCCCATACCGGCCGCCGTACCCCTGGGGCCGCGGACGCGGTTTAACCGCGCGGCGGCATACTTTTGGACTTCGCTAAAATAACCGGGCATACGGCCGGTGGCAAAGCGCTCTTGGCAGCACGGACACCAGAATTTTAAGCAATAACGCGCCGGGCGGCAGGCGGTACTACATTCATACAAAACCATTTCCGCCGCGCGGCAGACCGGGCAAACCGCGCGGGGGAAAAGTTGGCAGCTTTCGTAAAATACGCCGCGCCCGATTAAACTGATTTTGGCGTTCATACTCCGGCTGTACGAGCGGGCCGGTTCTCGGCACAAAACGCCTTTGGGCAGCCCCGCCGACGGATACTTCCGCGCCCTAAAGAAAGAAAAAAGTTGGCATTGTTTTGCATCTTCCGTTAAGCTCAACGCGTCGACGCGTTCCAAAGACAGAATTTTCCCGTGCGGCAACCGATAGTCTTTGCCCGAATTAAACCAGCTCCACAGTTCGCCCGTCAAATAGGGGGCGTATTTATCTCCCATCCGCGCGCTGATTTCCGTGGAAACCGCCACCTGTATGCGCTGCCGCGTCAGCGATTTTAAAAACAAAGCCAGCTTGTCTTGTTCGCAGGCGTTTAGTTCGTCAACCGATACGTCTTCCGCCAGCACGCACAACAAATCCGGGTGCAGCTGATAAAAGCGCTGTAAAAACACCGCGGGCGAAGACAGGATAAAAGCGGTTAATTGCGCGGCGGTATAGTATAAAACTTCGCGGGCGGGATATCGCTCGGCCAGTGCAGCCTGCAGCCGCCGCAGGGCCACCTTGCGGCCGATGCTGTCCCCGGTAAGGATAAAGCCGTTGTACAAAGGATCGGCCGGATGATAAACAAGGTGCTCCAGCTGTTTGCACAGCGGATAATCTTGCAAGGAAAAAGGTACTTTCATAATAAGCTCCGTTGGGTAAATTCCACAGGAGCGTAAAATGAAAAAACCCATCGCCTAGATGGGTTCCAATCCGCGGTACCCATCTTTCAAGCATTAGCACCTTACCCGCAGGGCAGGTTGCTGTGTAGTCGTCGGGCTTGTCCCTCGTACACTCTCTATGGTAGGTACAGTATAGCAAATTTGCGGTTGGGGTTGGCGGCCCTAACCGAGGAGATTTCTTTTCCCTTATACGGCTTTGAAACGCGATTGATAACCGATATTTTGTGTTAGAGGGTCTTTAAAAGTTTTTTGTAATTATGTAAAATATGAAAAAGAAACCCGAACCGGCGGTTCATCAACCCCGGCGGAAAAGTGGGAACGGTTCGTTCCCGTTGCGTTACGACGATTTGGCCCCCATAGCTCAATGGATAGAGCATCTGCCTTCTAAGCAGGGGATATAGGTTCGATTCCTATTGGGGGTATTTTTATCTTCTTAATAATGACCAAATTGCTGACATTTTACTTAATGTCGGCAATTTTTTATGGCTGCGGGCAAAACGGCCGGCCTGTTTTATTCCCGTTTGCGGCCGAATTGCTACAATATACTTCGTGGAGCCGCCTATGCCTGTGCGCAAAATCATTCATATAGATATGGACGCTTTCTTCGCCGCCGTGGAACAGCGCGACAATCCGGCCCTTTGCGGACAGCCGATTGCCGTCGGCCACGCGGGCCCGCGCGGCGTGGTGGCCACCGCCAGCTACGAAGCGCGCCGCTACGGCATACACTCCGCTATGGCGGCCCAGCGCGCCAAAAAGCTGTGCCCGGGGCTCATTTTTGTCCCGGCGCGGATGAATGTATACAAACATATTTCGCGCCATATTCGTTCCATTTTCCGCCAATATACTGAGCTGGTGGAACCGCTGTCCATCGACGAAGCCTTCCTGGATGTTTCGCACCTGCCCAGCGCCACCCAAGCCGCCAAAGAAATAAAACAGCTCATCTGGGAGCGCACCTGCTTGACGGCGTCGGCGGGGGTATCCGTCAATAAAATGCTGGCCAAAATCGCGTCGGATTATCAAAAACCCAACGGCCTTTTTGTGATTGCGCCCAAAAATGTGGAACGGTTTGTGGCCCAACTGCCCGTGGAAAAATTTTTTGGCATTGGCAGAGTAACCGCCGAAAAAATGCACCGCCTGGGCATTTACACCGGGGCCGACCTGCGCCAAAAAACCGAAGAAGAATTAGTCCGTCATTTTGGCAAAGCCGGCCACGCCTATTTTGGTTACGCCCGCGGCATAGACGACCGGCCCGTAGAGCCCAACCGCAAGCATTTATCCGCCGGTGCGGAAACGACTTTCGCCCAAGACACCAACGACCTGCCCACCCTGCTTGCCGCACTGGCCCAAATGGCTCAAAAAGCCTGGCAGCACGCCGAAAAGCTGAACTTGCGCGGCAAGACGGTTACGCTCAAATTAAAATTTGCCGACTTTAAACAAATTACCCGCTCGCAGACTTTTGACGTGGTTCTCCTGTCGGAAACCGACTTTTTTACCGCCGGCAAAAAACTGCTGGAACAAACCGATTTACACGCCCGCAAAGTACGCCTCATCGGGCTGACGCTTTCCAACCCGCCCGAACCGCCCGCGCGCGACGGCCGGCAGCTGCAGTTTGATTTCTGATTGCCCCGCCCGTGCACGCTGCCCTCTTACGCGTAAGGAATTTGGTATAATAAATAAAGGATTTTCATTTTGTAAGGAGATGACAATGTCCACTAAACGCACTGTTAAATGCGAATGTTCCCAACTTCAGCGGCACCGCTGCCAATTTCAGCCGGCGCTCCCCGCTATTCTAAAAAAAGGCCCCGCTTCGGTAAAGCCGAAACTCGGCAAAGCCACCAAAAGCGTAGCCGACCAGGCCGCCGTTAAACGGATTTTCCCTAACACCTACGGCCTGCCGGAAATTACCTTTGTAAAAGGCGCCAACTCCGCCGCTTGCAAAAAAGCCATCCGCGTAGGCGTGGTGCTCTCGGGCGGCCAAGCCCCGGGCGGCCACAACGTCATCGGCGGCCTTTTGGACGGACTCAAAAAAGCCAACGCCAAAAACAAATTGTTTGGCTTCTTGGGCGGCCCCAGCGGCATCGTAGACAACAAATGGGTGGAAATCACGCCCGCTTTAATGAAAGAATACCGCAACACCGGCGGATTTGATTTAATCCAGTCCGGCCGCACCAAAATCGAAACCGACGAACAGCTAAAAGCCGCCAAAGACAATTTAATCGCCAACAAGATGGACGCGCTCGTCGTGGTGGGGGGGGACGACTCCAACACCAACGCCTGCGTGATTGCCGAATACCTCAAACAACAAGGGGTGGACATCAGCGTCATCGGCGTACCCAAGACCATTGACGGCGACCTCAAAAACAAACAAATCGAAACTTCTTTCGGTTTTGATACCGCCACCAAAATTTACGCCGAACTCGTGGGCAACATCTGCCGCGACGTCAACTCCGCGCGCAAATACTGGCACTTTATCCGC